>NZ_JBICJS010000110.1:0-83772 GCF_043103305.1 Pseudomonas sp. YQ_5 | reverse complement strand
GGACAGATCAACACCCATGAAAAAGCCGACCCTGAGGTCGGCTTTCTTGTGCAGCTCAGGCTATTAGCCTGCCCGGCGCAGCAACCACACGCCCGCCAATGCACAGATACCTGCCGGGATCACCACCGCCAGCAGCGGCGGGAAGCCGAATACCTGACTCGAAGGCCCGAGCAGGTCCTGGCCAATGCGAAACACGAAGCCCACCAGTACACCCGTGAACACGCGCTGACCAAGGGTTACCGAACGCAGCGGGCCAAAGATGAACGAGATCGCCATCAGCACCAGAGCCGCCGTTACCATCGGCTGCAGCACCTTGGTCCAGAACGCCAGCCAGTAGCGGGCGTTGTTCAGGCCCTGGTCAGACAGGTAGTGGATGTAGTCCCACAACCCGGTAATCGAAAGCGACTCCGGCGCGAGGATTACGGTATTGAGCAGCTCTGGCGTGAGCGAAACATCCCAGCGCTCCTCTGGCGCGTTGACCACCTCGGTATGGTCGCCACGGAAGTAGGTGGTACGCACATCGGCGAGCAGCCAGTGGTCGCTCTGGTACTGTGCGCGGCGGGCAAAGCTCGAGGTGACGATCTTGCGCTCGCTGTCGAAGCGGTAGCGGGTCACGCCCAGCAGCAGGCCATTGGGCTGTACGGCGTTGATGTGCACGTACTCCTCGCCCTGGCGGTGCCACATGCCGCGCTTGGAGCTTTGTGCCTCACCACCACCCTGAGCCAGAGAACGGTCGGCCTGAGCCTTGTTCTCAGTCACCGGAGCCACATATTCGCCAATCAGCAGACCAACCAGCATCAGCACCAGCATCGGCTTCATCACCGCCCAGACGATGCGGCCGATGGACACGCCGGCCGCACGCATGATGGTCAGCTCGCTGCTGCTGGCCAGACTGCCCAGGCCGATCAGGCAACCGATCAAGGCGGCCATTGGCAACATTTCATACAGCCGCCGAGGCGCGGTAAGCAGGACAAAGTTGCCCGCTTCCATCACTGTGTAGGTGTCACTCAGGTCGCTCATCTCATCGATGAAAGCGAAAAGTGAAGCCAGGCCGAGGATGATCCCCAGCACGGCCAGGATGGCCAGCAGCACGCTCTGGCCGATGTAGCGATCGAGCTTAGCCATGGGCCACCTCCGCACGGCGGGCGGCGCGTTTGAGGCGCAGCGGCTCCCAGTACATCAGGCCAAGGCCGATCAGCAGGAACAGGCCGTGTACCCACCACATGCCCAGGGCAATCGGCAGTTTGCCCTTCTCGAGGGCGCCGCGTACGGAAATCAGCATTGTCAGGTAGGCCATATACAGAAGAATTGCCGGCAGCAGCTTGAGGAAGCGGCCCTGGCGCGGGTTGACCCGCGACAGTGGCACTGCCAGCAGGGTGACGACGAACACCAGGATCGGCAGCGACAGCCGCCATTGCAGCTCGGCGCGCTCACGCAGGCCCTTGGCGCCGATCAGTTCGGAGGTGGGAATAGCTTCGCGCTCGGTCACTTCCTCGGCCACTTCCGGCTTGGGCAGCAGCACGCCGTAGGTGTCATACTTGATGGCGCGGTAGTCAGCCTGGCCCGGATTGCCGTCGTAGCGGTAACCGTTTTCGAGAACCAGGTAGCGGTTGCCGTCGGCCTGGATTTCCTGGTGACCTTTCTCAGCGACCAGCACCGATGGGGCGCGGTCCTTGGTCTTGTCCTGGTTGAAGCGCTTCTCGGAGATGAACACCCCGCCCAGGTTGATGCGGTCATCCGACAGTTGCTCGGTATAGGTTACCCGCGAGCCATCACGCAAGGTCTGGAAGCGGCCCGGCACCAAGGTATCGAACTCGGTCAGGGCATCCTGCTGGCTGATGATCTGCTGCACCTGGGCCACGCCCTGCGGGGCCAGGCTCATGCTCAACCAGGCCACCAGCAGGGCAACCAGGGCAGCCGGTGCCATGGTCAGGCCCAGCAGGCGCTGCTGGCTCATGCCTGTGGCCGACAGCACGGTCATCTCGCTTTCCAGGTACAGGCGCCCGTAAGCCAGCAGTATGCCGAGGAAGAGCCCCAGAGGCAGGATCAGTTGCAGGAAGCCTGGCAAGCGGTAGCCCATGATCAGGAACAACACGCCAGGGTCGAGCACGCCTTGGGCAGCCTGGGCCAGGTACTTGATGAAGCGCCCGCTCATGATGATCACCAACAGCACAGCGCTGACGGCGCTCAAGGTCACCAGGACCTCGCGGGACAGATAACGAAAGACGATCAAACCAGACACTCCTGGGTTGTCAGGGCGGACAGCCATGCAATGGCGCCAAACAATGACTTAGTACATCCAAGACCAATGCCGGTTCGCCAAAGGCGAACCTCCATGTAAAGTGCGCGCATTATCCTGTGATTGACCGCCCCTGTCACTTGGCCGCGCACGAAGGTGCACAACGGGGTTGTCAGCACGCTTGCCACAGGCTCAAACTGGCAGCTTTTCCGCTGGTGCGCGACGACGCGGCCAGGCCCGTCCAGAGCGCCGGAACACACGGCGCCATTCGTATCGATCATTCGGGGATCCTGACATGGAACTGGTTGTAAAAAGCGTAGCTGCTGCATCCGTAAAAACCGCCACCCTGGTCCTTCCGGTAGGTGAAAACCGCAAGCTCGGCGCTGTTGCCAAGGCTGCCGACCAGGCCAGCGAAGGCGCCATCAGCGCCGTGCTCAAGCGCGGCGACCTGGCCGGCAAGCCGGGCCAGACCCTGCTGCTACAGAACCTCCCTGGCCTGAAAGCCGAGCGCGTGCTGCTGGTGGGCAGCGGCAAGGAAGAAGCCCTGGGCGACCGCGCCTGGCGCAAACTGGTGGCCAGTGTCGCTGGCGTGCTCAAGGGCCTGAATGGCGCTGACGCAGTGCTGGCCCTGGACGATATCGCGGTCAGCAACCGCGACGCCCATTATGGCAAGTACCGCCTGCTGGCCGAAACCCTGCTGGACGGCGAGTATGTGTTCGACCGCTTCAAAAGCCAGAAAGCCGAGCCGCGCGCGCTGAAAAAGGTCACCCTGCTGGCCGACAAAGCCGGCCAGGCCGAAGTCGAGCGCGCGGTCAAGCATGCCAGCGCCATCGCCAGCGGCATGGCCTTCACCCGCGACCTCGGCAACCTGCCGCCAAACCTTTGCCACCCAAGCTTCCTGGCCGAACAGGCCAAAGACCTTGGCAAGGCGCACAAGGCCCTCAAGGTTGAAGTGCTGGACGAGAAAAAGATCAAGGACCTGGGCATGGGCGCGTTCTACGCCGTGGGCCAGGGCAGCGACCAGCCACCCCGCCTGATCGTGCTCAATTACCAGGGCGGCAAAAAGGCCGACAAGCCATATGTGCTGGTGGGTAAAGGCATTACCTTCGACACCGGCGGCATCAGCCTCAAGCCTGGCGCCGGCATGGACGAAATGAAGTACGACATGTGCGGCGCCGCCAGCGTATTCGGCACCCTGCATGCAGTGCTCGAGCTGCAACTCCCGATCAACCTGGTGTGCCTGCTGGCCTGCGCCGAGAACATGCCAAGCGGCGGTGCCACCCGCCCGGGTGACATCGTCACTACCATGAGCGGCCAGACCGTGGAAATCCTCAACACCGATGCTGAAGGCCGCCTGGTGCTGTGCGACACCCTGACCTACGCCGAGCGCTTCAAGCCGCAGGCGGTCATCGACATCGCCACCCTGACCGGCGCCTGCATCGTTGCCCTGGGCAGCCACACCTCCGGCCTGATGGGCAATAACGACGACCTGGTCGGGCAATTGCTCGATGCCGGCAAGCGTGCCGACGACCGTGCCTGGCAGTTGCCGCTGTTCGATGAATACCAGGAGCAACTGGACAGCCCGTTCGCCGACATGGGCAACATTGGTGGGCCAAAGGCCGGCACGATCACCGCTGGCTGCTTCCTGTCGCGCTTCGCCAAAGCCTACAACTGGGCGCACATGGACATCGCCGGTACCGCTTGGGTCAGTGGCGGCAAGGACAAAGGCGCCACTGGCCGCCCGGTGCCTCTGCTGACCCAGTACCTGCTGGACCGCGCTGGCGCCTGAAGCCGTGAAGCTGGTGGTGCCTTGCGCACCACCGGCCGGTAATCCCCACCATGAGCAAAGTCGACTTCTACATTCTGCCCACCGATTCGCTGTCGGCGCGGCTCGATTTCGCCTGCAAGCTGTGCGAGAAGGCCTGGCGCCTCGGCCACCGGGTCTATCTGCACTGCCAGGACGCAGAACAGCGCAGTGAACTGGACCAACGCTTGTGGCGCTTCAAGGGCGAGGCTTTCGTGCCCCACGACCTGGCCGAGGTCCATGCAGATGCTGGTGTGGTTCTGGGCCTGGCTGACAACGCGGGCGAGCACTGCGGTCTGCTGATCAACCTCGGCGCCAGCGTGCCGGGCTTTGTCGGGCAGTTCGAGCGGGTGGCAGAAATCGTCGTTGAAGAGCCCGCCATCCGCCAATCAGCCCGTGAGCGATTCCGTTTCTACCGTGAACAGGGCTATGCTCTGCAAGACCACCGCTTACAGCGACTTTGACGACGATGGACAAGCCCTCCCCTTTGCCCGATTCCGCCCACCTGCTCGATGACCTCGAGTCGATCCGTCAGCTGCTTGGCGACGCCGACCTGCAACCGCCGCTGCTCACCGAGACGGTAGAGCAGATTCCGTTGCTGCTGGACGAAACCGCCAGCGACCCCGCGGCGCCCGACGAACCGGTAGCTGCCGAACCCGAGGACGACCCGCAAACCCGCCGCCAGGACACCCTGCTGCACCTGGAAAGCGAGCTGCGCGCCGCCGCGCAGATGATCATGCAGGACGTGATCAACGACTTTACCCCGCATATCGAGAACGAAATCAAGCGCCGGCTGGATGCGCGGATCGAACGCCTGATCAAGCGTTCCGAGTAGAGCCGGGCAACGGTGTCGCCTGCTTCGCAGGCAAACCGCTGCCACAGGTTCGAAGCCTGCGCTTTGCCCGCGAGACAGGCGACACTGTTCCGACAGTTGTCAGCAGCTTGTCGCCTGCGGCCCCCAGCTTGGTTATACTTCCCGGCTTTCCCGAATAAATGCACAGGGTCCCGCCGCGCATGGATAAGACCTACCAGCCGCACGCAATCGAAACCTCCTGGTACAACACCTGGGAGTCCGAGAACTATTTCGCTCCACAAGGTGCAGGCGAGTCCTACACCATCATGATCCCGCCGCCGAACGTAACCGGCAGCCTGCACATGGGCCACGGGTTCAACAACGCGATCATGGACGCCCTGATCCGTTTCCGCCGCATGCAAGGCCGCGACACCCTGTGGCAGCCAGGTACCGATCACGCGGGTATCGCTACGCAGATGCTGGTCGAGCGCCAACTTGAAGCCAAAGGCCAGAACCGTCATGACCTGGGCCGCGAAAAGTTCCTGGAAAAGGTCTGGGAATGGAAGGATCAGTCCGGTGGCAACATCAGCCGCCAGATTCGCCGCCTGGGCTCATCGGTAGACTGGAGCCGCGAGCGCTTCACCATGGACGATGGCCTGTCCGAAGCAGTAAAAGAAGCGTTCGTGCGCCTGCATGAAGACGGCCTTATCTACCGCGGCAAGCGCCTGGTCAACTGGGACACCAAGCTGCACACAGCGATCTCCGACCTCGAAGTGGAAAACCACGACGAGAAAGGCCACCTGTGGAACCTGCGCTACCCGCTGGCCGACGGCGCCAAGACCGCCGAAGGGCAGGACTACCTGGTGGTTGCCACCACTCGTCCGGAAACCCTGCTGGGTGACGCCGCCGTGGCAGTCAACCCGAACGACGAACGCTACCAGGCACTGATCGGCAAATTCGTCGAACTGCCATTGGTCGGCCGCCGCATCCCGATCATCGCCGATGACTATTGCGACCCCGAGTTCGGTACCGGTTGCGTGAAGATCACCCCGGCCCACGACTTCAACGACTACGAAGTCGGCAAGCGTCACAACCTGCCGCTGCTGAACATCTTCGACAAGAACGCCTTCGTGCTGGCCAGTGCCCAGGCCTTCAACCTCGACGGCAGCGTCAACGAGCAGGTCGACACCCAACTGCCGGCCCAGTATGCCAACCTTGACCGTTTTGTCGCGCGCAAGCAGATCGTCGCCGACCTGGACGCCCAGGGCTTGCTGGTCAGCATCGACGACCACGCCCTGAAAGTGCCGAAAGGCGACCGCTCCGGCACGGTCATCGAGCCGTGGCTGACCGACCAGTGGTACGTTTCCACCAAGCCGCTGGCAGAACCTGCCATCGCCGCCGTGGAAGATGGCCGCATCCAGTTCGTGCCCAAGCAATACGAGAACATGTACTTCTCCTGGATGCGTGATATCCAGGACTGGTGCATCAGCCGCCAGCTGTGGTGGGGCCACCGTATTCCGGCGTGGTACGACGAGGCTGGCCAGGTCTACGTTGGCCGCAGCGAGGAAGAAGTACGCACTAAGCACAAGCTGGGCGCCGACGTGGCCCTGCGCCAGGATGACGACGTACTCGACACCTGGTTCAGCTCGGGCCTGTGGACATTCTCCACCCTGGGCTGGCCGGAGCAGACTGAATTCCTCAAGAAGTTCCACTCCACCGACGTACTGGTGACTGGCTTCGACATCATCTTCTTCTGGGTTGCGCGCATGATCATGCTGACCATGCACCTGATCAAGAACGAAGACGGCACCCCGCAGGTACCGTTCAAGACCGTGTACGTGCACGGCCTGGTACGTGACGGTCAGGGCCAGAAGATGTCCAAGTCCAAGGGTAACGTGCTGGACCCGCTGGATATCGTCGACGGTATCACCCTCGACGCCCTGCTGGAAAAACGCACCAGCGGCATGATGCAGCCCAAGCTTGCCGAGAAGATCGCCAAGCAGACCAAAGCCGAGTTCCCCGAAGGTATTGCCAGCTACGGCACCGACGCCCTGCGCTTCACCTTCTGCTCGCTGGCCTCGACTGGCCGCGACATCAAGTTCGACATGGGCCGCGTCGAAGGCTACCGCAACTTCTGCAACAAGATCTGGAACGCTGCCCGCTACGTGCTGGACAAGGGTGAAGACTGCGGCCAGAACGGCGAAGCCTACGAGCTGTCGCTGGCCGACCGCTGGATCATCTCGCAGCTTCAGCGTACCGAAGCCGAAGTAACCCGCCAGCTGGAGCAGTTCCGCTTCGACCTGGCCAGCCAGGCGCTGTACGAGTTCATCTGGAACCAGTACTGCGACTGGTACCTGGAGCTGTCCAAACCGGTACTGTGGGACGAAAACGCCCCGGTAGAGCGCGCCCGCGGCACCCGCCGCACCCTGGTGCGTGTGCTGGAAGTGGCACTGCGCCTTGCGCACCCGTTCATGCCGTTCATCACCGAAGAAATCTGGCAGCGCATCGCGCCGCTGGCCGGCATCGACGGCAAGACCATCATGGTGCAGCCGTGGCCAGTGGCCAACGAAGCGCGCATTGACGCCGCCGCCGAAGGCGACATCGAGTGGCTGAAAGAGCTGATGGTCGGCCTGCGTAATATCCGTGCCGAAATGAACATCGGCCCAGGTAAGCCGCTGCCACTGTTCCTGAAGAATGCCAGCGCCGACGACCAGCGCCGCCTGCAGGAAAACGAAGCGCTGCTGAAGAAGCTGGCCAAGGTCGAATCGTTCACCGTACTGGGTGATGCCGACGAAGCGCCGCTGTCCGCTACCGCCCTGGTAGGTGACCTGCAAGTGCTGGTGCCAATGGCCGGGCTGATCGACAAGGATGCCGAGCTGGCACGCCTGAACAAGGAAATCCAGCGTCTGCAAGGTGAAGTGCAACGTGTTGGCGGCAAGCTGTCCAACGCAGCCTTCGTCGACAAGGCCCCACCTGCGGTGATCGAGAAAGAACGCGCCAAGCTGGCCGAGTCTGAGCAGGCTCTGGCCAACTTCACCGAGCAGCATGCGCGGATTGCTGCGCTGTAAACACTAGAGAGACCGTTGGGGCCGCTACGCGGCCCTTTCGCGACACAAGGCCGCTCCCACAGGACGGCGCCAACCTTCAAGGCGCCACCCTCCTGTGGGAGCGGCCTTGTGTCGCGAAAGGGCTGCGTAGCAACCCCAGGTTCTTCAAGCCACCGCTCGTATAGGGCTGGACACTGCCATGACCCCGAACAAACCCACCCTGCACCCGCGCAACCGCCACCAGGGTCGTTACGACTTCCCCAGCCTGATCAAGGCCCACCCTGATCTGGCCCGTTTCACCATCACCAACCCCCACGGCAAGCCCAGCATCGACTTTGCCAACCCCGAAGCCGTCCGCGTGTTCAACCGTGCACTGCTCAAGGCCCAGTACGGCATCCAGCACTGGGACATCCCGGCCGATTACCTGTGCCCGCCCATTCCTGGCCGTGCCGATTACATCCACGTAGCCGCCGACCTGTTGGCCGATGACAATGCCGGCGACGTCCCAAGGGGCCCCCAAGTGCGCGCGCTGGACATCGGCGTGGGGGCCAACTGCATCTATCCACTGCTGGGCCACAGCGACTACCGCTGGCGCTTCCTCGGCTCAGACATCGACCCCATGGCCTTGGCTTCGGCCAAGGCCATCATCCAGGCCAACGGTTTGGGCAAGGCCATTACGCTGCGTCAGCAGGCCAACCGAGCGCACATCCTCAGCGGCCTGCTGCAGGAGGGCGAGCGCTTCGACCTGACTTTGTGCAACCCGCCCTTTCATGCCTCACGCGACGAAGCCACCCGCGGCAGCCAGCGCAAATGGAAGAACCTTGGCAAGCAGGACCCCAAACGCAAGCTGCCGGTGCTGAACTTCGGTGGCCAGAACAATGAACTGTGGTGCGAAGGTGGGGAAATCCGCTTTGTCACCCAATTGGTTGGCGAAAGCGTGCAGTACGCCGGGCAGGTGCTGTGGTTCACCAGCCTGGTGTCCAAGGCCAGCAACCTGCCGGGCATCGAGGCCGCGTTGAAGAAGTCCGGCGCCAAGGCCGTGCGCATCATCGAGATGGGCCAGGGGCAGAAACAGAGCCGCATGGTCGCCTGGAGCTTCCATGACGACGCCGCACGTCAGGCCTGGCACGCCCGGCGTAAATCACAGGCATGAAAAAACCGCGCCCGGGCAAGCCGGGCGCGGTTTCGTCAAAGCAACAATTACTTGTTGATAGCGTCGGTCAGCACTTTGGCTGGAACGAACTTGACGACTTTCTTGGCAGCGATTTCGATGGCAGCGCCAGTCGAAGGGTTGCGGCCGGTACGGGCAGGACGCTCGGAGACTTTCAGCTTGCCGATGCCTGGCAGAGTGATTTCAGCGCCGTTTTCCAGTTGGTCTGCAACGATCTGGCCCAGTTGCTCCAGAGCGTTCTTGGCGGTGGCTTTTGGCGCGGCGATCGATTCGGCGATGTCGGCAATCAGTTGGTCTTTGGTCAATGCCATGGTGGTGTTCCTTCCCTATCAAATTCGATGGTTATGCAGCGGACTACGACGTTATCGGGCCAGCCCCTTTAAATGGAGGGCCGCGCCAATTGCGTATGTAGATACGTAAATCGGCGTTTGGTTCGACACGACGAAAGCAAGCTGCCAGCACTGCGCCACACGAGGGGCGCAAGACCGCGCAAAACTACCACAGGAATGGATAAATATCCGCTTCGCACTTTGATTAAATGCAGGTTTTTCGGGCGTTTCAGCTGAAAACACACAAAACTGAACAAAAAACGAACAACAGACATATCTGCCAACATACGGCCACTGCATCACCTCAGGTCTAGGTTAAACTTGGCAACTTTTGCAGCTCGCCGAGAATTCCATGCCAATCCGTCATTGCATCGTTCACCTGATCGACAAAAAGCCCGATGGCAGCCCCGCCGTGCTGCATGCTCGTGACTCCGAACTGGCTGCCTCCGATGCCATCGAAAACCTGCTGGCCGACCTCAATGACAGCTACAACGCCAAGCAAGGCAAAGCCTGGGGCTTTTTCCACGGCGAATCGGGTGCCTATCCGCTGAGCGGCTGGCTGAAGCAGTACCTGGATGAAGAAAAGGACTTTACCGCCTTCAGCCGCGTGGCTGTCGAGCACCTGCAGAAGCTGATGGAAGAGTCCAACCTGTCCACCGGCGGCCACATCCTGTTTGCCCACTATCAGCAAGGCATGACCGAGTACCTGGCAATCGCCCTGCTGCACCATAGCGAAGGTGTAGCTGTGAATGCCGAGCTCGACGTGACCCCTTCCCGTCACCTCGACCTTGGCCAACTGCACCTGGCAGCACGCATCAACCTGTCGGAGTGGAAGAACAACCAGAACTCCAGGCAGTACATTTCGTTCATCAAGGGCAAGAACGGCAAGAAGGTGTCGGACTACTTCCGCGACTTCATCGGCTGTCAGGAGGGTGTCGACGGCCCGGGCGAAACCCGCACCCTGCTCAAGGCCTTCAGTGATTTCGTTGAAAGTGAAGACCTGCCGGAAGAATCTGCCCGCGAGAAGACCCAGACCCTGGTCGAGTACGCCACCACCCAGACCAAGCTGGGCGAGCCGGTGACACTGGAAGAGCTGTCCAGCCTGATCGACGAGGACCGCCCCAAAGCGTTCTACGACCACATCCGCAACAAGGACTACGGCCTTTCGCCGGAAATCCCGGCGGACAAACGCACCCTCAACCAGTTCCGCCGTTTCACCGGGCGTGCCGAGGGGCTGTCGATCAGCTTCGAGGCACATCTGCTGGGGGACAAGGTGGAATATGACGAAGCGGCGGGGACCTTGATCATCAAGGGGCTGCCGACAACCTTGGTGGATCAGCTGAAGCGCCGCAAGGACTGATTTCCCCCAAGCCGCCAAAGGAGGCAACCAATGCCTCCTTCGCCGACTTGCGCAGCCGTTTCACCAACCGCTCCTGGCGCAGCGCCGCGCTCTTGTCCGGCCACTGCTCCACATACACCAGCGCCTGGGCCGGGCTGGTCTTGAAATAGCGGGCGCCCTGCCCTTTCTGATGCGCGGCAAACCGACGCTGCGGATCATCGCTGATGCCGCAATACAACGAGCCATTGGCTGCCCTTACCAGATAGACGAACCAGGGCTTTCCAACGGCAGGTTCGACAACCTCACTCACCCTGGGCCTGCTGGAATGCGCGCAACCCCTTGAATGCCTGCAGGCGGACCTTGTTCTGCATCAGCGGCGACCACCCCAGCAGCATGCCAGGAACACCCAGCGCTTGCCGCGACCAGCGCCACAGGTCAAAGGTGTCGTCATGCTGGCAAATCAGCCCATCACGAATGACAAAGCGTGCCTGGATATCGTTGACCACAATACGCCCGGTCTGGCTGAACAGGTAGGTAGCCACCCAATGCGCGCTGCCACTGTGCTCATCTGCGCGTATGCTGTCGAATGTCAGGGTGAAGTTCTTGGCGCGGGTGGTGAGCATCCGCCACATATCGCCGGCGTCCTTGCCGCGCAGGGTGCCGAACACCGGGTCGCTGAAAACGATATCGTTGCTGTAGCAGGCCAGCATGGCGTCGGCATCCAGGCGCTGGAAAGCCTGGTAGAAACGGGTGATCAGGGCGCGGTTGGCATCGCTCATGGGGGGGCTGGTCCGTCCTAGGTTCGAAAGCTGCACGATAATCTGCCCCGATGGCTAATGCCAGTACCGTCCTCTTGGCGGGTAAGAAGACGGTACTGCAAAACAGGCCTCAGACTTTCTCGCTGGTCACCTGCACATGCAGCGCCCGCCCGGCCCCCAGACCGAACACGATGGCGCCGACGCCCAGCACCGCAAAAATCCAGCCCAGGGCCGCCCAGCCGCCAGTCAGGTCATGCACCAGGCCCACCGCAAATGGCCCCATTGAGGCGAGGGTATAACCCACCCCCTGGGCCATGCTCGACAAGTTCGCCGCCACATGGGCATCCTTCGAGCGCAGCACGATCAAGGTCAGCGCCAGGGCAAAGGTACCGCCCTGCCCCAGGCCCAGCACAATGGCCCACCCCCACAACCCGGAAAGTGGCGCATACAGGCAACCGAACAGCCCCGCCAGCGTACCCGACATGACTACCACGATCGCCAGCCGCTGGTCCTTGCCGCGGGTGGCCAGCCAAGGGGCGCTGAGCGAGCTGATCAACTGCACGATTACCGACCCTGACAGCACCAGCCCTGCCTCGGTTGGGCTGAGGCCGCGACCGATCAGGATCGATGGCAACCAGCCGAACACGATGTAAGCCAGTGATGACTGCAGGCCCATGTATAGGGTCACCTGCCAGGCCAGTGGGTCACGCCACAGGCCTCGCACGCGATAGGCTACCTTGTGCAGGCCATGCCCCTGACGGGCCTGTGGCAGCCACACCAGCATGGCCAGCAAGGCCGGCAGCACCCAGAAGCCCAACCCTAGTGCCCAGCTGCCGTCGAAATGCTGGGCCAAAGGAACGGTGGCACCCGCGGCCATGGCAGCGCCCAGGCATAATGCCATGGTGTATACGCCGGTCAGTGTGCCAGCGTGCTGCGGAAAGTCGCGCTTGACGATACCCGGCAACAACACGCCGATAATGCCGATGCTGGCCCCCGCCATCAGGCTGCCGAGGAACACCCCGACAGCCCCAAAGGCGCTTCGTACCACGAGGCCAAGTGCCAAGGTGACGAGGATGCCAAGAATCACCCGCTCGCTGCCAAAGCGCCGCGCCAGCACCGGCGCCAAGGGAGCAAACAGGCCCAGGCAGAGCACCGGCAAGGTGGTCAGCAAGCCAGCCTGCGAAGCACTCAGGCCCAGGCCTTCAGATACTTGGCCCAGTACCGGCGCCATGCTCGACAATGCCGGGCGCAGGTTCAAAGCCACCAGCACCAGGCCCAGCAGCAACAGCCAGGGCCGCCGCAACACCACAGCCTGCTGCTGGACCTGCTCGTCGTCAGCTTCAGCGTCGATCAGCAGCTCATCGAGATCCCGCTCGTTCGAGGGGGTATTACGGGTGATGGATTCAGCCATGGCCTTCTCGGTGTCAGGATTCAATGAGGGTACGGCTCAGGCACTTGGCCCGTTCAGCGTCACGTCGCTCGATGGCCTCGAGGATCTGCCCATGCAAGTCGAACGTGGCCTGGCAGCGCGGAACGGTCGCCAGACTGTGTTGCAGCGCGGCAGCCACGACACCGGAAAAGTAACGGTACAACTCGCTTAATGCCGGGTTGTGGGCGGCATCCACCAGCCGCTGGTGGAACACCAGATCGCAAGCCACATAGGCATCGACATCGCCGTGAAAGTGCCCGGCACTGCCTTCAAGGGCATCCCGTAGCGCTTGCAGGTCGGCATCGGTACGGCGCAGAGCCGCCAGGCCGATGGCCTCCACCTCGAGGATATGGCGTGTTTCCCGGGCCTGCTCGGGCGTACATCGGGACATCGCGCGCACCGCCTGCAGCGGGTCCTGGGCAGTGCGCAGGTAGCTGCCGTCGCCCTGGCGAATTTCCACCAGGCCACTGAACGCCAGCACGCGCATGGCCTCACGCACGGTGTTGCGGCTAATGCCCAATTGCAAGGCAAGCTCTGGCTCGGTAGGCAGGCGCTGGCCGACCTGCCAATCGCCCTGCACGATGCATTCGCGCATGCGCTCTACAGCCAACTCCACCAGGGAGCGCTTGCTCAGCTCGGTATTCATGCCACTCAACCAATCATCCGATGAATTTACGCAGCTTACTGGATTGCGGGCAAAAACGTAAACAACCTGATATTTCTGCCAGTTGTGGGCATGACACTTTGTTGCAACCCTCGTTGCGTGCTTTCAAGGATGTGCCTACATGCGACTGGCGAGTTTGCTGTTATTTCTGTTCCTGACCCTGTAGCCAGGCTGTGACACGGCCCGGCACCAGAGCCGCCCTAAAACCTTGCTCATCGGCCTTGACGGCGTGCAATTGCAGCAATACCTGCAACTGGGCGATGCGACCAACCTGAAGCAGCGCCTGTATTACGGCAAGGCCTACACAGGGGGCATCAGTTGTAAAACCAGCGAGCAACCCACCTTGAGCGGCCCTGGCTGGATCACTTTGCTGACCGGCGTGTGGAGCAACAAGCATGGCGTTGAATCGGACGATGACTCGCAACGGGTAAACCCGGCGTTTCCTAGCCTGTTCAAGCGGCTACGCCTGGCATACCCCAATGCCTACCTCTCCAGCATCGTCAACTGGTCACCCATCAACACGGCATTTCTGCTGGAGGACGCCCATGACGCCAATGTACGCGAGAGTGGTTTGTCGGATGAACAGGTGATAGCACGTACGTTGCAGATCCTTGGCGACACACCCGCTGATTTCACGTTCATTCAACTGGATGAACCTGACCAAATCGGCCATCACACCGGTTATGGTGAGCGCTATGCACAGGCGTTGCGCAAGGCAGACAGCGAGATCGGACGGCTATTGGACAAGGTAGACCAGCGGCGTCGCATGTTCCCGCAGGAAGATTGGCTGGTGCTCGTCAGTACCAACCATGGCCGGGACTATTGGGGGAAAGGCCATGGCGGCGCTTCGGAGCAGGAAAAGAGCATCTTCATCGCCAGCAACAAACCGTTGAATCAGGAACTGACCGAGCTGAGCATTCCTGTGGAAATGCCTGGACCCGGCAACCTGTACGGGCTACCCGCGCAGACCTCGGTAGCGCCCACGGTGCTGCGCCACATGGGCCTCAAGCTGCAGCCGGAATGGCTATTGGATGGCACGCCTTTACTGGGTGATACCGGCGTACGCAAGGCGCGGGCCGATGAAAGCAAAGGACGGCTACGCTGGAACAGTAACGCCAAGGGTTATCTGACCATTATCAAGAACGGCCATGTGGTTGCCCAGGTTGCGGCCAGAGACGATCAATGGATCGATCCGGAGGGGATGGACAAGCAGAACGATTATGTACTGGTGCTGGATGGTACACCGGCGGCGGTGCGCAACAGGCCGGCAGCCAAGCCATTTGTGATCGAAGACCGCCGCTATTAAGCCCTTGAGAAGCAACAGTTTTGTCGTTCCTCAAGGGCTGGCGCGATCCCCGTAGGAGCGGGTTCACCCGCGAAAGGGCCGGGCCTGCTGGCCAGTTTCCACCCGCCGTTCACCGTTGCCGCCGCTACCGTATTCGCGGGTAAACCCGCTCCTACACGTCAGCTCAACGCATCCAGCAGTGCCTGGTTCATTTCCGGCGTACCGATGGTGATCCGCAGGAACTGGGCAATACGCGGCTGCTTGAAGTGGCGCACGATCACGCCCTGCTCGCGCAAGCGTGCCGCCAGCTCGCCGGCATCCTGCTGCGGGTGACGGGCGAAGATGAAGTTGGCAGCCGACGGCAGTACCTCGAAGCCCTTGGCCTGCAGTTGCCCGACCAGCGCCTCGCGGCTGTCTATCACCTTGCGGCAGGTTTCCTCGAAGTACTCTCGATCTTCGAACGCCACCGCCGCACCGACGATAGCTGCACGGTCCAGCGGATAGGAGTTGAAGCTGTTCTTGATCCGCTCCAGCGCCTCGATCAGGTCCGGGTGCCCGACTGCCAGGCCAACTCGTAGCCCCGCCAACGAGCGCGACTTCGACAGCGTCTGGGTAACCAGCAGGTTATCGTAGCGGTCCACCAGGCTGATCGCCGTTTCACCACCGAAATCGATGTAGGCCTCATCCACCACCACCACCGAATCACGGTTGGCCTGCAGCAACTGCTCCACCACCTGCAACGGCATCAGGCAACCGGTCGGCGCATTGGGGTTGGGGAAGATGATGCCCGCGTTGGGCTTTTTGTAGTCCTCGATGCGGATCTGGAACTGCTCATCCAGCGCCACCTGTTCGAAGGCAATGCCGTAAAGGCCGCAGTAGACCGGGTAGAAGCTGTAGCTGATGTCCGGGAACAGCAGGGGCGTATCGTGCTGGAACAGGCCGTGGAAGATGTGCGCCAGCACCTCGTCCGAGCCGTTGCCGACAAACACTTGCGCCGGGGTCACGCCGTAGTACTCGGCCACTGCTTGCTTGAGGCGGTCACCGTTCGGGTCGGGGTACAGGCGCAGGTTATCGTTAAGTTCGCCGCGCATGGCCTCCAGCGCCTTGGGCGATGGGCCATAGGGGTTTTCGTTGGTGTTCAGCTTGACCAGGCGCGCCAGCTTGGGTTGCTCGCCCGGCACATAAGGCACCAGGTCCTTGACGAAGGGGCTCCAGAATCGACTCATGCTCAGTTCCCCTTGTCTTGGGTCAGGATACGGTATTCGGCACTACGGGCGTGGGCAGTGAGCGACTCGCCTCGGGCAAGGACCGAGGCAGTGTGACCCAGCTCGGACGCGCCCTGCTCGGAGCAGAAGATGATCGACGAACGCTTCTGGAAGTCATACACCCCCAGCGGCGACGAAAAACGCGCGGTACCTGAAGTGGGCAGCACGTGGTTAGGGCCAGCGCAGTAATCGCCCAGCGCTTCGCTGGTGTGGCGGCCCATGAAGATCGCGCCAGCGTGGCGAATGTGTGGCAGCCAGGCTTGCGGGTCGGCCACCGACAGCTCCAGGTGCTCCGGTGCGATGCGGTTGGCCACTTCCATGGCCTGCTGCATATCTCGCACCTGGATCAGCGCACCACGGCCGTTGATCGACTTTTCGATGATATCGGCACGCTCCATGGTTGGCATCAGCTTGTCGATGCTGGCAGCCACGCGATCGAGGAAGGCGGCATCCGGGCTGACCAGGATGGCCTGGGCGTCTTCGTCGTGCTCGGCCTGGGAGAACAGGTCCATGGCGATCCAGTCCGGGTCTGTCTGGCCGTCGCATACCACGAGAATTTCCGAGGGGCCGGCGATCATGTCGATGCCTACCTGGCCGAACACGTGGCGTTTGGCGGTGGCAACGTAGATGTTGCCCGGGCCGACGATCTTGTCCACCTGCGGCACGCTTTCGGTGCCGTAGGCCAGCGCAGCCACGGCCTGGGCACCACCGACGGTGAACACCCGGTCGACACCGGCGATGCAGGCAGCCGCCAGCACCAGCTCGTTGACCTCACCCCGCGGGGTCGGTACCACCATCACCACTTCAGCCACGCCGGCAACCTTGGCCGGGATGGCGTTCATCAGCACCGACGACGGATACGACGCCTTGCCGCCCGGCACATACAGGCCAGCACGGTCCAGCGGGGTGACCTTCTGGCCGAGCACGGTGCCGTCGGCCTCGGTGTACTGCCAGGAATCCTGCTTCTGCCGCTCGTGATAGATGCGCACACGGTTGGCGGCCTTTTCAAGGGCCTCGCGCTGGACCGGAGTGATACGGGTCAGCGCCAGCTCCAGGCGCGCGCGATTGAGGATCAGGTCGTCAATCGACTTGGCGTCAACACCATCGAAGCGCTGGGTGAATTCCACCAGCGCCGCATCACCGCGTTCACGCACGGCCTTGATGATGTCGAGCACGCGCTGATTGACCGCGTCATCGGACACACTTTCCCAGCTCAGCAGATGATCCAGATGTCGGGCGAAATCCGGATCAGCAGCGTTGAGACGGGCAATTGCAGTGGACACGGTCATGGCGAGGGCCTCGTAATATTAGCGAATGCTCAGGCGCCCTAGGGGATTGTGCGAAAAGTGCCTGCGCGACGATCATGCTACGTTAAAAACAGGCTCGGAATGCTCATTTGCAACCAGCAAAGTCGGGCGCGACCCCGGCCGTTCCTCGCCTGTTTTCGTTCTTGCATGATCGCCGCTCGGCGACTTTTCGCACCATCCCAAGCTAACAGTCCATCCGCGCGGGCACCCGAGAAAAATGGCTATGACGCGGATAGACGGGCGCGACAGCGAAGGCCGCGCGCAGCAGGTAGAGCGTTAGCCGCGGTGTCGCGATTCGACCGCTCCGCGCAGCGTCTCGATCAGGCTCTGGATACGGGCGTGCTGCATTTTCATGGAGGCTTTGTTGACCACCAGGCGCGAGCTGATCGTGGCGATCAGTTCCTGGGGTTCCAGGCCGTTGGCACGCAGGGTATTGCCGGTGTCGACCACGTCGATGATCTTGTCGGCAAGGTTGATCAGCGGTGCCAGCTCCATCGAGCCATACAGCTTGATGATGTCGACCTGGCGACCTTGCTCGGCGTAGTAACGCTTGGCTACGTTGACGAACTTGGTGGCCACGCGCAGGCGCCCCTTGGGCTCGGCTGCGCCGACTACGCCCGCGGTCATCAGCTTGCATTGGGCAATCTGCAGGTCCAGGGGCTCATACAGACCCTGGCCGCCGTACTCCATCAACACGTCCTTGCCGGCCACACCCAGGTCGGCAGCACCATGCTCGACGTAGGTCGGCACGTCGGTGGCACGCACGATCAGCAGACGCACGTCGTCCTGCGTGGTGGGGATGATCAGCTTGCGGCTCTTGTCCGGGTTTTCGGTCGGCACGATGCCGGCCTCGGCCAGCAACGGCAAGGTATCGTCGAGAATACGGCCTTTGGAAAGCGCGATGGTCAACATTGGAACGTCGGTCCTTAAGCGGCTGCTGCCGGCCAGGTCATCGACCTGGCCGCATTCAATTCAAAAGGTGCGTCCTTGCACCCGCGGGGTACTAGCCCGGTACGCGGCGGATTTTCGCGCCGAGCATCTGCAGTTTTTCCTCGATGCACTCGTAACCACGGTCAATGTGGTAGATGCGATCGATCAGGGTATCGCCTTCGGCAACCAGCGCCGACAGCACCAGGCTGGCGGAAGCACGCAGGTCGGTGGCCATGACCGGGGCACCCTTCAGCGCCTTGACGCCAGTGACGATAGCGGTGTTGCCTTCGACCTGGATCTGAGCGCCCATGCGGTGCATTTCGTAAACGTGCATGAAGCGGTTTTCGAAGATGGTCTCGATGACCGCGCCAGTGCCTTCGGCAATGGCATTCAGCGAGATGAACTGGGCCTGCATGTCGGTCGGGAACGCCGGGTACGGGGCGGTACGCAGGTTGACGGCTTTCGGCCGCTTGCCATGCATGTCCAGTTCGATCCAGTCTTCGCCGGTATTGATGTCGGCACCCGCTTCCTTGAGTTTTTCCAGTACGGCTTCAAGGATGGTGGGGTCGGTGTCCTTGACCTTGACGCGGCCACCGGTCACGGCAGCGGCGACCAGGTAGGTACCGGTCTCGATGCGGTCCGGCATCACGCGGTAGTTGGCCGAATCCAGTCGTTCGACGCCATCGATGGTGATGGTATCGGTACCTGCGCCCTGAATGTTCCCGCCCATGGCGTTGATGAAGTTGGCCAGGTCGACCACTTCAGGCTCACGCGCGGCGTTCTGCAACACGCTGCGGCCCTTGGCCAAGGCAGCGGCCATCATGATGTTCTCGGTACCGGTCACGCTGACGGTGTCGAAGAAGAAGTGCGCGCCACGCAGGCCACCTTCAGGCGCCTTGGCCTTGATGTAGCCGCCTTCCACTTCGATCTTAGCCCCCATGGCCTCAAGGCCACGGATGTGCAGATCGACCGGGCGCGAGCCAATGGCGCAACCGCCAGGCAGGGCCACTTCGGCTTCGCCGAAACGGGCAACCATCGGGCCCAGCACCAGGATCGAAGCGCGCATGGTCTTGACCAGCTCATACGGCGCGACCAAGGTCTTGATGGTGCGTGGATCGATTTCCACCGACAGCTTTTCGTCGATTACAGGCTCGATGCCCATACGCCCGAACAGCTCGATCATGGTGGTGATGTCGTGCAGGTGCGGCAGGTTGCCCACGGTGACCGGGCCATCGGCCAGCAGGGTCGCTGCCAGAATCGGCAGGGCTGCGTTTTTCGCGCCCGAAATGCGGATCTCGCCGTCAAGGCGAGCGCCGCCAGTAATAATCAGTTTGTCCATTGGAGTCTCGCCGCCAAGTTGGCTCAGGTGCGCTCAGCCCAGGCTGCGCTGCTGAAAAATTTCATGGTTACCGCATGGATGCTGCCATTGGCGATCCACGGATTCAGGTGAGCATAGATCGCCTGCTGGCGTTTGACCGGACTCAGGCCAGCCAACTCGTCGCTGATCACGTTCAACTGGAAGTTGCAGCCTTCGCCTTCAACTTCGACCCGGGAACCCGGCAATTTCTCTTCAAGGAAGCTCTTAACTTCTACGGCCTGCATGCTCAACCTCAATCGGCGCCCGATGCGCACGGGTCGGCCATCATACAAAAAAGCCCCTCGCCTGCGAAGCCCAACGAAGGCTTCGCTGACCGAGGGGCCATCATCCGTGCCTGGCCACTAGCTTGCCAGCACTTCATCGAGATCATAGACCTCGGCAATTTCCCGCATGTCGTCGGGCATGCTACGCACCTCGCACGCCTTGCCGGTGGCCTGAGCATCACGAATGTACGCAAGCAACAGCGACAGGCCGACACTCGACGACTTCTCGACAGCCGAGCAATCAAGCACCAGTCGCGGCTCGCGCGAGCCATCGATCAGCACCTTGCCCTGCTTGCGCAAGGCCGGGCCGCTGCGGTAATCCAGCACGCCAGCCAGACGCAGCACGCCCGGCTCGGCCATGCTTACAGCAGCCTCGCTCATTTGACGCTCTTCTCTGGCGAGTTGTCAGCAGTCTGCTTGGCCTTGGCCACTTCGCCGGCCCAGCCGTCGATGGTCTTGTCCAGGTCGTTGCCGTTGCGCTGCATGGCATCGGCGAACTGGTCACGGAACAGCTTGCCGATGTTGATGCCGTTGACGATCACGTTACGCACCTTCCACTCGCCACCAATGTTCTCCAGGGTGTACTGCACGGGGTACACGGCACCGTTGTTGCCGGTGACCTTCATGCCGACGCTGGCGCGCTTGCCGTCATCGGCCTTGGCCGGGTCGACGGTGATGCCCTGGTTGTTGTACTCAAGCAAGGCATTGCCATAGAACTGCATCAGGCTGCGCTTGAAGTTCTCCTGGAAGCGCTGCATCTGCTCCGGGGTCGCCTTGCGCGAGTACTTCACGGTCATGATGCTGCGCGAGATACCGTCAGCATCCACCACCGGGCCAAGAATGCGGTTGAGCGAGTCATAGAAGGCGTTGGGGTTGGACTTGTACTGCTCCTTGTTGGCCTTGAGGTCGCCGAGCAGTTCATTGGTGGTGCCCTGAACCACTTCGTGCGGTGTCTGCGCAGCCAGGGCCAGCAGGGGGAAGGCCGCCAGTAGCACTAGCAGGCCACGTCGCAGGATCGAAATCATGGATACTCCTTAATTAGCCGGTTGCGCTTCTTTCGGTTCCTTGCCAACAGAGTTGAGCAGGAACTTGCCAATCAGATCCTCCAGCACCAGTGCCGACTGAGTGTCATGGATGGTTGAACCATCCTTGAGGACATCGTCTTCACCGCCCACGCTGATGCCGATGTACTTCTCACCAAGCAAACCGGCGGTCAGGATCGAGGCAGTGGAGTCGGTCGGCAGGTTATCGACCGACTTGTCCAGCTGCAACGTCACCCGACCGGTGTAGGAATCACGGTCCAGATCGATGGCGGTGACCTTGCCGATGGTCACACCAGCCATGGTCACTTTAGCTCTGACCGTCAAACCGGCGATATTGTCGAAGTACGCATAAACTTTATAGGTATCAGTGGTCGGGCTGGCCGACAGCCCGCTGACACGCAGGGCCAGCAGCAGCAGCGCCAGGATCCCGGCCAGGAGGAACAGGCCGACACCGATTTCCAGGGTGCGGTTTTGCATCAGAAATCTCCAAACATCAAGGCGGTCAGAATAAAGTCCAGACCCAGCACTGCCAACGAGGCATAGACCACGGTCTTGGTGGTTGCACGACTGATCCCTTCTGAGGTGGGCTCACAGTCGTACCCCTGGAATACGGCGATCCAGGTCGAGACGAAAGCAAACACCAGGCTCTTGACCAGCCCGTTGAGCACGTCGTCAGTGAACGAAACACTGTTCTGCATGTTGGCCCAGAACGAACCCTCGTAGACGCCCAGCCAGTCCACCGCCACCCACGAGCCACCCCAGATACCGACCACGCTGAAGATCAGCGCCAGCAGCGGCAGCGAGATGAAACCTGCCCACAGGCGTGGAGCAACGATGTACTTGAGCGGATCGACACCGATCATTTCCAGGCTCGACAACTGCTCGGTGGACTTCATGTTGCCGATTTCGGCGGTCAGCGCCGATCCGGCACGACCGGCAAACAGCAACGCCGTTACCACCGGGCCAAGTTCACGCAGCAGGGTCAGGGCGACCATTTGCCCTACCGCCTGCTCCGAGCCGTACTTGGTCAGAATGCTGTAACCCTGCAGCGCCAGCACCATGCCGATGAACACCCCGGACACGACGACGATCGCCAGTGACAGCACGCCCACCGAGTACAACTGCTTGGTCAGCAGCTGGAAGCCGCCGCCAATGCCGCCGCGACCGACCAGCGCATGGAACAGGAACAGGCACGAACGCCCGAGCACGGCCAGCACGTCGATTGCCGACCGGCCCAGCAGGCGGACACGTTCGAGTAAGGATTTTCTGCGCATCAACGCGCCCCCAGCAGGTCGGCGCGGTAATCAGGCGCGGGAAAGTGGAAGGGAACCGGGCCATCCGGGTCGCCTTTCATGAATTGGCGGATCCGTGGATTGTCCGAGCCCATCAGCTCATCAGGCGTCCCCTGGCCCAGCACCTGGCCGTCACCTACCACGTAGATGTAATCGGCGATGCTGGCGGTTTCTGCCAGGTCATGGGAAACCACGATGCTGGTGATGCCCAGGGCATCGTTGAGCAGGCGAATCAGGCGCACCAGTACCCCCATGGCGATCGGGTCCTGGCCGACGAACGGTTCGTCGTACATGAGGATCTGCGGGTCCAGGGCAATCGCCCGGGCTAGCGCCACACGGCGCTTCATGCCACCGGACAGCTCGTCGGGCATCAGGTCGATGGCACCGCGCAGCCCCACGGCCTGCAGCTTCATCAACACGATGTCACGGATCATTTCGTCCGACAGCTGAGTATGCACGCGCAGCGGGAACGCGACGTTCTCGAACACATCGAGGTCGGTGAACAACGCGCCGCTCTGGAACAGCACGCCCATCTGCTTGCGGGCGTCGAACAGGTCGCTGCGCGACAGCGTCGGCAGGTTCTGGCCGGCCACCCATACTTCACCGCTGGAGGGACGCAGTTGCGCACCCATCAGGCGGAGCAACGTGGTCTTGCCGCAACCCGATGGTCCCATGATGCCGGTGACCTTGCCGCGCGGGATGCGGATGTCGACGTTGCTGAAAATGCTGCGCGAACCACGTTTGAAGGTTACACCCTTCAACTCGACCGCGTAGGCGCTATCCACACTCATCTAGACTCCTTGCTAATGCAGCCTCGTCCTAGTGGACGCCGGCCTCCATCTGGAAGGCACACACATCCCGGCAGGCCGAATAGCGGCGAACTATAGCACCGCTGACAGCGCCGCCCCAAGGCCGGGCAAGCAGTCGTTCAGCACCGGGACAGGCTTTGGTGGTATTCGCTACAGCAATCGAGGAGGTGAGGGTTTTCATCATTGCGCGTATAATCGTCGCCTTTTCCTCAGGCATTGCTTTTTCGACATGAGCCAATCCAGCGAGCTGATCCAATCCGCCCAACGCACCCTGCGCCTGGAACTCGAGGCCGTAGAGGCCCTTTTGGCGCGCATCGACGACAATTTCGTCAAAGCCTGCGAACTGATTCTGACCAGCAAGGGCCGGGTCGTCGTGGTCGGCATGGGCAAGTCCGGGCACATCGGCAACAAGATCGCCGCCACCTTGGCCAGCACCGGTACGCCAGCGTTTTTCGTCCACCCGGCCGAAGCCAGCCATGGCGACATGGGCATGATCACGCGCGATGATGTCATCCTTGCCTTGTCCAATTCCGGCAGCACAGCCGAAATCGTCACCCTGCTGCCGTTGATCAAACGCCTGGGCATCAAGCTGGTCAGCCTGACCGGCAACCCGGACTCGCCCCTGGCCCAGGCCGCCGAGGTCAACCTCGACGCCCGCGTCGAGCAAGAGGCCTGCCCGCTGAACCTCGCCCCCACCTCCTCTACCACGGCATCGCTGGTGCTGGGTGACTGCCTGGCCATCGCCCTGCTCGAGGCCCGCGGCTTCACCGCTGAAGACTTTGCCTTCTCGCACCCGGGTGGTGCACTGGGCCGCCGCCTTTTGCTCAAGGTCGAGAACGTGATGCACAGCGGCAACGAGCTGCCCCAGGTTGCCCGCGGCACCCTGCTCAAAGAGGCACTGCTCGAAATGTCCCGTAAGGGCCTGGGCATGACCGTGATCGTCGAAGCCGACGGCACGCTGGCCGGGGTCTTCACAGACGGCGACCTGCGCCGCAGCCTGGACCGCAACATCGACATACACACCACCCTGATCGACCAGGTGATGACCGTGCACGGAAAAACGGCCCGCGCCGAAATGCTCGCTGCCGAAGCCCTGAAGATCATGGAAGACCACAAGATCGGCGCGCTGGTGGTGGTAGACCGCGAGGGCCGCCCGACCGGCGCCCTGAACATGCACGACCTGCTGCGCGCCGGTGTAATGTAAGGAGCGATGGAATGAATCAGGACCTCATGCAACGGGGCAAAGCCGTCAAGCTGGCAGTGTTCGATGTGGATGGCGTGCTCACCGACGGGCGCCTGTACTTCCTCGAAGACGGCAGTGAGTTCAAGACCTTCAACACCCTCGACGGCCAGGGCATCAAGATGCTCATGGCCTCGGGCGTGACCACCGCGATCATCAGCGGGCGCAAAACCCCTGTGGTCGAGCGCCGGGCGAAGAACCTCGGCATCCCGCACCTGTACCAGGGCCGCGAGGACAAAGTGGTCGTGCTTGACGGCCTGCTTGCGGAGCTGGGCCTGAGCTATGATCAAGTAGCCTACCTGGGCGATGACCTGCCCGACCTGCCGGTCATTCGCCGGGTGGCATTGGGCATGGCCGTGGCCAACGCCGCACCGTTTGTTCGCCAGCACGCCCACGGCGTGACCCAGGCACGCGGTGGCGAAGGCGCAGCCCGTGAATTCTGCGAACTGATCATGCAGGCCCAGGGCACCCTGGACGCTGCCAACGCCAATTACCTGTAAGGCTGCCCATGTTCAGCAAGAAAGCCCGCACTATTGCGCTGCTAGCAGTGATTACCGCCCTGCTGGCGGCGGTCGGCTACTGGAATGTCAGCCCGGAAAGCTTCCTCGACAAGCCGGTGGCCAAGGTAGACGAAAGCGCCATCGACTACTATGCGATCAACGCCCACAGTGTGCAGTTCCTGCCTGACGGCAAGCTGCAGTACGAAATGACCGCCGACAAGGTCGAGCACCTCAAGGCCAGCGAAATCACGTTGCTGACTACGCCGGATCTGCACATGTACCGCGGCACCGAATACCCGTGGCACGTACAGAGCACCCGGGCCGAGGTCAATCCGGACGGCACCGAGGTCGAACTGATCGACAACGTACGGATTGCGCGCACCGACGAAAAGCAGCGTGAAACCATCATTACCAGTTCACGCATGACCGTGTTCCCGCAGAAGCAATATGCGCAGACCGAGCAAGCCGTTAGAATCGACGGCGCCGGTGGCACAACTACGGGCAAAGGAATGAAAGCGTATTTGAAAGAAAGCAGGATGGACCTGCTCTCTAACGTAAGAGGACAGTATGAGGCTCGTTAAAACTCTCCCCCTTTTGCTCAGCCTGAGCGCAGCACTGGGAAGCGCGAGCGCCTTCGCACTGCCGAATGACCGTGATCAGCCGATCCGCATCCAGGCCGACCAGGCTCACCTGGATGACAAGCAAGGCGTGGCCACCTATACCGGTGACGTGATCATCACCCAAGGTTCGATGATGATCAAAGGCAACACCGTGACCATCACCCGCTCCGCCTCCGGCGACATCGATGTGGTGACCTCGGTGGGCAACCTGGCCTACTTCGAGCAGCAGCAGAGCGCGGCCAAGCCGGACAAGATGAAAGGCTGGGGCGTGACCATCCAGTACCAGGCGCAGAAGGACCTGGTAATTCTCACCGACCGCGCCAAGGTCGAGAACGAAGGCAACACCACCGAAGGCGAAAAGATCGTCTACAACACCCAGACCCAGGTGGCGACCGCCGGTCGCGGTAGCAACGTGACAACACCACGTCAGCGTATCGACATGGTGATCCAGCCCAAGAAGAAGGCCGAGTAAATGGCAACCCTCAAAGCCCAGCACCTGGCAAAGAGCTACAAGGGGCGGCAGGTAGTACGTGATGTCAGCCTGTCGATCGACAGCGGCCAGATCGTCGGCCTGCTCGGCCCCAACGGCGCCGGCAAGACCACTTGCTTCTACATGATTGTCGGGCTGGTCCAGGCCGAACAGGGCCGAGTACTGATCGACAACCTCGATGTGAGCCACCAGCCCATGCACGGCCGCGCCCGCGCCGGCATCGGCTACCTGCCGCAGGAAGCCTCGATCTTCCGCAAGCTGTCGGTAGCGGACAACATCATGGCCATCCTCGAGACCCGCAAGGACCTCGACCGGGACGGCCGCCGCAAAGAGCTGGAAAGCCTGCTGCAGGAGTTCCACATCAGCCACATCCGCGACAACCTCGGCATGAGCCTGTCCGGTGGCGAACGCCGCCGCGTCGAGATTGCCCGCGCACTGGCGACAGCGCCCAAGTTCATCCTGCTGGACGAACCGTTCGCCGGTGTCGACCCGATTTCGGTTGGCGACATCAAACAGATCATCCACCATCTCAAGGCTAAAGGTATCGGTGTACTGATTACCGACCACAACGTGCGTGAAACGCTGGATATCTGCGAAACCGCTTACATCGTCAACGATGGCCGACTGATCGCTGAAGGCGACGCTGAAACCATCCTGGCAAACGATCTGGTCAAAGAAGTTTACCTGGGCCATGAGTTCCGCCTCTGACCCGGCAAGCGCCTGAAGTACTGGCTAACAGCCGTGAGACTGCGGGTAAAGTTGTTACGGTACTCTAGGCAAACGCTACAATTTAAGGCATAAAACTTGCTTGATCTGGCGCTCCGGCGCCCTCGTGTAGTGGATGGCGCATGCGCGCCGGCGAACAAGGTATTAAGCCCCTGCCATGAAACCATCGCTCGTCCTAAAAATGGGCCAGCAACTGACGATGACACCTCAGTTGCAACAGGCCATCCGCCTGCTCCAGCTCTCTACCCTGGACCTCCAACAGGAAATCCAGGAAGCGCTGGAGTCGAACCCGATGCTCGAACGTCAGGAAGACGGCGAAGACTTCGACAACAGCGACCCGATGGCCGACAACGCCGAGAACAAGCCGGCCGCCGAAGTTCAGGACAACAGCTTCCAGGAAAGCGCCGTCAGCGCCGACAACCTGGAAGACGGTGAGTGGAGCGAGCGCATCCCCAACGAGCTCCCGGTCGATACCGCCTGGGAAGACATCTACCAGACCAGCGCCAGCAGCCTGCCGAGCAACGATGACGACGAGTGGGACTTCACCACACGCACATCGGCCGGCGAGAGCCTGCAAAGCCACCTGCTGTGGCAGTTGAACCTGGCGCCGATGTCCGACACCGACCGCTTGATTGCCGTCACCCTGATCGACAGCATCAACGGGCAGGGCTACCTGGAAGACACCCTCGAAGAAATCTGCGCCGGTTTCGACCCGGAGCTGGATATCGAGCTGGACGAGGTCGAAGCAGTACTGCACCGCATCCAGCAGTTCGAGCCGGCTGGCGTCGGTGCTCGCAACCTCGGCGAATGCCTGTTGCTGCAACTGCGCCAACTGCCCGCTACAACCCCGTGGATGACCGAAGCCAAGCGTCTGGTCACCGATTTCATCGACCTGCTCGGCAGCCGTGACTACAGCCAGCTGATGCGGCGGATGAAAATCAAGGAAGACGAGCTGCGCCAGGTCATCGAACTGGTGCAAAGCCTTAACCCGCGCCCTGGTTCGCAGATCGAGTCCAGCGAGCCCGAGTACGTGGTGCCCGACGTCATCGTGCGCAAGGACAGCGACCGTTGGCTGGTAGAGCTGAACCAGGAAGCCATCCCACGCCTGCGCGTCAACCCGCAGTACGCCGGCTTCGTGCGACGTGCCGACACCAGCGCCGACAACACCTTCATGCGCAACCAGCTACAGGAAGCGCGCTGGTTCATCAAGAGCCTGCAAAGCCGTAACGAAACCCTGATGAAGGTGGCCACGCAGATCGTCGAGCACCAGCGCGGCTTCCTCGACCACGGCGACGAAGCGATGAAGCCGTTGGTACTGCATGACATTGCCGAAGCAGTAGGCATGCACGAATCGACCATCTCGCGGGTTACCACGCAGAAATACATGCACACCCCGCGCGGTATCTACGAACTGAAATACTTTTTCTCCAGCCATGTCAGCACCTCCGAAGGCGGAGAATGCTCGTCCACGGCGATCCGCGCGATCATCAAGAAACTGGTTGCGGCGGAAAATCAGAAAAAGCCATTGAGTGACAGCAAGATCGCTGGTTTACTGGAGGCACAAGGCATCCAGGTAGCCCGTCGCACCGTCGCCAAGTACCGCGAGTCCCTCGGCATCGCACCGTCGAGCGAACGCAAGCGACTGATGTAGCCCCTGAGATGAGCCACAGCGTTTTCGTGGCAGGTGCAAGACCTGCCTCTTTATGCACGGGCAACAAAGGAGAAGCTGTATGCAAGTCAATATCAGTGGACAGCATGTAGAAGTCACCCAGCCACTGCGCGATTACGTGCTTGAAAAGCTCGCCCGCGTGGAGAGTCACTTCGACAAGATCACCAACGTGCAGGTAATCATGAAAGTCGAGAAGCTTCAGCAGAAGGTCGAGGCGACCCTGCAGATTCCCGGCGGCGAAGTGGTAGCCAACGCCGAACACGAAGACATGTATGCAGCGATCGATGCCTTGGCCGACAAGCTCGACCGCCAACTGAAAAAACACAAGGAAAAACAGCAAAGCCTGCTGCAAGGTGCAGCTGCCCGCTGATCCCCCTCATCCATGATCCGACTTGAAACCATCCTGACCCCCGGCCGTTCTCTCGTGAACGTGCCGGGCGGCAGCAAGAAGCGCGCCCTGGAAAAGGTCGCCACTGTCATCGCCGACCAAGTGCCAGAACTGGAGATGCAGGACGTCTTCGAAAAACTGGTAGCCCGGGAAAAGCTCGGCTCTACCGGATTCGGCAATGGCATCGCCATCCCGCACTGCCGCCTTGAAGGATGCTCAGCTCCAGTCAGCGCTCTGCTGCACCTGGAAGCCCCTATTGATTACGACGCCATCGATGGCGCGCCAGTGGACCTGCTGTTTGTACTGCTGGTGCCCGAAGCGGCCACCGATGCCCATCTTGAGCTATTGCGTCAGATCGCCAGCATGCTCGATCGCAAGGAGGTTCGTGATCGGCTGCGCGCGGCCACCAGCAATGAGGCTCTGTTCCAGGTTGTCCTGGACGTACAGAACGAGCACTGAACATGCGCCTGATCATCGTCAGCGGCCGGTCCGGCTCCGGCAAGAGCACCGCCCTCGATGTCCTGGAAGACAGCGGTTTTTATTGCATCGACAATCTGCCCGCCGGGCTGCTGCCGCAGTTGGCGGAAAATGCATTGATCAACACCGATTTGCTGCAGCCCAAGGTGGCGGTGTCAATCGATGCACGCAACCTGCCCAGCCACCTGCTACGCTTCCCTGAACTGCTTGAAGAAGCCCGCGCCCGGCACATCCAGTGCGACGTGTTGTACCTGGATGCCGATGAAGAGGTCCTTCTCAAACGTTTCTCGGAAACCCGCCGGCGACACCCTCTGACCAACGCCAACCGCTCGCTCGCGGAAGCGATTCGCGTGGAAAGCGAGTTGTTGGGACCCATTGCCGACCTAGCCGACCTGAAGATCGACACCACCAACCTGAACCTGTACCAGTTGCGTGACTCGATCAAGCTGCGCCTGCTCAACCAGCCCGAGCCTGGCACAGCGTTTCTGGTCGAGTCGTTCGGTTTCAAGCGGGGAATGCCGGTTGACGCAGACCTGGTTTTTGACGTGCGCTGCCTGCCCAACCCCTACTGGAAGCCAGAACTGCGTGAGCACTCGGGCCTCGATCAACCCGTGATCGACTACCTGGCTGCACAAGCGGATGTCGAAGACATGTACAACGACATCTCCAGCTACCTGCTCAAATGGTTGCCCCGCTTCGCTGCCAGCAACCGCGCCTACGTAACCATCGCCATCGGCTGCACTGGCGGCCATCACCGTTCGGTGTACATCACCGAGCGCCTTGGTCGACAGCTGCAGCAAACCCTGAAAAACGTCCAGGTCCGCCATCGCGACCTCTAGCCCAAGGATCCGCCCCACGATGCCCGCCCGCGAAATCACCATCATCAACAAGCTGGGTCTGCATGCCCGGGCGGCAGCCAAGTTCGTCGGTGTGGCCGGCCGCTTCCCCTGCCAGGTACGGGTTGGCCGCGCCCCGGACAAGCTGGTGGATGGCAAGAGCATCATGGCGGTGATGATGCTGGCAGCAGGCAAAGGCACCCAGGTGCACCTGCATACCGAGGGCGAGCAGGACAGCGACGCCATGGACGCACTGGTCGAGCTGATCAACAACTTCTTTGACGAAGGCGAATAGACCTCGCACACCTGCGCTTGCACAATGTCAGGACATCGCGGTATCCATCACTATCATCAGACAGAAGCCTGTACACAGCCTAAAGCTCGCCAAGAGCGCATACCGGTCCGACTCACTTCAGGGCTTCGAGGTAGCGACGCTCGACTTCCACCCAGTCAATGACGTTGTAGAAGGCACCGATGTATTCCGGGCGACGATTCTGGTACTTGAGGTAGTACGCGTGCTCCCACACGTCCAGGCCCAGGATCGGCACATTGCCGTGCATCAGCGGGCTGTCCTGGTTGCCGCTGCTCTCCACCACCAACATTTTTTGCGGCGTTACGCTGAGCCAGGCCCAACCGCTGCCGAAGCGGGTCAACGCGGCTTTGGTGAAAGCCTCCTTGAAAGCCTCGAAACCGCCAAGTTGAGCAGTGACAGCTTGCGCCAGCTGACCCACGGGCTCGCCACCGCCCTGAGGTGACATGACAGTCCAGAACAGGCCGTGGTTGGCGTGCCCGCCGCCGTGGTTGGTCACAGCGCCACGCAGGTCTTCCGGCAGTTGCTTGACGGCAGCGATCAGTTTTTCCACCGGCCATTCGGCCCACTTGGTACCTTCAACGGCGGCATTCAGCCCGTTGACGTAAGTCTGGTGATGCTTGGTGTGGTGGATTTCCATTGTCTGGGCATCAATGTGTGGCTCCAGCGCGTCGTAGGCGTATGGCAATGCAGGCAAGGTATGGGGCATGTCAGTGAATTCCGTAGGCATGGGTTCTGGGCGGTGACGCAGTGTCAGATACCCCCGGCGGTGAGCTTTTCCGGGTCCAGTAGCGCTTCAAGCTGATCGCGGGACAGATCGGTGTGCTCCAGCGCCACATCAATGATTGGGCGCCCCTGCTTGTAGGCGGTCTTGGCGATTTCGGCGGCCTTGAGGTAACCGATGATCGGATTCAACGCAGTGACCAGGATCGGGTTGCGCGCGAGGGCTTCCTTGAGTTTGTCTTCGTTGACCTTGAAGCTGGCGATGGCTTTGTCGGCCAGCAAGCGGCTGACATTGGCCATCAGCTCGATGCTTTCCAGCAGGTTGCGAGCGATCACCGGCAGCATCACGTTCAGCTCGAAGTTACCGGCCTGGCCCGCGACGGCGATGGTCGCGTCGTTGCCAATCACTTGGGCGGCGACCATGGCAGTGGCCTCCGGGATCACCGGGTTGACCTTGCCTGGCATGATCGAAGAGCCCGGCTGCAGAGCTTGCAGCTCGATTTCGCCCAAACCGGCCAGCGGGCCGGAGTTCATCCAGCGCAGATCGTTGGCTATCTTCATCAGCGCCACGGCGGTGGTCTTGAGCTGGCCAGACAAAGCCACGGCCGTGTCCTGCGAGCCGATCAGGGCGAACAGGTTCTGGCCGGGCGTGAACTCGATCTTGGTCAGGCCACTGAGCTGGCGAGCGAAACCGACAGCGAACTGCGGATGGGCATTGATGCCGGTACCCACGGCGGTTCCGCCCTGGGCCAGCGCCTGCAAGTGCGGCAGCATCGCTTCGATGTGCGCCTTGGCAGCATTGATCTGCGCAGCCCAGCCATCCAGCACTTGGCTCATGCGCACCGGCATCGCGTCCATCAGGTGAGTACGACCGGTCTTCACGTACTGATGTACTTGTGCCGACTTGACCTCGATCACCTGCACCAAGTGCGTCAGGGCTGGCAGCAACTGCTCGTGCAGGGCCAGCGCAGCGCTGACGTGGATGGTGGTCGGGATGATGTCATTGCTGCTCTGGCCACAGTTGACGTGGTCATTGGCATTGACCGCCTCACCCAGTACATGGGAAGCCAGGGTGGCGATAACCTCGTTGGCGTTCATGTTCGAACTGGTGCCAGAGCCGGTCTGGAACACATCGACAGGGAAGTGCTGGATGAAATCCTCGGCCAGCAGTTGCTCAACCGCCTTGACGATAGCCTGGCCCTGCCCGGCAGAAAGTTGCGCCAGTTCGACGTTGGCCTTGGCCGCAGCGGCCTTGGCCAGCAACAAGGCACGAATGAACTGTGCCGGCATACGCTGGCCGCTGATCGGGAAGTTGTCGACCGCGCGCTGGGTCTGGGCGCCGTAAAGGGCCTGGGCCGGCACCTGCAGCTCACCCATGCTGTCACGCTCGATACGGGTATCACTCATCATCAAATCCTTGCATCAGTTCATCGGGAGAAATCGAAGGCAGCAGGCGGCAATTGGCCAACTGCAAGGCGTAGGGCTGCCAGCGCTGGTTCTGTTCCTGACGGTCGAGGTTGCGCAGGTCCAACAGAGGACGCCATGCCTGATCCAGGCACAGGCAACGCCAATGCCAAGGCAGCATGCGATCACAGGCGGTATCCAGCAGCAGGCGAAACGCTGTCAGCGCCACCGTCCAAGACGAGGTTTCGGTGCAGCACACCAGATAGCGGCCTTCGGCCAGGTAATGCTCGATCAGGCGCGGCTCGTCGGGCTCGAGCGCACAGCGAATACGCCGGCTGAGCCAGCGCCAGTTTTCCAGGTAGGGCAGTTCGCGGAGGACGGGTTTCATGAACATCATCGCCGAGTTACCGGATAATGATATTGATTATTAAATGACAATCATAATCATTACAAGAGGGGATGATGAAACAAAAAACCCGGCGCAAGGGCCGGGTCTTAGGATTTGCAGAAAAAGTTTAGAGCCTGTAGCAGCCCGTTCGCGGGCTAACGATCAGCTACCAGCAACGGTCATGCGCTCAATCAGCACCGAGCCCGTATGGATATTGCTGCGGGTTTCAAGATCGCTGCCAATCGCGACAATCTGCTGGAACATGTCTTTCATGTTTCCGGCGATGGTGACTTCCTGCACGGCATGCTGGATCTCGCCATTTTCGACCCAGAACCCCGCCGCACCACGGGAATAGTCCCCCGTCACCATGTTCAAGCCATGCCCCATCAGCTCGGTCACCAGCAGCCCGCGGCCCATGCGGCGAATCAGCGCGGCCTGATCTTCGATACCGTGGCTGACGAACAGGTTGTGCACGCCACCGGAATTGGCCGTACTTGGCAAACCCAGCTTGCGCCCGGAGTAGGTACCCAGCAAGTACGACACCAGCTCGCCTTTGTCGACAAACGGTTTGGCATAGGTGGCCAGGCCATCACCGTCGAACGCGGCGCTGCCCAACGCACGCGGAATATGCGGACGCTCGTCCAGGGTCAGCCAGGAAGGGAACAGACGCTGACCAATGGTACCCTCCAGGAACGACGACTTGCGGTAGAGGTTGCCGCCGGAAATGGCCGACAGGAAGCTACCGAACAGACCACCGGCCAATTCGGCCGAGAACAGCACCGGTACCTCGCAAGTCGGCACCGGCCGGGCGCCAAGGCGGCTGGCAGCACGCTGGGCAGCGCGCACGCCGATGCTGCGCGGGTCGGCCAGCAGGTTGCCCTGACGGTTCACGTCGTACCAGTAGTCACGCTGCATCTGCCCGTCGCCTTCGGCAATCATCACGCAGCTCAGGCTGTGGCGGGTCGAGGCGTAGCCACCGATGAACCCATGGCTGTTGCCATACACGCGGCAGCCCTGGTGGGTATTGAGGGTGGTGCCATCGGCGTTGAGGATGCGCGGGTCGGCGTCGAACGCCGCCGCCTCGCAGGCCAGGGCCATTTCAATGGCCTTCTCGGGCTCGATATCCCAGTCGTGGTACAGGTCCAGATCAGGGATTTCACGCGCCATCAGCGCCGCGTCGGCCAAGCCCGAGCATTCATCCTCGGAGGTATGCCTGGCAATTGCCAGCGCTGCGGCGACGGTCTCGCGAATCGCCTCCGCGCCACTGGCAGAGGTGCTGGCCGAACCTTTACGCTGGCCGACATAGAGGGTGATACCAAAGCCCTGGTCGCGGTTGAACTCGACCGTTTCGACCTCACGCTGGCGCACGGTGGTGGACAGCCCCTGCTCCAGCGACACCGCCACTTCGCAGGCACTGGCCCCCTGACGACGCGCCTCGGCGATGATCGCCTCGACCTGTTCCTGCAATGCTGGCAAGTCTTTCGGACCTACGCTCTGGACTGCACTCATGGTTCTCTCCACTCAAATTCTGCGTACGGCTTGGGGTCATTCTACGACCGGGCCGGACAAGCGGCCCCCGACTGGTTATCATGGCGGCGATTTCTAGCGGACTGCCACCATGGTTGATTCAAACGACGACGCCTTCGACGGCGAAAAAAGCAAAACCCAGATCAAGCGCGAACTCCATGCGCTGGTCGAACTCGGCGAGCGGCTTACCACGCTCAAGGCCGATACCTTGGCGCGCCTGCCATTGACCGACGAGCTGCGCAAGGCACTGGCCGAAGCCAGCAAGCACACCGCTCATGGCGCCCGTAAACGCCACATGTCGTTCGTCGGCAAGCTCATGCGCGTGCAAGACCTCGATGCCATCCACGCCCTGCTCGAGCAGATGGACAGCTCGACTCGCCAGTACAACGAACGCTTCCACAGTTTGGAGCGCTGGCGTGACCGGTTGATCGACGGTAACGACGAAGACCTCGAGCGCTTCGTCAACGAGTACCCCGACACCGACCGCCAGCAGTTGCGCTCGCTGGTGCGCCATGCCCAGCACGAGAAGGCGCGGAACAAACCGCCTGCCGCCGCGCGCAAGGTGTTCAAGTACATTCGCGACCTCGACGAGTTGCAGCGCGGGCTACGCTGACAGGCTGGGCCGCTGTGGGAGTGGGCATCGCCACTCCCACAACGGTTCCCGAAACCATCAAGCCCCGGTACCGCCCACGGTAATCGCATCCAGTTTCAAGGTAGGTTGGCCCACCCCGACCGGCACCGACTGCCCGTCCTTGCCGCACGTCCCTACCCCGCTGTCCAGTGCCAGGTCGTTACCGACCATCGAAACCCGGCTCATCGCCTCCGGACCATTGCCGATCAGGGTTGCGCCCTTCACCGGCGCGGTAATCTTGCCGTCTTCGATCAGGTAGGCCTCACTCGTGGAGAACACGAACTTGCCGCTGGTGATATCCACCTGCCCACCACCGAGGTTGGCGCAGTAGATACCCTTCTTCACCGACGCGATGATCTCCTGAGGGTCGCTTTCGCCGGCACGCATGTAAGTGTTGGTCATGCGTGGCATCGGCAGGTGCGCGTAGGATTCACGACGGCCGTTACCGGTCACAGCCATGCCCATCAGGCGCGCGTTCAGCTTGTCCTGCATGTAACCCTTGAGCACGCCATTCTCGATCAGCGTGGTGCATTCGGTCGGGGTGCCTTCGTCATCCACGCTCAGAGAACCGCGGCGGCCTTCGAGGGTGCCATCGTCGACGATGGTGCACAGGCTCGACGCCACCTTCTCGCCAATCCGGCCGCTGAACGCCGAACTGCCCTTGCGGTTGAAGTCACCTTCCAGGCCGTGGCCGACCGCTTCATGCAGCAGCACGCCCGACCAGCCCGAGCCCAGCACCACCGGCAAGGTACCGGCCGGTGCCGGTATCGCTTCCAGGTTGACCAGGGCCTGGCGCAACGCCTCGCGGGCATACCCCATGACCCGCTCTTCGGTGAAGAAACGGTAGTCGGTACGGCCGCCACCGCCCTGTCCGCCACGTTCGCGACGGCCATTCTGCTCGACGATGACGCTGACATTGAAGCGCACCAGCGGGCGTACGTCGGCAGCCAGGCTGCCATCGGCCGCAGCAATCAGGATGCGTTCCCAGACCCCGGCCATGCTCACGCTGACTTGCTGAATGCGCGGGTCCAGAGCACGGGTGGCGGCATCGACACGCTTAAGCAGCTCGACCTTTTCGGCACGGCTGAGCACGTCCAACGGGTTGTCCGCGGTATACAGGGCGGCCACCTCCTGACTGCGGAAGGCTTGCACCGTGCCGTTTTGCCCGGCACGGGAAATCGAACGGGCGGCACGGGCTGCCGAGGTCAGCGCTTCAAGGTTGATCGCGTTGCTGTAGGCGAAGCCGGTTTTTTCGCCGGACTGGGCACGCACGCCCACGCCCTGGTCGAGGTTGAAGCTGCCCTCTTTGACGATGCCGTCTTCCAGCGCCCAGGTTTCCGAGATCTGGCCCTGGAAATACAGGTCGGCGGCGTCGATGCCGGGGCCAGCCAACTCACCCAGCACGCTCTGCAGGCTGTCCAGGGTCAAGCCGCCTGGGGCCAAGAGCTGCTCACTGACGGTGGATAACATCTGGCTCATAGTCACTCCGAGGTGTGCGCAGGCCGCAACGCGCCCTGCGAAAAAAAGCGCCGGTGCGATACCACCGGCATGCGCGTCCGAATGGACACTTGTTCTTCAATGTCGCGCTCGGCAAGCAGTACCGCTTCACCTTGCGCCTGTTCTGCGAGAATGCGTCCCCAAGGGTCGACGATCATCGCATGGCCATGGGTTTCCCGTGGGCCAGGGTGGGCGCCGCCCTGTGCCGCAGCCAGCAGATAACACTGGGTTTCGATGGCCCGGGCTCGCACCAGCACCTCCCAATGTGCTGCGCCGGTCACTGCAGTAAAAGCAGCCGGTGCGGTGATCAGCTCCGCGCCGGCGGCGCGCAGCGCGCTGTACAGTTCGGGAAAGCGCAGGTCGTAGCACACGCTAAGCCCAAGCCGCCCGACCGGCGTATCAGCCACCACCACCTGAGCACCCTGCGCGTAGTCATCCGACTCGCGGTAGCGGCCCCGATTGTCGGCCACATCCACGTCAAACAGGTGCAGCTTGTCATACCGTGCCACCACCTCGCCGTGTTCATCGATCAACAGCGAGCACGCATGGGCCTTGGCATCGGGCTGGCCGACCGGTGGCAATGGCAAGGTACCGGCAACAATCCATAACTTGAGGTCGCGGGCGGTGCGTTTCAACCATGGCAGAATAGGCCCTTCCCCCAAGGCTTCGGCACGGCCGATGGCAGCAGCGTCCTTGCGCCCCATGGCGGCAAAATTTTCCGGCAGCACCGCCAAACGTGCGCCGCCGGACGCGGCCTGCTCCAACAGGGCACCGGCACGCTGCAGGTTGGACTGCACGTCGTCCTGGCTGACCATCTGGATTACCGCAGCCTTCATGGGTACTCCTAGCGGGATTTTTCGAAAGGTTTCACAAATGTGATTCTAGGCTCTTTCCATGGCCCTTCGACACGGTAGTGCACGCTGGCAAAGCGTGACACGCGGTCACCGATCAGCCGATCGACCAGGAACAGTGCGCCGCCCACAGCTGGCGCGCCGACGATCAACGCTGCCAGCGGCAGGTTGTTGGTCACCGGCAGGCTCACCTGCAGGTCGGCATCGACCCGGTCGCTGACCATGTCCAGCGTGCCGTCGAGCTCGAAGTTGCTCGACGGACCGGTCACGGTAATCGGTTTGCGGGTTACGTAGACACCACTACTGGCCACCAGCAAGCCCTTGACCCGGTCATAGGCCAGGCCCTTGTCAAACAGGTCAGAAAAGTCCAGACGCAGGCGACGGCCAATCGAGTTGAAGTTGAGCAGGCCGAACACCCGCAGTGCCTGTGCACTGCCTTCGACCTCGACGAACTGGCCGGTGCGCAGCGCTGCATCCAGGCTGCCCGAGAAGCGTTTCAGGCCCACCGCGGCCGGCGAACCCGGCCAGCGGCCATCCACATCCAGGCGGAAGTCGCGGCTGGTCACAGTCGGGGCAAAGCCCCAGGCTTTGAGCACATCCGCCAGGTTCTTGCCATCAAGGCGCCCTTTGTACCAACTGCTGGTTTTGCCCGTTTCACCTTCCCAGCCACCACCGCCATCGATGCGCAACCCCTTGAGGTCGAGGTCGATATCACTGGCCTTGACGCCACGTGCGGTCGGCCGCAGCTTGATCGAGGCGCTGCCGTAAAGATCGTCACCTCGATAAAGCTTGTCGATGCTCAGGTCCAGTGCCGGGACTTTGCGCGGATCGAACGAGGACAGCGGGTCGGGCCCGTCTTCAGCCTGCTGTTCAGCGGCGCTGGCGGCAGGCAGGCGCAAGGTCTGCATGCGCACGACCATGGGCGCGCCCTTGGCATCCGGTACGCGTGCGTTACCGATGACCTCCTTGCTGTCGAGGCGCAAATCCCAGGCTGGCCCGGCCCGGGCCAGGCGAACTACGGCCTGGTTCAGGTCCATGCCGAAGGCTTTCAACTGGCCGATGCTCAGGTCGACGCTTTGCAAGTTCTGCCGCGCGCTGCCACCCGGGTCGTCGCCAGCAAGCTGGGCAGCCTTTTCCTGCCAAGGGGCCAGGTCCAGGGTCTCCAGGCGCCCGCGCACCCTCAGCCCCTGGCTGACAGGTACCCGGGCGTCGCCTGTACCCAGCACCAGCTCGCCACGGCCCTGCGTCAACTTTTCGGCCGGTGCAGCATAGGCAAAGCGGGCAAGGTCGGCGTAGGCGGCATCGAATTGCCGCTCCGGGCCCTGAAGGCTCATGTTGAAACGGCTGTCACGGGTATCTGCTGCCGCTTTGCCGAACGGAGCCGGCAAGTCGATGGCCAAGCCCTTGAGGCTGGAAGTGACACTCAGGCGGTTGTCCCGGCTCCCCAGACTGAGCTGCAACTGATACGGCAGGTCACCGGATGCCGGCAAAGCCTGGTTGAATTGCAGCCAGTCAGTCAGCGTCTTGAGCGATACCTGGCCATTGGCATTGATGCGGGTCTGCATCTGCCCAGCCTGACCTTCAGCGGTGATTCGAGCCGTTACCGGCTTGCCGAAGGCCTGTAGGCTGATGCCCTTGCCACTAAGGCCCTTGTCGAAGTCGAAGCTGAAGTCGCCCTTCAGGCGGTTCAACTCCAGGCTCGGCGGGGCAACCTTCAGGCGCGCGTCACTGGTGGCGAAGTCCACCTGCACTTTTGGGCGCTGCCCATGGGTCAGCGGGATATCGAGCTTGACCTTGCCCTTCAGCGGCCCCTCACCTTCCCAGCCGGCAAAAATCTCACCGGTGCCGATGGGCGCTTCCTTGAGAATCTTCAGGCCATCACCCAGGCTACCGTCGAAGTCGCCGTCCAGATAAAGGTGACTGTGCTGGTCACCGTCAACATGCGGGATATCGACTTTCACATCGCTGACCTTGGTGTCGAGCAGCACGCCTCGCCGGGCCATGATGCGCACGCCACTGTCCTCGATGAACACATCGCCATCCACATGCTGCACCTGTGGCCAACCAGGCTGGAAGTCCAGGGCGGCGTCATGCACCTTGAAGAACAGGCTGATGCTGCGCGCTTCCGGCGCTGCGCCATGGTTCAGCGAGCCCTGATACTGGAAATAACCCTCGTCCACGGCACCTTTGACGATAGCGCTGCGCAGCCATTCGTCGAGTGCCGGGCTGAGCACTTCGGGCAGATACTTGGCGGTATAACGGCCATCGCCTTCGGTCAGGCCGACGCGCAGGTCCATGTAGTCCTCGCGGCCCTCCTCGAACAACAGGCGAATCAGGAAGTCACCGGCGATCTTGCCCTCTTCGCCCAGCACCTTGAGGTAGGGCGCAACCAGGGTGAAACCGTCTTTGTCCAAAGTCCAGGTCAGGCGCGCATTCGCCTTCTGGTAGTGCCAGGGCTTGGCGAAGATCGGGTACAGATGCAGCATGAACGCATCGGTATCCAGGCGCAGCTCGCCATGGCCCAGGTCACCCCTGATGCTGCCACTGACGTTACCGGCCGCCGGGGCGTTGTGATAAGCATCGAAGCCTACTTTCTCCAGGTTGGCTGCAAACTGCAGGCGCTGGTCACCCTCGGCCTTGGGCCTGGCCTCGAGGCGCACATTGCGCAACGTACCGGTTACCTTCAAGCCATCGACCACATCCTTTACCTTGTCCGGCAGCGGTGCCAGGGCATCGATCAGCGGGGTCAGCGGTGTGAGGTCGAGGCGGTCCGCCTGTAACTGCCAGCTTTCATCGGCTGCGTTCTGGCCAGGGCGCTGCTGCAACTGCAGGTGAGACTCCCAGCGGGCCTTGCCGAGGTCCATGGCCAACGAGTCGACGACTACGTCGAAGCCTTGCTCCCGCCGCTGGAACCACGCACCCAAAGCCAGGTTATTCAGGTTGGCAGCCTTGCGCCCGGCATAGGCGCCCTCCAGCCTGGGTGCATTGAGCCGTACGACGGCCCGTTGCAACTGTCCCTTGCCCCAGTTGACCCAGAACTCACCGCCTGCCCGCAGGGTATCAGCATGCCACTGCCCCAACACCCGGGGCGGCAGCCAATGTGCCCAGTCACTTTGCGGCAGGCTCAAATAGGCTTCTACCTCGCCATCGCGCCAAGCTTCGGCCGACATATGGCTGTTCAGGCTCAGCGCCAGGGGCTGGCCGTCGGGCAGGGTGGCACGCAGGTCCAAGGCCTGGCGTGTGGCACCGGCCTGCACGCCGGCACTCACATAAGTCAGGGTCAGCGGGTCGCGCTGCCAGGGGTGCAGGGTGACCAGACTGTCGAACACATCGATGCGCCCCAGCTGGCGCAAGCGCTGCAGCAGGTCGGCAGGGTCCAGCGGTGCATCGTCCTTTTTAGGTAGGCCTTCGAGGCTCCAGGCGCCCTGCTCGTTCTCGCGAAGGATCAGTTGCAGCCCGCCCAGCTGAATACGCGCCAGGCGCACTTCGCGGGCGGTAAGGCTGGCCCAGATGTCGGGCACCACCATGACCTCGTCCAGCCGCAGCGCCTTGGCGCCTTCGCCCAATTGCAGGTCGCGCACCCGCAACACGGGGGCCAGTCCGCTCCAGTGCCCTTCCAGGGCACCGACATGCACGGGCAGGCCCAGCGCCTGCTCGGCCTTGCTTTCTACATCGGCACGGTACTCGGCTACCAGCGGCACCAGTTCACGACCGAGGCTGACATATAGCGCTACCAATACTGTCAGCAGGGCACATATGCCCAACCCCCAGCGGGTCAGAGCGACAAGAACGCGGTTCAGACGTCCCATGGCCATGGCCCTCCAAGTCGTTTATCCATGATGGCCGGTACTGCCGGTTTTGCCAGCCCGACGACGCAGTGGCGTGTTTCAGAAGGCCTCAGAGCAGCACCACGTCGTATTGTTCCTGCGAATACATCGACTCGACCTGGAAGCGAATGGTTCGACCGATGAAGGCCTCCAGTTCCGCCACGTTGCCGGATTCTTCATCCAGCAGGCGGTCGACCACCTTCTGGTTGGCCAGCACACGGTAGCCTTCAGCCTGATAGGCACGGGCCTCCCGCAGGATCTCGCGGAATATTTCGTAACAGATGGTCTCGGGTGTTTTCAGCTTGCCGCGGCCCTGACAGGCCAGGCACGGCTCGCAAAGCACCTGCTCCAGGCTTTCCCGCGTGCGCTTGCGGGTCATCTGCACCAGGCCCAACTCGGTGATGCCAATGATGTTGGTCTTGGCATGATCGCGCTCCAGCTGTTTTTCCAAGGTACGCAGTACCTGGCGCTGGTGATCTTCGTCTTCCATGTCGATGAAGTCGATGATGATGATGCCGCCAATGTTGCGCAGGCGCAGTTGTCGGGCGATGGCGGTAGCGGCCTCGAGGTTGGTCTTGAAGATGGTTTCTTCGAGGTTGCGATGGCCGACGAAAGCCCCGGTGTTGACGTCGATGGTGGTCATCGCTTCGGCCGGGTCGACCACCAGATAGCCGCCGGACTTCAACGGCACCTTGCGCTCAAGGGCCCGCTGGATCTCGTCTTCGACGCCGTACAGGTCAAAGATCGGGCGCTCGCCCGGGTAATGTTCGAGGCGGTCGGCAATTTCCGGCATCAACTCGCCGACGAACTGTGTAGTCTTCTGGAAGGTTTCCCGCGAGTCGATGCGGATCTTCTCGATCTTCGGGTTGACCAGGTCGCGCAGGGTACGCAGGGCCAGGCCAAGGTCTTCGTAAATGACCGTGGGCGCGCCGCAGGTCTTGATCTGGGTGCCAATTTGCTCCCACAGGCGGCGCAGGTAGCGAATGTCCTGCAAGATCTCCTCGGCACGCGCACCTTCGGCGGCGGTGCGCAGGATGAAGCCGCCGGCATCCTTGATGTTCTCGCTATCCATGCAGTCGCTGACCACCTGCTTGAGGCGATCACGCTCGGCTTCGTCCTCGATTTTCAGCGAAATACCGACATGACTGCTGCGCGGCATGTACACCAGGTAGCGCGACGGAATTGATAGCTGAGTGGTCAGGCGCGCACCCTTGGTGCCGATCGGGTCCTTGGTCACCTGCACCACCAGGGCCTGCCCTTCGTGTACCAGTGCGGTGATGTTCTCTACCGCCGAGCCTTCACGCTGGGAAATTTCCGAGGCATGGATAAACGCAGCGCGCTCAAGGCCGATGTCGACGAAGGCCGCCTGCATGCCTGGCAGCACACGCACCACCTTGCCCTTGTAGATATTACCGACGATGCCACGGCGCTGGGTGCGCTCGACGTGCACTTCCTGCAGCACCCCGTTTTCCACCACCGCCACACGTGACTCCATCGGGGTGATGTTGATCAGGATCTCTTCACTCATGGCAGGCTCTCGTCAAAGGTTCTTTCTAATGATGGATGGCGTATGCACTGCTGGCTACTGCGGGTTTGTTACCTCTGGCGTATGCGCGGGCGATTGCCAGCAGGCAATGCCGAACTGGCCAAGCAAATCCGCCGTTTCACAGAGCGGCAAGCCGACCACCGCCGAGTAGCTGCCAGAGAGGCCGGTGACGAACACCGCACCCAACCCCTGGACGGCATAGCCGCCTGCCTTGTCGACCGGCTCGCCGCTGGCCCAGTAGCGCTGCGCTTCATCGGTACTGATGGCGCGAAAGCGCACCTTGCTGGTAACGCAAAAACTGTGCACCCGCTGGCCATCGTCCAGGGCAACAGCGGTCAGCACCTGATGCTCGCGGCCCGACAGGTCAGCCAGCATGGCCAAGGCATCTTCGCGGTTTTCCGGTTTGCCGAGAATACGACCATCGAGCACCACGGCAGTGTCTGCGCCGAGCACTACAGCCGGCCCGTCGACACGGGCCAGGCCGGCGGCGGCCTTTGCCCGGGCCAGGCGTTCGACGTAGGCAGGGGCGCTTTCGCTGGGCAGCGGAGATTCATCGACGGGGGCATTGATGACAATGAATGGCACGCCGATCTGCGTCAGCAGTTCACGACGACGGGGCGAGCCGGAAGCCAGGTATAGCGGGGTCATGCAGACATCTCCCTGTCAGCGGCACATTGCCGTCAGTTGATATGCAAGCGTCGACGCAGGTCGCGCAAGGCAAAGCTGATCCACGGCCAGAGCAAGGCACTGATTACCGCCGACCAAACCAGCGCCAAGGTGGGCAGGCGGTTGCCGGTCAGTGCGCTGAGCCATAGCTGGATCAACTGGGCGATGCCAAAGATCACCAGAATGACCAGGCTTTGCTGCCACATGGGGAACATGCGCAGACGCTGCTGCAGGGACAGCACCAGAAAGGTGATGAGGGTAAGGACCAGCGCATTCTGCCCCAGCAGGGTGCCATACAGCACGTCCTCGGCCAGGCCCAGCACGAATGCCGTGGTCATGCCGACTTTGTTCGGCACGGCAAGGGTCCAGAACGACACCAGCAAGGCCAGCCACATGGGCCGGAACACCTCCATGAACTGCGGCATGGGAGAAACACTGAGCAGCAGGCCGATGGCGAAAGTAAGCCAGATGATCCAGCCGTTGTTGCGGCGTGATGCAGCCATCATTGCCTCCGGGGTTGAGCGGGTGCGGCCGGCGTGGCAGGTGCAGCAGCCGGGGCTGCGGGCTGCGCGACCGGAGTGACCGGAGCTGCCGGTGCGACCGCCGCGGCCGGCGTACCAGCGGCTGGCGCAACCTGATCACCGGTAGCGGCCGGCTGACCAGCAGGTGCAGCCCCCTTGCGGTCAGCCTCCTCCTGAGCAATGGCGGCATCGGTGGCGCGCTGCTCCGGGCTACGCCGGTCACTGAACACCAGCAACATATAGCGGCTGCGGTTAAGCGCGGCGGTGGGGATGGCGCGGACGATGGCAAAGGGCTGGCCGGAATCGTGGATCACTTCATTGACCGTGGCCACCGGGTAACCGGCAGGAAAGCGCTGCCCCATGCCGGAACTGACCAGCAGGTCGCCTTCCTTGATGTCGGCAGTGTCGGCCACATGGCGCAACTCCAGGCGCTCCGGGTTGCCAGTGCCGCTGGCAATGGCACGCAGACCGTTGCGGTTGACCTGCACCGGAATGCTGTGGGTGGTATCGGTCAGCAGCAGCACCCGCGCGGTGTAGGGCATCAACTCTACGACCTGGCCCATCAGGCCGCGGGCATCGAGCACCGGCTGGCCCAGGAACACACCATCACGCTCACCCTTGTTGATCAGAATGCGGTGGGTAAACGGGTTGGGGTCGACACCGATCAGCTCGGCCACTTCGACCTTTTCGTTGACCAGCGCCGAAGAGTTGAGCAACTCGCGCAGCCGCACGTTCTGCTCGGTCAGGGCCGCCAGCTTCTGCAGGCGCCCCTGCAGCAGCAGGGCTTCAGTCTTGAGCTTCTCGTTTTCGGCAATCAGCTCGGTGCGGCTACCGAACTGGCCGGCCACACCTTGCCAGGCACGCTGCGGCAAATCGGTGATCCAGTACGACTCCATCAGCACCAGGCCCATCTGGCTGCGCACGGGCTTGAGCACGTCAAAGCGCGCGTCGACAACCATCAACGCGACTGACATCACCACCAGAACGAGCAGGCGAACGCCCAGCGAAGGGCCCTTGGAGAAAAGCGGTTTAATGGGCCGTTCCTCGTGGACGACTCAGGAGGTCATTGGACATGGGACAACGCACCAGCCTGGTTGCGGGTTGACGGTTACGGCGCCCCAAACGGGCACCAGCGCAGCACATACAGGTAGCACTGTGCGTACTACCTGTAAACCGGGCGCTCGTGAACAGCAAGCGTGATCACTCGCTGGAGAGCAGGTCCATCGCGTGCTTGTCCATCATTTCCAGGGCGCGACCGCCGCCACGGGCGACGCAGGTCAGCGGGTCCTCGGCAACGATTACCGGCAGGCCGGTTTCCTGGGCCAGCAGTTTGTCGAGGTCACGCAGCAGCGCACCACCACCGGTCAGCACCAGGCCGCGCTCGGCGATGTCCGAAGCAAGCTCCGGCGGCGATTGCTCGAGGGCGCTCTTGACCGCCTGGACGATGGTCGCCAGCGATTCCTGCAGCGCTTCGAGCACTTCGTTGGAGTTCAGGGTGAAGGCACGCGGTACGCCTTCGGCCAGGTTACGACCACGTACGTCGACTTCACGTACTTCGCCACCTGGGTAGGCAGTACCGATTTCCTGCTTGATACGCTCGGCGGTGGATTCGCCGATCAAGCTGCCGTAGTTGCGGCGCACGTAGGTAACGATGGCTTCGTCAAAGCGGTCACCGCCCACACGGACGGACTCGGCATAGACCACGCCGTTCAGCGAGATCAGGGCGATTTCAGTGGTACCACCACCGATATCGACGACCATGGAACCGCGGGCCTCTTCAACCGGCAGCCCTGCACCGATGGCAGCAGCCATCGGCTCTTCGATCAGGAACACTTCACGGGCACCCGCACCGAGGGCCGACTCGCGGATAGCGCGACGCTCGACCTGGGTCGACTTGCACGGCACGCAGATCAGCACGCGCGGGCTTGGCTGCAGGAAGCTGTTCTCGTGAACCTTGTTGATAAAATATTGCAACATTTTTTCGCAGACGCTGAAGTCGGCGATGACGCCGTCCTTCATCGGACGAATGGCTGCAATGTTGCCAGGCGTACGGCCCAGCATGCGTTTGGCTTCGGTACCGACGGCGACGACGCTTTTCTGGTTGCCATGGGTACGGATGGCAACAACCGAGGGCTCATTCAGGACGATACCGCGCTCACGCACGTAAATAAGGGTGTTGGCAGTACCCAGGTCGATAGAAAGATCGCTGGAAAACATGCCACGCAGTTTCTTGAACATGGGAAAGTGACCCTGGGGAAAGCGTGGGTAAAAAAGTGCGGCAAACTCTAACAATGGCAGGGATTTTGGGCAAGGAGCCAATATGTTAAATTGGCTGTTTTTCCGAGCACGCCAGCAGAATTTCGCGGCCGTTAGACCGCCAGAAAGCTGACATGTTCCTCACTGCGGACCCAAATTCCGTTCTTTGTTTCCCTTGGAGATCCTCATGGCGCTTGAACGCTGCGACGTGGAAAAGATCGCCCATCTGGCCCGTCTGGGCCTGAATGATGGCGAACTGCCACGCATTACCGACGCCCTGAACAGCATTCTCGGCCTGGTCGACCAGATGCAAGCGGTCGATACCACTGGCATCGAGCCTCTGGCCCACCCGCTGGAGGCCAGCCAGCGCCTGCGTCCTGACCAAGTCACCGAAAGCAACCAGCGCGACGCCTACCAGGCCATCGCGCCGTCGACCGAAAGCGGTCTGTACCTGGTTCCCAAAGTCATCGAGTAAGGGATAGAGCCTGCCATGCATCAATTGACCCTGGCCGAGATCGCCCGCGGACTCGCCGACAAATCGTTTTCTTCCGAAGAGCTGACTGGCGCGCTGCTGGCGCGCATCAAACAGCTCGACCCACAGATCAACAGCTTCATCAGCATCACCGACGACCTGGCCCTGGGCCAGGCACGTGCCGCCGATGCCCGTCGCGCCGCTGGTGAAACCGGCGCGCTGCTGGGTGCACCGATCGCCCACAAAGACCTGTTCTGCACCAACGGCGTACGCACCAGCTGCGGCTCGAAGATGCTCGACAACTTCAAGGCGCCCTATGACGCCACGGTGGTCGCCAAGCTGGCCGAAGCCGGCATGGTCACCCTGGGCAAGACCAACATGGACGAGTTCGCCATGGGTTCGGCCAACGAATCCAGCCATTACGGCGCGGTGAAAAACCCATGGAACCTTGAGCACGTTCCGGGCGGCTCGTCCGGTGGTTCGGCCGCTGCAGTGGCCGCGCGCCTGCTGCCCGCCACCACGGGCACCGACACCGGCGGCTCGATCCGCCAACCCGCGGCACTGACCAACCTCACCGGCCTCAAGCCAACGTACGGTCGTGTGTCACGCTGGGGCATGATCGCCTACGCCTCCAGCCTCGACCAAGGCGGCCCGCTGGCCCGCACCGCCGAGGACTGCGCGCTGCTGCTGCAAGGCATGGCCGGCTTTGATGCCAAGGATTCCACCAGCATCGACGAACCGGTGCCGGACTACAGCGCCAGCCTGAACGCTTCGTTGCAGGGCCTGCGCATCGGCCTGCCGAAAGAGTACTTCGGCGCCGGCCTCGACCCCCGCATCGCCGACCTGGTCCAGGCCAGCGTCAAAGAGCTGGAAAAGCTCGGTGCAGTGGTCAAGGAAATCAGCCTGCCGAACATGCAGCATGCCATTCCGGCCTACTACGTGATCGCCCCGGCTGAAGCCTCTTCCAACCTGTCGCGTTTCGACGGCGTACGCTTCGGCTACCGCTGCGAAGAGCCCAAAGACCTCACCGACCTGTACAAGCGCTCACGCGGCGAAGGCTTCGGCGCTGAAGTACAGCGCCGCATCATGGTCGGGACCTACGCCCTGTCGGCCGGTTACTACGACGCCTACTACGTGAAGGCGCAGCAAATCCGCCGCCTGATCAAGAACGACTTCATGGCCGCCTTCAACGATGTCGACCTGATTCTCGGCCCGACCACGCCAAACCCGGCCTGGAAGCTTGGCGCCAAGAGCAGCGACCCGGTTGCCGCGTATCTCGAAGACGTCTACACCATCACCGCCAACCTGGCGGGCCTGCCAGGCCTGTCGATGCCTGCTGGCTTCGTCGACGGCCTGCCGGTCGGCGTGCAGCTGCTGGCGCCGTACTTCCAGGAAGGCCGCCTGCTTAACGTCGCGCACCGCTACCAGCAGGTGACCGACTGGCACACCCGCGCCCCCAACGGCTTCTGAGGAATTCACACATGCAATGGGAAGTTGTGATCGGGCTGGAAATTCACACTCAGCTCGCCACCCAGTCGAAGATCTTCTCCGGCAGCGCTACCACCTTTGGCTCGGAGCCGAATACTCAGGCCAGCCTGGTTGACCTGGGCATGCCCGGCGTACTGCCGGTGCTGAACGAGGAAGCCGTGCGCATGGCGTGCATGTTCGGCCTGGCCATCGATGCCGAGATCGGCAAGCGCAACGTGTTCGCACGCAAGAACTACTTCTACCCGGACCTGCCCAAGGGCTACCAGATCAGCCAGATGGACCTGCCGATCGTCGGCAAGGGCCACCTGGACATCGCGCTGGAAGACGGCACCATCAAGCGCATCGGCGTAACCCGCGCGCACCTGGAAGAGGACGCCGGCAAGAGCCTGCACGAAGACTTCAGCGGTTCCACCGGTATCGACCTGAACCGTGCCGGCACCCCGCTGCTGGAAATCGTCTCCGAGCCTGACATGCGCAGCGCCAAGGAAGCCGTCGCCTACGTCAAGGCGATCCACGCGCTGGTGCGCTACCTGGGCATCTGCGACGGCAACATGGCCGAAGGTTCGCTGCGCTGCGACTGCAACGTATCGATCCGCCCGAAAGGCCAGACCGAGTTCGGCACTCGCTGCGAAATCAAGAACGTCAACTCGTTCCGCTTCATCGAGCGCGCGATCAACAGCGAAATCCAGCGCCAGATCGACCTGATCGAAGACGGTGGCAAGGTGGTGCAGGAAACCCGTCTGTACGATCCGAACAAGGACGAAACCCGCTCCATGCGCAGCAAAGAGGAAGCCAACGACTACCGTTACTTCCCCGATCCGGACCTGCTGCCGGTGGTCATCGAGGACAGCTTCCTCGAAACCATCCGCGCCGGCCTGCCGGAACTGCCCCCACAGAAGGTCGAGCGTTTCCAGAGCCAGTACGGCCTGTCGGCCTACGACGCCAACGTATTGGCTTCCAGCCGCGAACAGGCAGACTACTTCGAAGAAGTGGTGAAGATCGGGGGGGATGCCAAGCTGGCGGCCAACTGGGTCATGGTCGAACTGGGCAGCCTGCTGAACAAGCTGGGTGTCGAAATCGATCAGGCGCCGGTCAGCGCCGCGCAGCTGGGCGGCATGCTGCTGCGCATTCGTGACAACACCATCAGCGGCAAGATTGCCAAGACCGTGTTCGAGGCCATGGCTGCCGGTGAAGGCGATGCTGACAGCATCATCGAGAGCAAAGGCCTGAAACAGGTTACCGACACCGGGGCGATCGACAAGATGCTCGACGAAATGCTGGCAGCCAATGCCGAGCAGGTCGAACAGTATCGTGCAGCCGATGATGCCAAGCGCGGCAAGATGTTCGGCTTCTTCGTCGGCCAGGCCATGAAAGCCTCCAAAGGCAAGGCCAACCCGGGGCAGGTGAACCAATTGCTCAAGGCCAAGCTCGAAGGGTGATGATTTTCCCCCTGTAATGCTGCGAGGGCTTCGCCCTCGTTCGCGGCTAAAACCGCTCCTACACAAGCCAGCGCTTTACCTGTAGGAGCGGGTTTACCCGCGAATGGCCGCACCGGAGAGCACCTGACTTGCTAAAACGATCCCTCGGCACCCTCGCCCTGTTTTCTTTCCTGGCCGGCTGCGCCAGCCATGACATCGACCCCCGCGGTTACGACCAAACGGGCACCGCTTCCTACTACGGGTCGCGCCACCACGGTAAACGCACCGCCAGTGGCGAACCGTTCAACCAGCACGGCCTTACCGCCGCCCACCGCAGCCTGCCTTTCGGCACGCGTGTACTGGTCACCAACATGGCCAACCAGCGCAGTGTGGTGGTACGTATCAACGACCGTGGCCCGCACACCCGCGGCCGCCTGATCGACCTGTCTCGCGCAGCAGCAGAAAAAATCGGCATGCTCCGTAGCGGAACAGCGCGCGTGCGGGTACAAGGGCTTAGCGACTGACGCGACAGGAGTCCGACCATTTTCGACCTGGCCACCCTTCCCACTTTTAGCCTGCTGCAAATGGGCGTTGCCCTGCTGTTGCTGGTCGGCGGCGCCGAGTTACTGGTGCGCTCCGCTTTGCGCCTGGCGCAACGCCTGCATGTTCGTCCACTGATCATAGGCCTGAGCCTGGTGGCCTTCGGCAGCACCGCGCCACAATTGACCGTAAGCCTCCAAGCTGCCTACCAGGGCGCGCCGGATGTGGCAGTAGGCAGCGTGATAGGCAGCAACATCTTCAACGTACTGGTCATTCTCGGCCTGGCCGCACTGATCATCCCGCTGCGGGTGTCACGCCAGCTGGTGCGTCTGGACATTCCATTGATGATCGTCGCCAGCGGACTGGTGTATGCACTGTCCGCCAATGCCCGCCTGGGCAGGGTTGAAGGGGTACTGCTATTGCTGGGGCTGGCCGGTTACCTGGCCATGCTCTGGCACCAGTCGCGCCACTACGCACGCACCTACCCTGCCCCGGACGCCGCCAGGTCAGGTGCCGGGCGCTTCTGGGCAGGTACGCTGCTGCAGGTACTGGTCGGCCTTGGCCTGCTGAGCCTGGCGGGCCACTTGTTACTGGAAGCTGCCATCGAGGTGGCCACCGACCTGGGCCTGTCCGAGCGCATCATCGGCCTGACGGTGGTTGCCATCTGTACCTCCCTGCCGGAACTGGCCGCTGCGCTGATCGCCGCCTTGCGTGGCGAACGGGAGATCGCGGTGGGCACGGTGATCGGCAGCAACCTGTTCAACCTGCTGGCCGTATTGGGCCTGACCGCACTGATCACCCCGGAGCCACTGTCGATTTCGCCTAACGCGCTGTCTTTCGATCTGCCTGTAATGCTCGGCGTTGCCGTACTGAGCCTGCCAGTGTTCTATTCCGGTTACCGCATCACTCGCGCCGAAGGCCTGGTGTTTCTTTGCCTGTACCTGGCCTACGGCCTTCATGTGGCGGCTTTTACCATGGGTATGCCGCTGGCTGGCCGCCTGGAGCGATTGATGCTGTTCTATGTACTGCCGGTGCTCGCCACAGTGCTGCTGTACACCACCGTGCGTGCCTGGCGGAGGCAGCATTGAGGGGCATGGAAGGGGCACGCGTCAGGGCCGCCAGACGCATGCCTTTAGGCTTTCATCGCCTGTGAGATCGAGCGCCGCGCGGGCGGCGCTCGATCTCACAGACGCCGAAAACCTAACGGCATACCCCTTACGAACAAACCCGATCAGCCCTTGGCCTGGCGCGCCTTCTTCATCTTGAAGGCGAGCCACAGCACAGCGATCCATGCCGGGATCAGCATTACCGAGATGCGAATTGGCGGCGTCAGGTACATCACCACCAGGATCAGCACAATGAATGCCAGGCACAGGTAGTTGGTCAGTGGGTGCCCCAGGCTTTTGTAGAAAGGGGTGATCCCGGCAGCCAGCTTGGCCTTGCGGAACTTCAGGTGGGTGATGCTGATGCTCGCCCAGTTGATTACCAGCGCAGACACCGCCAACGCCATCAGCAAGCCAAAGGCCCCACCCGGCATCAGGTAGTTGATCAGCACGCACAGGCCGGTCGCAAAGGCCGAGACGCCCAGCGCGGTCAGCGGCACACCGCTACGGCTTACCTTCAGCAACTGACGCGGCGCATCGCCCTGGCTAGCCAGGCCGAACAGCATACGGCTATTGGCGTACACACAGCTGTTGTACACCGAGAGCGCAGCCGTCAACACCACGATATTGAGGATGGTCGCCACCAGGTCGCTGTCCAGTTCGTGGAAGATCATCACGAACGGGCTGCCGCCCTGCACCACCTTCTGCCAAGGGTACAGCGACAACAGCACTGCCAAGGCACCGATGTAGAAAATCAGGATGCGGTACACCACCTGGTTGGTGGCCTTGGGGATGCTCTGGCGCGGGTTGTCAGCCTCGGCAGCCGTGATGCCGACCAGCTCCAGGCCACCGAACGAGAACATGATCACCGCCAGGGCCATTACCAGACCAGTGACGCCGTTAGGGAAGAAGCCGCCGTACTGCCACAGGTTGGCCACGCTGGCATCCGGGCCACCATGACCGCTGCCCAGCAACCAGGCACCAAAGCCGATCATGCTGACGATCGCTACCACCTTGACCAGGGCGAACCAGAACTCCATCTCGCCATAGACCTTTACCTGGGTCAGGTTGATCAGGTTGATCACCACGAAGAAGATCGCCGCCGTGGCCCAGGTGGGGAAGTCCGGCCACCAGTACTGCACGTAGATACCGACCGCCGTCAGCTCGGCCATGCCGACCAGCACGTACACCACCCAGTAATTCCAGCCTGAGACAAAGCCGGCAAACTCGCTCCAGTATTGGTGGGCGAAGTGGCTGAAGCTGCCGGCGACCGGCTCTTCCACCACCATTTCGCCCAGCTGGCGCATGATCAGGAAGGCCATCAGGCCGGCGATGGCGTAGCCCAGCAACACGGAGGGGCCGGCCAACTGAATGGTCTGGGCAATGCCCAGGAACAAGCCGGTACCGATGGCCCCGCCCAGCGCGATCAGCTGGATATGGCGATTCTTCAGCCCGCGCTGTAACCGCTCGGGCGTGCTCTGGTCTTGCATGAAGTGTCCTTTAGCTCAGTGAGGCAGTGTTGTTGCTGTTATTTGCAGTCAAGGATCTAGATCCATCCGCCCCACTGCAAGATGAAAATACCAATGTTGGTGGTGATCGCCGCCATTAGCGTGGTAATCACGATGATCGACGCGGCCAGTTCATGATTGCCGTTGGCCGCCCGCGCCATCACGTAGCTGGCTGCAGCGGTCGGGCTGCCCATGTACAGGAACAGGATGCCCAGCTCCGCCCCGCGAAACCCGCAAAACCAGGCCCCAAGGGTGCCGAGCAGCGGCAGCCAGAGCATTTTCACGAGGCTGGCATCGATGGCCAGCCGGCCACAGTTACGCAGCGCTGCCAGTGACAGCGTGCCACCGATACAGATCAGCGCCAGCGGCAGGGTCATCTGTGCCAGGTAGTCGCCCGAGGTCAGCAACCAGTTAGGCAGCGGCACCTGACCGTAAGCCATCGGTGCGGCCACCAGCACGCTGATGATCAGCGGGTTGCTGAAAATGCTCTTGCAGATACTCCACGGATCGGACTTGAGGTCCGGGCTGTACACCGCCAGTACCACCGCTGACAGCGAGTTGTACATGAGGATGACCAGGCCTGCGAGCACCGCCCCCAGGGAAATGCCATAGTCACCGTACAGGCTGGCGGCCAGGGCCAGGCCGATCACACCGTTGTTGCCGCGGAAGGCGCCCTGGGTATAGATGCCCCGGTCGGCCATCGGGCTGCGCCAGATGGCCATGCCCCAGGCAATGGCGAAACCGGCCAGGGTGGCGACGATGAAATACAGGAGGACACCGGGCTTGACCGCTGCGGCCAGGTCGGCGTGGTAGATGCCGAGGAACAGCAGCGCCGGCATGCAGACGTTGAACACCAGCTGCGAGGCGACACGGTTGAAGTTGTCGTCGATCAAGTGTATGCGTTTGAGCAGGACGCCCATGAACAGCATGGCGAATACCGGTGCCGTGATGTTCAGGGTCTGGATAAGAAGGGCGAGCATGCGCAAGCGATCCTGGAGGGGGTTGCCGTCAGGCGGCCAATGATACGTCAACGGCCGGGATTTGCGGGGATCAAGCGCGATAAAAGGAAATGCCTTTCAGGTTTTCCGCTGCCTTCACCGGCCTCTTTGCACGTAAACCCGCTTCCACAGGTACCACGCCGCGACTCATCGGCTCATACATACCTGTCAGCCATTCATGACAAGCCCGCAGCAACCCAAGCCTTGTTCAGTCGCTTCTCCCGCGCCGACGCCGCCAGCGCCATCACCCCCTGGTCACGCTGCCAGATTTGCGCCCAATGCACCGGCCCTGTCGCCAACGCCGCATCGATCTCCCCCCGCAACGCCTGGAACTGCGCAAACAACCCGCCCAGCAACAAGTGGCAACCCATGCTATCGGCACACTGGCGGCTACCCTCGGCACAGCCGGCCAACAGCCCAAGCAACTGCAGGCGCAGACCCTGCGGCCAGGCGCACTCTTGCCCCACGCCATATAACCAAGCGGTCAGCGCCGTGAGCACATACAAATCCTCCAGCGAACGGAACGGCTTCACATAGGCATCCCAACCGTCACCGGCCAGCAACTCGCACGATGCCTGCTCCAGCAGCAATCGCCCATGGCCGACTTCCGGCATCAGCGGCAGGGTTGGCAATGGCTCCAGTGTTACCCCCGGCTCCCCGGGGTAAACCACCGCCAGGCTCAGTTGCGGCGCAGCGCCAGCCGCTTCGCTACGCGCTGCCACCAGCAACCACTCCGCCTCCAGGCCAGCAGTAACGAAGTCTTTGCAACCCGACAGCCGCAGAGCGTCCAGCCGTGTGTGCATGTCTGCCGGTCGCACGCTGCGCCGCTCGGTGGCACACAAGGCGCCAAGGCTGTGCGGCGCACTGGGCCACAGCACGCGAAGGGCAGCCTGGTAACCCACCAGGAAGGCCAGGCCCGGGGTGGCCATTGCACGCCCGCCCAGTACCGCCAGTTCGAACGGGGCAACCGGGCCGAGGCGCTCAAGCAGCGCGGCGTAGGTTTCGCCCAGGGTGCCTGTCGGCGCGAGGCGAAGCGGATCGTTGAGTCGTTGCAACCAGGCCATGGCACAGCTCCTTGCTGGAGGGCTTTCAGTTAAGGCTCAGGGTGTGTCACGCAAGCATCACCAAAGATTCACAGGGGTGACACTGGGTCTACCTAGGCTGACTTTGCACAACAAAGCCGACCGGCCGCAACCCTTCTTGGCTGGCTTATGGAGACTCGTAATGACTCGGATCGCTACCGCTGGCGACTACAGCACTGAACGCCGTCTGCAAGCCGAACGCCTGGTTGGCGCCGCGGCGCTGCAAGAAGCCCAAGCCTTGCGCTACAAAGTATTCAGCGCAGAATTCAAGGCCAAGCTCAAAGGTGCCGAGCAAGGCCTGGACATGGACGACTACGACGTGCACTGCCGCCACATTGGTGTACGCGACCTGAGCACCGGCGAACTGGTTGCCACCACCCGCCTGCTCGATCATCAGGCCGCCAGCAGCCTGGGCCGCTTCTACAGCGAAGAAGAGTTCAGCCTGCACGGCCTGTTGCAGCTGCAAGGCCCGATCCTCGAGCTGGGCCGGACCTGCGTGGACCCCGACTACCGCAACGGCGGCACCATCGCCGTGCTCTGGGGTGAACTGGCCGAGGTGCTCAACGAGGGCCGCTACAGCTATCTGATGGGCTGCGCCAGCATCCCCATGCAGGACGGCGGCGTACAGGCCCATGCAGTGATGCAGCGCCTGCGTGAGCGCTACCTGTGCACCGAACACCTGCGAGCCGAGCCGAAGAACCCGCTGCCGAAACTGGCCCTGCCCAACAACGTCATTGCCGAAATGCCACCGCTGCTCAAGGCTTACATGCGCCTGGGCGCGAAGATTTGCGGCGAGCCATGCTGGGACGAGGATTTCCAGGTGGCTGACGTGTTCATCCTGCTAAAACGCGACGAGCTGTGCCCACGCTACGCCCGCCACTTCAAGGCGGCGGTCTGATGCCGAAGTTGCGGGTACTGGCCCGCCTCATCCGACTGCTGCTGGTGCTGGCGCAGGGCATGCTGATGGCCAGCATTATCGCCTTGGGAGAACGCTTGGGCTTCAAGGCGCCGATCGAACGGCGCCAGCGCTGGACCTGCCTGTTCATGAAGCGCCTGGTCGCCGCCCTACCCTTCGACGTGAAGGTAGTTGGCGAACTTCCACAGCGGCCGATGCTGTGGGTCAGCAACCATGTTTCCTGGACCGACATACCCCTGCTTGGCATGCTCACGCCGCTGTCTTTCCTGTCCAAGGCCGAAGTTCGCCATTGGCCGGTGGCCGGCTGGTTGGCGGAAAAGGCCGGCACGCTGTTCATTCGCCGTGGTGGTGGCGACAGCCAGCGCCTGCGCGAACAGATCGCCGGGCAACTGGGTCTGGCCCGCCCGCTGCTGATATTCCCCGAAGGCACCACCACCAGCGGCCGCACGCTGCGCACCTTTCATGGCCGCCTGCTGGCAGGTGCCATCGACCGTGGCGTGGCAGTGCAGCCAGTCGCTATCCAGTACCTGCGTGATGACCAGATCGACCCGGTAGCGCCGTTCATTGGTGAGGACGACCTGGTGTCGCACCTGATACGCCTGTTTGCCCTGCCGCGGGGCGAGGTGTGCATCCACCTGCTGCAGCCAATAGGTAGCGTAGGCAAGGAACGTGCGGTGCTGGCATTGCAGGCACAGCAGGCGATTCACCTGGCGCTGTTCGGGGTTGAAGACGTGGAGATGGCGCCACGTCGCCAGGCGCGGGCTGCCTGAATGCGTGTACTGCCTGTTCTGGCCCTTTCGCGGGTGAACCCGCTCCTACACCGAGCGCATTGCCCGTAGGAGCGGGTTTACCCGCGAAGGGGCCAGTATCACCCACACGCCTCTAACTGTCAGACATCCGCCCTACCGCCGCAAACGCCTGCAACTGCGGGTAGAACTCGCGAAAATCCGCCAGCAGCGGCTCATACAGCCGCTCCAGCTCCAGCATCACCCCGGCCATCCCCTCAGGCCGTGACAAGCGCCGGGCAATGCCGTTGAACACCTGCTCCAAGGTGGCAAAATCGCCATACGCCCCTAGCCAGTCATCCGCTGCCATGAAAGGCGCAATCCGCGCCAACCGCCCAGGCAGCTCGGGCTCTGCCAGCAGTACCCGATAAAACGCGCCAGTGAACTGCTCCAGCGGCTGCTCGGCGTAGTGGCTCCAATGCCGTGCCAGGCAATGGTCGAAAAACACGTCCAGAACGATGCCGGCAAAGCGCCGCCGCTCGCGCGGAAAACGTGCCAGAGCCGCTAGCACCAACGGGTGCTGGTCGGTGTAACTGTCGATATGCCGGTGCAGCCGGATGGCCGCCTCCAGCGCAGGCGGAAAGCGCCCTTCCAACGAGCCTTTGACAAAGTCGCCATAAAGGCTGCCAAGCAGTTGTTGCGGCGCCGGGCCGCCCAGGTGCAAGTGTGCGAGGTAGTTCATGAGCGCAGTCTAGCACCGCCGCCCAGAATATCGTTATAACGCGATATACCGATTCGTACTCAGCTCAGAACGCCTTCGTATTTGTATATCGGAATTCAGCGAATTATATTTCGCCCTATCGCGATATACCGCTACAGCGAGCCTCAAACCATGCCACTCGATCTCGACGAAATCATAAAAGCACTGGCCCACCCGGTCAGGCGAGAAATTCTCAGCTGGCTGAAAGACCCGGCAACCCAGTTCCCAGACCAGTACCACAGCACCGAAAACGGTGTGTGTGCCGGGCAAATCGACCAGCGCTGCGGCCTGTCGCAGTCGACGGTCTCTGCCCACCTGGCCACGTTGCAGCGCGCCGGGCTTATCAGCAGCCAGAAGATTGGCCAATGGCACTTTTTCAAACGCGACGAAGCCACCATCCAGGCGTTCCTCGAACAACTGCGCCAAGCACTTTGACAAGGCAGGTAACCGCTATGACCACGCTTTTCGATCCAATCAAACTGGGCGACCTGCAACTGCCCAACCGTATCATCATGGCCCCGCTCACCCGCTGCCGCGCCGATGAAGGCCGCGTGCCCAATGCGCTGATGGCCGAATACTACGTACAGCGTGCCAGTGCCGGGCTGATCCTCAGCGAGGCCACTTCGGTCAGCCCCATGGGCGTCGGCTACCCAGATACCCCCGGCATCTGGAACGATGAACAGGTCCGTGGCTGGAACAATGTGACAAAGGCCGTACATGCCGCAGGCGGACGTATCTTCCTGCAGCTGTGGCACGTGGGCCGAATCTCCCACCCCAGCTATCTGAATGGCGAACTGCCTGTAGCCCCCAGCGCGATCCAGCCCAAGGGCCATGTGAGCCTGGTGCGCCCACTGAGTGACTACCCCACCCCACGAGCACTGGAAACCGAAGAAATCAGCGACATCGTCGAGGCCTACCGCAGCGGTGCCGAAAATGCCAAGGCTGCCGGTTTTGATGGTGTGGAGATCCATGGCGCCAACGGTTACCTGCTCGACCAGTTCCTGCAAAGCAGCACCAACCAGCGCACCGACCGTTACGGCGGCTCGCTGGAGAACCGCGCGCGCCTGCTGCTGGAGGTGACCGATGCGGCCATTGAAGTGTGGGGCGCGCAGCGCGTAGGTGTGCACCTGGCACCGCGTGCCGACGCCCATGACATGGGCGACGCCGACCGCGCCGAGACCTTCACCTATGTGGCCCGAGAGCTGGGCAAGCGCGGCATCGCCTTTATCTGCTCGCGGGAGCGGGAAGCCGATGACAGCATCGGGCCGCTGATCAAAGAGGCATTCGGTGGCCCGTACATTGTCAACGAGCGTTTCGACAAGGCCAGTGCCAATGCGGCCCTGGCCAGTGGCAAAGCAGATGCCGTGGCGTTTGGTGTGCCGTTCATCGCCAACCCCGACCTGCCGGCACGGCTGGCAGCCGATGCGCCGTTGAACGAGGCACATCCCGAAACTTTCTATGGCAAGGGGCCGGTGGGTTACATCGATTATCCGCGGTTGTGATCCAGGGCCGTTCGCGGGCACGCCCGCTCCCACCGGTACAGCGAAAAGCTTGAAAGCTGTTCTTGATCCTGTGAGAGCGGGCGTGCCTGCGAATAAGGCTCAGCTGATGTCACGGACGAGCGTTGATCTGTTGCTGCAGGTTCTGAATCTGGCTTTGCAGCGTGTTCAGGTTACGCGTCATCTGCGCCCGGAAGGCATCGAACTCCTTCACCGAAGCACCACTGGAGGACGCCGCAGCCGGGCGGTTGTCGATCTGGCTCTTGAGCACGACCATGTCCTGCTCCAGGCTCTGGATAGCCGCACTCGGGTTGCCCTGCTTCTTCAGTGCTGCCACCTCGCCACCCAAACTCTTGAGCTGGCCGTCCAGCTTGCCGCCATCAACCTGTGCAGCCTTCAGCGCGGCAACCTGCTCGTTCAGGCTCTTTAACTGGGCATCCAGCTTGCCACCATCGACCTGACCCGAACGCAACGCCGCCAGCTCGCCATTCACCAGCTTCAACTGCGCCTGCAACTGGCTTTGCAGCTCGGTCACGGCCTTCTGCTGTTCTCGCGTATCGGCCAGCACCTGCTCCAGACGCTTGCCCAGGTCGCCGGTCTGACCGGCAACACCCTTCTGCAACTGGCGCAGCTGTAGCTTCAATGCCTCAGTGCTGGTAGTGGCGCCTGACTCGGTGGCCGCCACCTTGCCACTTATCGCCTGAAGGCGGCCAGCCGCCTCCTCACTGATGCGGGCAAAGCTTTCCTGGGTGGCCACCAGTTGCTGCTCCATCAGCGAGATCTGCTGGAAACTCCACCAGCCCAGGCCCGCCAACGCGATGAAGGAGGCTCCGATCAACGCCCACAACGGCGCCGTGCTGGCCCCGCGGGCGGCTTTCTGGCGGCTGCGCATCACATGCGCCGGCATCAGTTCGTCATCATCAACCGTTCCCGCCCGCAAAGTTGGCACGTCATCAAAGTCATCGTGAACATGGTTACGCATGGATACATTCAACCGCCGAAGTCACATAGAGGCACGAGTATAAACCGCCAGCGCGGCGCATTGATGACCATTGTCAGCCGGGCGGCAAATGCTTCCACCAGCTGCAGAACTCATCCACCGCCGTCCACAGGCTGACCTTGGGCTGGTAGTCCAGATACTGCCGGGCACGGCTGATATCCAGGGTGAAATCACGGCTCATCACCTGCATCCCCAGGCGCGACAAGGTCGGTTGCGGGCGCCCTGGCCATAACATGCAGGCCGCCTCGTTCAGGGCGGCCAGGCTATAGGCAAGGCCATAGGAACGGTAGCGGGTCACCTGGGGAAGCTGCATCTGGCGCATCACGTAGTTGACCACGTCCCACAGCGGCAGTGGCTGACCGTTGCTTATGTTGTAAGCCTGGCCCAGCGCCCGATCATCAGCGAACAATGCACTTAGCAGCGCCTCGTTGAGGTTGTGCACACTGGTGAAATCGACCTTGTTCAGGCCGTTGCCGATGATCGCCACACGCCCTTTGCGCTGCATTTGCATCAGCCGCGGAAAGATACTGGCATCGCCAGCGCCGGTGACGAAGCGCGGGCGCAGCGCCAGCACTTCCAGACCGAACTCCTGGGCACCGAACACTTTCTGCTCGGCCAGGTACTTGGTTTGCCCATAGTGATCGTGAAAGCGACGCGGCACCTGGTCTTCACGGATGTCCAGACGCGAACGGCCATTGAAATAGATCGACGGCGAAGACAGGTGCACCAGGCGCCGTACATGCTCTTTCAGGCAGCCCTCGACCACGTTTTCGGTAACCACCACGTTGCCCTGGTAGAACTCCTGATAGCGTCCCCAGTTACCCACCGCGCCAGCGCAGTGCACCACGGCTTCGACACCCTGACACAAACGCCGGGCCAACTCGGCGTCCCCCAGATCGCCCGGGATGAACTGTGCGCCACGCTTGACCAGGTGCTCGACCCCTTCGGCACGGCGGCCGCTGACACGCACGTCCAGGCCTTGCTCCAGAGCGAAACGCGCAAAGCGCCCGCCAATGAAGCCACTCGCGCCGGTGACCAGAATTCGCATGTAACACTCCGTCTTGCCAGATTTCAGATGCAACTGACGCTAGCCATGACTACAAGGGCACCAGCCAGTGCTGTGCGGTGTGCCGCAAGTGGTCAGTCAGTTGCGCAAGCAATTGCCCGCCATTGCGCCAATGATGCCAGTACAGCGGCACATCGATGGGGGTATCGCGACAGATTTCCACCAATTGCCCACTGGCCAATTGCTCCCGGGCCTGCAGTTCGGGCACCAGGCCCCACCCCAATCCTGCCTCTGTCATACGCAGGAAGCCTTCGGATGAAGGGCACAGGTGGTGCAGAAAACCACCCTCCATGCCCAGCGATGCCAGGTAGCGGTGCTGCAGGAAATCGTCCGGGCCGTACACGATCGCCGGGGTACGGGCCAGGCGGCTGGCGACAAAACCTTGGGGGAAGTGCCGCGCCATGAACACGGGACTGGCCAGCGCCCGGTAGCGCATGGCCCCCAGTGGCAAACTGCGTGCTCCGGCTACCGGTCGCTCACTCCCACACAGGCAGGCTGCCACCTCGCCGGCACGCATGCGTTTAAGCCCCACTTCCTGGTCCTCTACCACCAGCTCGGTCAGCACGTTCTGTTGTGCGCAGAAGTTGCCCACCGCGCCAGCCCACCAGGTGGCCAGGCTATCGGCGTTGAGGGCGATGCGCAGGCGCTCCGGCATGCCCTCTTCGTCCAGTGCCGGTACCTGGCGCTGCAGGTCGCGCTCGAGCAGGCGCACCTGCTGCACATGGTTGAGTAGCTGGCGGCCGACTTCGGTCGTGCCGGGCGGCGTGGCACGTACCAGCACCGGCTGGCCGACCCGCGCCTCAAGCAACTTGATGCGCTGGGAAATGGCCGACTGCGACAAGCCCAGTACCTGCGCTGCACGCTCGAAACCGCCTTGTTCGATCACTGCCGCAAGGGCAGCCAGCAGTTTGTAGTCGAACATCGATTTTCCTAATGGGTGATCAGCTTTATTTGTTTTTCTTATACAGCGCCGAACATCACAATGGCCAGCATCTTCCGTGACCCTTTTTGGAGAGCCCTGCCATGTGGCAAAGCTATCTCAATGGCATGCTGGTGGCCTTCGGCCTGATCATGGCCATCGGCGCCCAGAACGCCTTCGTCCTCGCCCAGAGCCTGCGCCGTGAGCATCATCTGCCGGTGGCAGCGCTGTGCATCGTCTGTGATGCCATCCTCGTGGCCGCCGGGGTGTTCGGCCTGGCCACCGTGCTGGCGCACAACCCGACCTTGCTGGCAATTGCCCGCTGGGGCGGCGCGGTGTTCCTGATCTGGTACGGCGCCAAGGCGCTGCGCAGCGCCTGCTCCAAGCAGAGCCTGCAGCACCAGCAGGGCCAGGGCGTCCGTTCCCGTCGCGCCGTGCTGCTCAGCGCCCTGGCGGTGACCCTGCTGAACCCGCACGTGTACCTCGACACGGTGTTGCTGATCGGCTCGCTGGGCGCCCAACAGTCCGCCCCTGGCGCCTACGTGGCCGGTGCGGCCAGCGCTTCGCTGCTGTGGTTCTCGACCCTGGCCATTGGCGCGGCCTGGCTGGCACCGTGGCTGGCGCGGCCGGCGACCTGGCGGATGCTCGACCTGATGGTGGCAGTGATGATGTTTGCAGTGGCTGCGCAACTGATCTTCAACTGACCCCGGGGTTTGGCGCGCCATATTCATCGACTGCAAGATCGAGCGGCACTCGGTCTCACATTTGACACCAGCGCAAGGGCGAGCCGCCGGTCGGCTCAGCCCAACCCCTCCGGAACCTCTATTCCCTATGTTTGTTGCGTGGTTATGCGCCGGGCCCGGTGCTATGATCCAGCGCTTGCGTCGCAAAGAGTACAGACTCGCCGACGCTTATCGGGCCGCCCGTGATCGGCCTTGCGCAAACCGCAAACAGACCTGAATCAGGAGATCCACCATGGCTTTTGAATTGCCGCCGCTGCCGTACGCCCACGATGCCCTGCAGCCGCACATCTCCAAGGAAACCCTGGAGTATCACCACGACAAGCACCACAACACCTATGTCGTGAACCTGAACAACCTGGTCCCAGGCACCGAATTCGAAGGCAAGACCCTGGAAGAGATCGTCAAGAGCTCTTCGGGCGGCATCTTCAACAACGCCGCTCAAGTCTGGAACCACACCTTCTACTGGAACTGCCTGTCGCCAAACGGCGGCGGCCAGCCGACCGGTGCACTGGCTGACGCCATCAACGCCGCTTTCGGTTCCTTCGACAAGTTCAAGGAAGAGTTCACCAAGACTTCGGTTGGCACCTTCGGTTCCGGCTGGGGCTGGCTGGTGAAGAAAGCTGACGGTTCCCTGGCCCTGGCCAGCACCATCGGCGCCGGCTGCCCACTGACCAGCGGCGACACCCCGCTGCTGACCTGCGACGTCTGGGAACACGCCTACTACATCGACTACCGCAACCTGCGTCCGAAGTACGTCGAGGCGTTCTGGAACCTGGTCAACTGGGCCTTCGTTGCCGAGCAGTTCGAAGGCAAGACCTTCAAGGCCTGAGCCATTCAGCCTTGATCAAGAAACCCGGCCATGTGCCGGGTTTTTTTGTGCCTGTATTGCCCGCAAAGAGGCTGCCACGGTTTTGCTTGCTCAGCCCGCATACCACGCTAACATCAAACCTCTGGAAGATTGATACAGCGCATTCAAGTTGCGGGGTCAGGCAACCGATACACTGCTAATGGTCGGCCGGTAGTGTATCGTCATCGTTGATGGCAAAATGATGCCATGCGCATGGATTAAGGAAACCCCATTGAAGCTGGAATTGCGGAACAGCTTGTCGGTCAAGTTGCTCAGGGTCGTGCTGCTGTCGGCGTTGGCGGTTGGCGTCGTGCTCAGCTGTGCGCAAATCATCTACGACACCTACAAGACCCGCCAAGCCGTGAACAATGATGCCCAGCGCATCCTCGACATGTTCCGCGACCCTTCGACCCAGGCGGTGTACAGCCTCGACCGTGAAATGGGCATGCAGGTCATCGAAGGCCTGTTCCAGGACGAGTCAGTGCGCATGGCCTCCATTGGCCATCCCAACGAAACCATGCTGGCAGAAAAGTCCCGCCCGCTGCAGGACATGTCCATGCGCTGGCTCACCGACCTCATCCTCGGCCAGGAACGCACCTACACCACGCAACTGGTCGGTCGTGGCCCTTACAGCGAATACTACGGCGACCTCAGCATTACCCTCGACACCTCGTCCTACGGTAAAGATTTCCTGATCAACGCGGTGATCATCTTCATTTCCGGCGTACTGCGGGCCATGGCCATGGGCCTGGTGCTGTACCTGGTCTACCACTGGCTGCTGACCAAACCGCTGTCGAAGATCATCGAGCATCTCACCCAGATCAACCCTGACCGCCCCAGCCAGCACCAGATACCGCTGCTCAAGGGCCACGAGAAAAACGAACTGGGCCTGTGGGTGAACACCGCCAACCAGTTGCTGGCCTCGATCGAACGCAACACCCATCTGCGCCACGAAGCGGAAAACAGCCTGCAACGCATGGCCCAGTATGATTTCCTCACCGGCCTGCCCAACCGTCAGCAACTGCAGCAGCAACTGGACAAGATCCTCATCGACGGCGGCCGCCTGCAGCACCGCGTGGCAGTGCTGTGCTTAGGCCTGGACGACTTCAAGGGCATCAACGAACAATTCAGCTACCAGGTCGGTGACCAGTTGCTGCTGGCCCTGGCCGACCGGCTACGCGCCCACAGTGGCCGCCTGGGCGCCCTGGCGCGGCTGGGCGGTGACCAGTTCGCCCTGGTACAGGCCAATATCGAGCAGCCCTACGAGGCTGCCGAACTGGCGCAGAGCATCCTCGACGACCTGGAAGTGGCGTTCGACCTCGACCACGAGCAAATCCGCCTGCGCGCGACCATCGGCATCACCCTGTTCCCCGAAGACGGCGACAGCACCGAAAAACTGCTGCAAAAAGCCGAACAGACCATGACCCTGGCCAAAGTCCGTTCGCGCAACCGCTACCAGTTCTATATCGCCAGCGTCGACAGCGAGATGCGTCGCCGTCGCGAACTGGAAAAGGACCTGCGTGAAGCCCTGCCGCGCAACCAGTTGTACCTGGTGTACCAGCCACAGATCAGCTACCGCGACCACCGGGTGGTTGGCGTAGAGGCCCTGCTGCGCTGGCAGCACCCGGAACTGGGCATGGTGCCACCCGACCAGTTCATCCCCTTGGCCGAGCAGAATGGCAGCATCATCAGCATCGGCGAATGGGTACTTGATCAGGCCTGCCGACAACTGCGCGAATGGCACGACCAGGGCTTCAGCGACCTGCGCATGGCGGTCAACCTGTCAACCGTGCAACTGCACCACAGCGAGCTGCCACGGGTGGTCAACAACCTGCTGCAAGCCTATCGCCTACCACCGCGCAGCCTGGAACTGGAAGTCACTGAAACCGGCCTGATGGAAGACATCAGTACCGCCGCCCAGCACCTGTTGAGCCTGCGCCGCTCCGGGGCGCTGATTGCCATCGACGACTTCGGCACTGGCTACTCGTCCCTCAGCTATCTGAAGTCGCTGCCGCTGGACAAGATCAAGATCGACAAGAGCTTCGTTCAGGACCTGCTCGACGACGATGACGACGCCACAATCGTTCGCGCCATCATCCAGCTGGGCAAGAGCCTGGGGATGCAGGTGATCGCCGAGGGCGTGGAAACCGCCGAACAGGAAACCTACATCGTTGCCCAGGGTTGCCACGAGGGCCAGGGCTACCACTACAGCAAGCCGCTTTCGGCCCGTGAACTGACTCACTTCCTCAAACAAGCGCAACGCAGCCGGGTTTCGGTTTCCTGAGGCCACCTGCCCGGTTACAGGCCGTGACCCGGATTTACACGAATTGCGCGCCCGCCCCTTTACAGCAAATGCAAATCTTTCGCATGATGTTGTAGTTTCGCGTGCCACGGCGCACGGTCCACCCCTTGGTCCAACCACACGATGCAGGAAAACCAATAATGATTCGAATGCCTCTGGCCTCCGCCAGTCTGCTGGCCATTGCCATCGCCCTCGCCGGTTGCGGTGAAGGCAAGGACGAAAAAGCCGCCGCGGCGCAAGCCCAGGCACCTGCTGCTGCTGCCACCACCGCTGCTGCGCCAGGCGCTGTCGACGAAGCAGCCGGCAAAGCCGTGGTCAAGCATTACACCGACATGGTCTACGCCGTGTACAGCGACTCGCTGAGCACTGCCAAGACGCTGCAGACCGCAGTCGACGCGTTCCTGGCCAAGCCCAACGACGAAACCCTGAAGGCCGCCAAGCAAGCCTGGTTCGCCGCACGCGTACCGTACCTGCAGAGCGAAGCCTTCCGCTTTGGCAACACCATCATCGACGACTGGGAAGGCCAGGTGAACGCCTGGCCCCTGGACGAAGGCCTGATCGACTATGTCGACAAGAGCTACGAGCACGCCTTGGGCAACCCGGCGGCCAGCGCCAACATCATTGCCAACACCGAGATCCAGGTGGGTGAAGAGAAGGTCGACGTCAAGGACATCACCCCCGAAAAACTGGCTGGCCTGAACGAGCTGGCTGGCTCCGAAGCCAACGTTGCCACGGGCTATCACGCCATCGAGTTCCTGCTCTGGGGCCAGGACCTGAACGGTACCGGCCCAGGCGCTGGCAACCGTCCGGCATCCGACTACCTGGAAGGCCAGGGCGCTACTGGCGGCCACAATGACCGCCGCCGTGCCTACCTGAAAGCGGTTACCGACCTGCTGGTCACCGACCTCGAAGAGATGGTCGGCAACTGGGCACCGAACGTCGCCGACAACTACCGCGCCAAGCTGGAAGCCGAGCCTGTCAATGACGGCCTGCGCAAGATGCTGTTCGGCATGGGCAGCCTGTCGCTGGGCGAACTGGCGGGTGAGCGCATGAAAGTTTCGCTGGAAGCCAACTCGCCGGAAGACGAGCAGGACTGCTTCAGCGACAACACCCACTACTCGCACTTCTACGACGCCAAGGGCATCCGCAACGTCTACCTGGGCGAGTACACCCGCCCGGACGGCACCAAGCTGACCGGCCCTAGCCTTTCGTCGCTGGTCGCCAAGGTTGACCCAGCCGCCGATGCAACCCTCAAGGCCGACCTGGAAGCCACCGAGGCCAAGCTTCAGGTAATCGCCGACCATGCCCTCAAAGGCGAGCACTACGACCAGCTGATCGCCGCCGACAATGCTGCAGGTAACCAGGTCGTGCGTGACGCAATCGCCGCACTGGTCAAGCAGACCGGGGCGATTGAGCAGGCCGCGGGCAAGCTGGGTATTGCCAACCTGAACCCGGACACTGCGGATCACGAGTTCTGATCCTGCTGTAGCGCTTCAACGCAAACGCCCGGCCTTGTGCCGGGCGTTTTCATTTGCTGCCGGGTAAAACGCTTCCTGCTGCCTGGCGTACGCGCAGATGCTCATCCTGTAGGCCTTCGATCAAAGCTAACAGGAGGCACAGTGCTGCAGATTCTTGATGTCTGGGGCGAAGGCCGAATCGTCCAACGCATGAATGGGGGGGACCTCATTACCGGATTCAACGATGCGTACAACCTGAACAAGGCCGGCCAGCTCATCTCCAACGGGCCGTTCGCAGGCGGGCACATCCCCAACCTCATCGTCGTATACGAATACGATGCTCCGGACTTTCCCCTCGACGACCATGCAGTCCCTCACGTGACGCTGATGGGCGCTCCGATTACCCACCACGTGGCCGAGGAAATGTGCCGGGTAGTTGCCCGCCCCGGCAAGATCTACCTGTACGACCCCAACGAAACCGACCGCCGGATGTTCGAAGCGGTCGCCAGTGACCAAGGGCTGCAACTGCTCGGTCGCTTTCATCCCGCCGAGCTCGACCCCCCGTTCAACGAAATCACCTTGCTCGCGGCCTATGTCTATCGCGCCCCGACTAGCCCCTTACCCCGCCCGAAAACTGAACATTAAGAGGAAACACCACATGGCCAACGTCACCTACTTGCGCTCCATCGCCAATAACACTCCTTATACCTTGACCCTGATCGACGGTGAAAACCGCAGCAACAGCCTGGCAGTCGGCGCCCAGCACGTCTGGAATGGCTCGCTGGCCATCCCATGGATCGGCAGATCGACTGAGAACCACAAGGCCTTGCGCCTGATCCTCGGCCCGTCTGCCGACACCAGCATCTGGATATTCCAGGACTACTGGCAACCTGCGCACGAGGACGCAGTCAAGTGCATTACTGCCTCTTCCATGGAATACACCAGCGAACAAGTCATCGAAGTCACCGGCGATAATCGCGGTGGCGGCAACAAGAACCTGATCGTCAACCTGGTCAACCGACACTTCATGCTCTATATGGCCTGACCAACTGCGCTCGCGGCAATTTCATCAAGCAAACGCAAATTGCTCTTATTCAATGATCCTGGGCCTGCTAAGCTGCACGCCGGTTTTTCGCTCACGCCCAGGATTCTCGATGTCCTTGTCGCTGTCCCGACTCCCCCCCCTGCTGCTGGCCTGTGCCCTGGCCGCCTGTGACGACGCCCCGCGTTTCACCCACGCCGAGCCCGGCGAAGCGTTATCGGGTGGCAAGGCGACCGTGCAGCGCAGCGATCGCAATGCCTATTCCCTGCCCTCGGCCAACCTCTCGCCAGAGCTGCGCCTGGACTTCGCCGTTGGCAACAGCTTCTTTCGCAACCCCTGGGTGATTGCCCCGTCCACCACCACCGCGCGTGATGGTCTGGGCCCGCTGTTCAATACCAACGCCTGTCAGAACTGCCACGTGCGCGATGGCCGTGGCCACCCACCAGAGCCGGGTGACAGCAACGCGGTGGGTATGCTGGTGCGCTTGTCGATCCCCGACCAACCCTACCTGGCCAAAGTGATCGAGCGCCTCGGCGTGGTGCCAGAGCCAGTCTATGGCACTCAGTTGCAGGACATGGCCATCCCCGGCGTGGCGCCGGAAGGCAAGGTGCGGGTCAGCTACTCCAGCGAAACCGTGTCATTCAAGGACGGCCACCAGGTCGAGTTGCGCAAGCCAGCCCTGCAAATTACCCAGCTCGGCTATGGTGTGATGCACCCCGACACGCGCTTTTCGGCGCGGGTGGCACCACCAATGATCGGCCTGGGCCTGCTTGAAGCTATCCCCGAAGCCGACCTGCTGGCCAACGAAGACCCGGACGACCGCAACCGCGATGGCATCCGCGGGCGGGCCAACCGTGTATGGGACGATGCCCAGGGTAAAACGGTGATCGGCCGCTTCGGCTGGAAAGCCGGGCAGCCCAACGTCAACCAGCAGAACGTGCACGCCTTTGCCGGCGACATGGGTCTGACCAGCACCCTGCTGCCCAAGGACGATTGCACCCCGGCACAAACCGCCTGCCTGTCCGCACCCAACGGCGACGGGGCCGATGGCGAGAAAGAAGTCAGCGACAACATCCTGCGCCTGGTCACGTTCTACACCCGCAACCTGGCTGTGCCGGCCCGCCGCGACGTCGGCTCGCCACAGGTACTGGCGGGCAAGAATCTGTTCTACCAGGCAGGTTGCCAAGGTTGCCACACACCGCAGTTCACCACCGCCGCCGACGCCGCCGAACCAGAGTTGGCCAACCAGGTCATCCGCCCCTACAGCGACCTGCTGCTGCATGACATGGGCCCGGGGCTGGCCGACGAGCGCACCGAATTTGCCGCCAACGGCCAGGACTGGCGCACCGCGCCGCTGTGGGGCATCGGCCTGAGCGAAACGGTCAGTGGCCACAGCCAGTTCCTGCATGACGGCCGCGCCCGCAACCTGCTTGAAGCCGTGCTGTGGCATGGTGGCGAAGCCGAGGCGGCACGCAACTTCGTACTCACTTTCAATGCCGAGCAGCGCGCCGCGTTGCTGGCGTTCCTGAACTCACTTTAAACGCACAAAGGAGCCGGGCATGTTCCGACCCAAACTGTTGTTCACAAGCCTCGCCGCACTCGCCCTCGGTGCCTGCTCGCCGCAAGACCCGCAAGCAGTGACCTCCGCCGCCATCGCCAACCAGGTGATCCTGCCTACCTACAGCCGCTGGGTCGAAGCCGACCGTACGTTGGCTGCCAGCGCCCTGGCCTACTGCGAAGGCAAGGAAAGCCTGGACAAAGCCCGCGCCGACTTCCTCAACGCACAAAAAGCCTGGGCCGAGCTTCAGCCGCTGCTGGTCGGCCCGTTGGCCGAAGGCAACCGCGCCTGGCAGGTACAGTTCTGGCCCGACAAGAAAAACCTGGTCGGCCGTCAGGTCGAGCAACTGGTCAACGGCGACAAGCCAGTTGATGCTGAGGCTTTGGGCAAGTCCAGCGTAGTGGTACGTGGCCTGTCGGCCTATGAGTACATCCTGTTCGACAGCAAGCCGGACATCGCCACTGCCGAGCAGAAGGCCCGCTACTGCCCGCTGCTGGTGGCCATCGGCGCGCACCAGAAGGCCTTGGCAGAGGAAATTCTCAAAGGCTGGAACAGCACCGACGGCATGCTCTCGCAGATGACCAAGTTCCCCAACCAGCGCTACGCCGACTCCCACGAGGCGATCGCCGATCTGCTGCGCGCCCAGGTTACCGCCCTGGACACCCTGAAGAAGAAGCTCGGCGCACCGATGGGCCGTCAGAGCAAGGGCATCCCGCAGCCGTTGCAGGCCGAGGCCTGGCGCAGCCACAACTCGATGAACAGCCTGCAGGCCAGCCTCAAGGCCGCCGAAGCCGTCTGGGTCGGGGTAGACAACCAGGGCCTGCGCGGCCTGTTGCCCAGCGGTCAGAAAGCGCTGGCGGACAAGATCGACGCCGCCTACGCTACCTCGCTCAAGTTGCTGGCCGATAACCAGAAAACGCTGGGTGAGCTGCTGGCCGACGACGCCGGTCAGCAAACCCTCAACCAGATCTACGACAGCCTCAACGTCGTCCATCGCCTGCACGAAAGCGATCTGGCCAAGGCACTGAACATCCAGCTGGGCTTCAATGCCAACGACGGTGACTGATCATGCTGCGACGCCAGGCACTCAAACTCGGTAGCGTATTGCTCAGTGCCCTCACCTTGGGCGGCTGGAGCCTGTTCCGCAACAAAGGCAGCGAACCCTTGCTGCTCTCGGCGCGTGACAACGGCAACGGCCAGCACTTTGCCGTAGGTTTTCGCCTGGACGGCACACAGGTGTTCAGCACCCAGGTCGCTCAGCGTTGCCATGCCATCATCCACCACCCCGAGCAGCCAATCGCCCTGTTCGTCGCCCGCCGCCCTGGTACCGAAAGCTACCTGATCGACCTGCGTGACGGGCGCCTGCTGCAAACGGTAGCCTCGCAGCCTAACCGGCACTTCTATGGCCATGCCGTGGTACACAAAGAAGGCGAATGGCTGTATGCCACCGAGAACGACACCACCGACCCGGGGCGCGGCGTGCTTGGCGTGTACCGTTTCGAAGGCGAGCGCCTGGTGCACACCGGCGAGATCCCGACCCACGGTATCGGCCCGCACGAGGTTGCCTGGCTGCCCGACGGCGAAACGCTGGTCGTGGCCAATGGCGGTATCCGTACCGAAGCCGAAAGCCGTGTCGAGATGAACCTCGATGCCATGCAACCTAGCCTGGTGCTGATGCAGCGTGACGGCACCCTGCTGAGCAAGGAAATCCTGGCCCAGCAGATGAACAGCGTGCGACACCTGGCAGTGGCCAGCGATGGCACCATCGCCGCCTGCCAGCAGTTCATGGGCGATGCCGATGAAACTGCCGAGCTGCTGGCGATCAAGCGCCCGGGCGAGCCATTCAAGGCCTTTCCGGTGCCGGAGCGGCAACTGCAAGCCATGGCCCAATACACCGCAAGCGTTGCCATCCACAGCGAGCTGCGGCTGGTAGCGCTGACGGCGCCGCGGGCCAATCGCCTGTTCGTCTGGGACCTGGACAGCGGCGCGGTGCGGCTGGATGCCCCGATGCCCGACTGCGCAGGCGTTGGCGCAGTGAAGGACGGCTTTGTCGTCACCTCCGGGCAGGGCCGTTGCCGGTTCTACGATTGCCGCAAGGCCGAACTGGTCGGGCAACCGATGAACCTGCCGTCCGGTTTCTGGGACAACCACCTGCATCTCGTCTGATTTTTCTGTTGCATTCACTGCCTCTTTCGCGGCTAAAGCCGATTCCACAGGGTTCTACACGGTCCCTGTAGGAGCGGCTTTAGCCGCGAAAAGGCCGGCACAGGCATTTCACGCCCCTCCTCCCGAAAAACAGTCAATACTTCCCCCATCCGCACGTGGGCAGGATCGCCCGTTGTCGTGTAGAAGCGAATAACAACTGCATCCAAGGAACCGGACCTATGCTGCGCCGCCGCATGCTCATCATGTTGGCCGTGGTTCTGCTGATCGTGCTGGCCCTGGGGGGTTACAAAGCCTTCTCGATCTACCAGCAGATCCAGATGTTCACTGCCCCCAAGCCCCCCATCACCGTGGCGGCTGCCATGGCCGAACAGCGCCAGTGGCAAGAGCGCCTGCCCGCGGTCGGCAGCCTCAAAGCGCTGCAGGGCGTGGATCTGAGCCTGGAGGTGGAAGGCATCGTCAAATCCCTGCACTTCGACTCAGGCCAGCAGGTCAAGGCCGGGCAACTGCTATTGCAGCTCAACGACGATCAGGAAACAGCCCTGCTCGGCACCGCCCAGGCCGACCTGGGCCTGGCCAAGGTCGATTTCGGCCGTGGCAGCCAGCTGGTCGGCGATTCGGCCATCTCCCGCGGCGAATTTGACCGCCTTTCCTCCCAGTACCGGCGCAACCAGGCAGTGGTCGAGCAGCTCAGGGCGCAGAAGATCAAGAAGAGACTCAATGCACCTTTCAACGGCACCATCGGCATCCGCCAGGTAGACATCGGCCAGTACCTGGCCGCCGGCACGGTGATCGCCACCCTGCAAGACACGTCCAGCCTGTACGTAGACTTCAACGTGCCGGAACAGGCCCTGCCACACCTGAGCCTGGGCCAGCAGGTGCTGGTGCAAGTGGCCGCCTATCCGGGCCAGCGCTTCCCCGCCAACCTCAGCGCCATCAACCCCAAGGTCGAGGAAACCACGCGCAACCTGCTGGTACGCGCCACCATGGCCAACCCCGACGGCAAACTGCTGCCAGGCATGTTCGCCAGCCTGTTGATCCTGCTGCCCAACCCGCAGCCGCAAGTGGTGGTGCCGGAAAGCGCCATTACCTACACCCTGTATGGCAACTCGGTGTATGTCGTCTCACCGAAAAAGGACAAGAACGGCAAGCAGGAAAACGACGACAAGGGCCAACCCCTGCTGGTCGCCGAACAGCGCACAGTACAGACTGGCGAGCGCCGAGACGGTGTGGTTGTGGTCAGCAAAGGCCTGCAGGCCGGGGAACAGGTGGTCACCGCAGGGCAGCTGAAACTCACCCCCGGTGCCGCGATACGCATTGGCCAGGACAACGCCCTCAAGCCCGAACCGGGCGCAGCGGCCAAGGACTGACAGGAGGCTGGCATGGCGTTCACCGACCCGTTCATCCGCCGCCCGGTGCTGGCCAGCGTGGTCAGCCTGCTGATTCTGCTGCTCGGCTTCCAGGCCTGGAACAAGCTGCAGATCCGCCAGTACCCGCAAATGGAAAACGCCCTGATCACGGTCACCACTGCCTACCCCGGGGCCAACGCCGAAACCATCCAGGGCTACATCACCCAACCATTGCAGCAGAGCCTGGCCAGTGCCGAAGGCATCGACTACATGACCTCGGTGAGCCGGCAGAACTTCTCGATCATTTCCATTTACGCGCGCATTGGCGCCGACAGCGACCGACTGTTCACCGAGCTGCTGGCCAAGGCCAATGAGGTGCGCAACAAGTTACCCCAGGACTCCGAAGACCCGGTACTGAGCAAGGAAGCTGCCGACGCCTCGGCGCTGATGTACGTCAGCTTCTACAGCAAGGAAATGAGTAACCCGCAGATCACCGACTACCTGTCACGGGTTATCCAGCCCAAGCTGGCCACTTTGCCGGGCATGGCCGAGGCGGAGATCCTCGGCAACCAGGTGTTCGCCATGCGTTTGTGGCTGGACCCGGTGAAACTGGCCGGTTTCGGCCTTTCGGCTACCGACGTGACCAATGCCGTACGCCGCTACAACTTCCTTTCCGCCGCAGGCGAGGTCAAAGGCGAATACGTGGTCACCAGCGTAAACGCCAGTACCGAGCTGAAGTCGGCCGAGGCGTTCGCCGCCCTGCCGCTCAAGACCAGCGGTGACAGCCGCGTGCTGCTGGGCGATGTGGCGCGGGTCGAGATGGGCGCAGAAAACTACGACACGGTCAGCTCGTTCGACGGCACCCCGTCGGTCTATATCGGCATCAAGGCCACCCCGGCCGCCAACCCGCTGGATGTCATCAAGGAAGTGCGGCGCATCATGCCAGAGCTGGAAAGCCAGCTGCCCTCGGCACTGAAAGTGTCGATTGCCTACGACGCCACGCGGTTCATCCAGGCTTCGATCGACGAAGTGATCAAGACCTTGGGCGAAGCAGTGCTGATCGTCATCGTGGTGGTGTTCCTGTTCCTCGGCGCCCTGCGCTCGGTGCTGATTCCGGTGGTGACCATACCGTTGTCGATGATCGGTGTACTGTTTTTCATGCAGATGATGGGCTACTCACTCAACCTGCTGACCCTGCTAGCCATGGTGCTGGCCATCGGCCTGGTGGTGGACGATGCCATTGTGGTGGTGGAAAACATCCACCGGCACATGGAAGAAGGCAAGTCGCCGTTCGACGCTGCCCTGCAAGGCGCGCGCGAAATTGCCATGCCAGTGGTGTCCATGACCATCACCCTTGCCGCCGTGTATGCACCGATCGGCTTCCTCACCGGGCTCACTGGCGCGCTGTTCAAGGAGTTTGCCCTGACGCTGGCCGGGGCGGTGATCATTTCCGGTATCGTTGCCCTTACCCTGTCGCCAATGATGTGCGCCTTGCTGCTGCGCCGGGAGCAGAACCCGAGCGGCCTGGCCCACCGCCTCGACCAGCTGTTCGAACGCCTGAAGGGGCGCTACCAGCGCTTGCTGCACGCCACCCTCGACAGCCGGCCGGTGGTGCTGGTGTTTGCCGTGATCGTCCTGTGCCTGATCCCGGTGCTGCTCAAGTTCACCCAGAATGAACTGGCGCCCAACGAGGACCAAGGGGTGATCTTCATGATGAGCAGCTCGCCCCAGCCGACCAACCTCGACTATCTCAATGCCTACACCGACGAGTTCACACCGCTGTTCAAGACCTTCCCCGAATACTATTCGTCGTTTCAGATCAACGGTTTCAATGGCGTGCAGACCGGTATCGGTGGCTTTTTGCTCAAGCCTTGGAACGAACGTGAACGCACACAGATGGAGCTACTGCCGCTGGTGCAGGCCAAACTCGAGGAAATCAGCGGGCTGCAGATCTTCGGCTTCAACCTGCCGTCGTTGCCCGGCACTGGCGAGGGCTTGCCGTTCCAGTTTGTGATCAATACCGCTGGCGACTACCCGGCACTGTTGGAAGTGGCCCAACGCATCAAGAAGCGCGCTCAGGAATCGGGCAAGTTCGCCTTCCTCGATATCGATCTTGCCTTCGACAAGCCCGAAGTGGTGGTAGACATCGACCGGGCAAAGGCGGCACAGATGGGGGTGTCGATGGACACCATCGGCAGCACCCTGGCGACCCTGCTGGGCGAGGCGGAAATCAACCGTTTCACCCTTGAGGGCCGCAGTTACAAGGTGATCGCCCAGGTTGAACGGCCGTACCGCGACAACCCCGGCTGGCTGAACAATTACTACGTGAAGAACGACCAGGGCCAATTGCTGCCGCTGTCGACCCTGATCACCCTCACCGACCGTGCTCGCCCACGTCAGCTCAACCAGTTCCAGCAACTGAACGCTGCGATCATCCAGGGTGTACCCATGGTCAGCCTGGGCGAGGCGCTGAAGACCGTGCAGGACATAGCTCGCGAAGAGGCCCCGGAAGGCTTTGCCTTCGACTACGCCGGCGCGGCCCGGCAGTACGTTCAGGAAGGTAGCGCATTGTGGGTCACCTTCGGCCTGGCGCTGGCGATCATTTTCCTTGTACTGGCTGCCCAGTTCGAAAGCTTCCGCGACCCGTTGGTGATTCTGGTGACAGTGCCGTTGTCGATCTGTGGCGCGCTTTTGCCGCTGTTCCTGGGTGTGTCGAGCATGAACATCTACACCCAGGTCGGGCTGGTGACTTTGATCGGACTGATCAGCAAGCACGGTATCCTGATCGTAGAGTTCGCCAATCAGCTACGTCAGGAGCGGGGCCTGAGCGTGCGCGAAGCGATCGAGGAAGCAGCGGCCATTCGCCTGCGGCCGGTGCTGATGACCACGGCGGCAATGGTGTTCGGCATGGTGCCGCTGATTCTGGCAACCGGGGCGGGAGCGGTCAGCCGTTTTGACATCGGTATGGTGATTGCCACCGGGATGTCGATTGGCACGCTGTTTACCTTGTTTGTGTTGCCATGTATCTACACCCTGCTGGCGCACAAGGCGAGCGCCAAGGAACCTGCAATCGCTTGAGCCAAACTGTGGGCGCGGGCTTGCCCGCGAAGAGGCCGGCAACGCAGGCGCAAAAAGCCAGAGGCCCCGCAATCGCGAGGCCTCTGGTTTTTCCAGCTAACGCAGGGTTCAACCGAATGGACGCAACCCTTGACGCAAGCCAAACAGGAACAGCAAAAGGTCATGGTCCGGCTCGGTCCGGGCCTGCTGCGGTTTTGCATCCCGCGGCAACGCGCATTGGTCTGCCATTTCTGCCTTGCTGAACACCGTCGGTCTCGGCTCTTCCCAGGCAGCCACCGCCACGGTGGTCACCGCCAGGCCAGCTACCAGGAACAAAGCTCGAGCAATTTCTAGTTTCATTACTCTAACCCTTTGACAGCGCTGCCAAACGCCATCTTGTAAAAGTAGAGCAGTGTCCGCCATTCTGCGTCATTGAGCGACGAATGGCGGCGTAGCTGACGCAAGTCATTGCCGGCCGCACGCTGGCAACTGATACGCCGCCTGCACTTTTCCAGGTCCAGCAGCGCCACTTCGACGCGAGCCTGGTCGCCCTCGCCGATCACCTTGATGAATACGTGCTTGCCATACAGGCAGCCGTGTTGCCAGTGCCCCAGGTGCATCCGCGCCAGGTTTTCCGCCAGGTCCTTGAGCATGCGCTCATGCACCACCTGCGGGTAACGCTCGCGGGCACCTTCGGCATGCCAGGTGTCGAGTTCGACAAAACCGTCCAGCGCTTCGCTGACCAGCAGCGCGCGCCACTGGTGCTCGGCATCGCGCTCCGCACCACAGAAGACGATACGCGGTACACGCACGCCCAACTGCTCGAAACTGTTCAGCGCATCGAGTTCACGCAATACCGTCGGCCGACCAAAAGGGTGCAACAGGCTGCGGTAGATATGCCCAACCTGGCGCTTGGCATACAACAGCTTGCCATTGGCATCGTTGAGGCGTTGCACGCCACTTTCACCGCCGCGGCGCTGGTTAGGCTCCTCGACCCACTCGCCTTGCTGACGCCAGTAAAAATCGAACCGCGATTCCCCTTTATGGGCTACAGCCATCAAACACTACCCCTTACGCAATACGTAGACTCGCCACATGGCATAGAACGGCAGGAAGTCGAGGCGTTCCTGGATTCTGAAGCCGGCAGCCCTGAATTCTTCTTCGACCGTTTCGGCAGGTAACACGAAACGGTTCTGGTAATTATCCTGTTCGGCTTTGGCGCTACGGCGCAGCTCCAGCTTTTTCCGGCGCCAGGCCTTGAAGTTGCCATCCACCCACAGGGACAGGATCACACTATCACGGCTAACCCGCTGAAATTCCGAAAGTATGGTCTTTCTGTGCGCCGCCTCGCCAATGTGGTGGAACAGGCGCATGCAGAAGATGCTGTCGACGGCGTTATCCGGCAGGTCGATGGCAAAGGCCGAAGTCTGCAACGGCCGTACCCGTGCGACCACCTCTGGCGGTTGCGCCGCACAGGCAGTCTCGATCATGGCCTCGGAGTTGTCGGCACCGATGATTACCCGATTGGGCTTTTCCGCCAACAGCGGCCAGAAACGGCCCGCACCGCATGGCAGGTCCAATACCAGGCCGGGCTCGCCAGCCAATGCCAAGGCGCGGCGCGCCAACTGCTCATCTCGCTTGTGGGAAAGGCGTCGCGCCAGGCCGGCCTGGTGCTTGAGAAAGTACTCGCGCGCATGGTCTTTGTCGTACTTCTCGGAAAATTCAAGCTTGATGGGGCTACGCATTGGGCATCTCCTGACTCCATTGCGCCCACATTAGGTATGCAAGCGTTGGAATCAGGTCATGCCAGTGTGAAAAAAACGTTGAGTACCAGTTGACCTGATACAAGAAATTACCCGACCAAGGCGTCCGGGTCACCTTTGGCCGCGGTGTTGCTCAGGTCCACCTGGAAGCGGCAGCCATGTGGCAAGGTGGATGTCAGGGTGACACGCCAGCCCTGGTCGTCACAGATCCGCTGTACCAGCGAAAGCCCCAGCCCCAGGCCCTCGCCACGCCGTTCATCGCCGCGCACGAACGGCCTGAACATGGCCTCGCGCTGCTCTTCGGGGATACCCACGCCGCTGTCTTCTACGCTGAAACCGTTGGCTTCCAGGCTCAGGCGGATATACCCACTGTCGGTGTAGTGCGCAGCATTACGCAGCAGGTTGCCCATCACCGACTGCAGGAAGGTGGCGTTGTACAGCACAGGGCTAGCACTCACGCGGCCATCGAAATACAGGGTGAGGCCTTTCTGTTCGATGGTGTCGCGCCACACCCCGATAAGTTCGTCGGCCACTTCGCGCAGGGTCGCCCGTGACGCCACCGCGCCCTCATCACGCTGCGCCCGGGCCAACATGAGGAAGGTCTTGACCAGCTCGCGCATTTCTTCGGTAGCCCGCGCAACCCGCTCCACCTGGCTGCGCGCGCGGGCATCGAGGCCAGGGTTTTCCATCAGAAGCTCGCAAGAGGTAGCCAACACCATCAACGGCGTGCGTAGTTCGTGGCTGACGTCGCTGGTGAACAGCCGCTCGCGGGTCAGCGCATCACGCAAGCGGCCCAGGGTATCGTCGAAAGCCACTGCAAGCTGGCCGACTTCGTCTGCCGCATAATCCGGCGCCAGCGGTGGGGCCAGGCCCAGTAACTGATCGCGGTGGCGCACCTGACGCGCCAGGCGGATGACCGGTGCCATTACCCGACGTGCAACCAACCAGCCAAGGATGACCGCCAGCACCAGGCTGAGCACGAAGCCCACCACAACCACGGCAAACAGTATGCGCTCACGCTCCTCGAAGTCGCTCTGGTCCTGCAGCAGTACATAGCGGCGACCATCGACGATCTCGACCATGGCGTGGTACGACAGCTGGTCTCGGAACACTTCGTGGAAACCGCGGTCGAGGTGACGCAGGTCCTTGGGCAGCTCGAAGTCGTCACGCCCACCACTGAAGTAGAACAGCTGATCCGGGCGAGGCCGATGACTCCAGTCACTGACGCTGTCCATACGCAGCAGGCGCTGCAGATCACCGCCCAGTACCGAAGAAATCAGTCGCTCCTCGACCAGGTGCACCGTGGCGACGATACCGAATGCGAAGGCCCCGGCCACCAGCGCGCTCATCAGGGCAAAGGCGATGATGATGCGCTGGGCAAGGCTTTGCTTAAACTCCATCGCGGCCCTCGGCGAGGCGATAGCCGACGCCATGGACGGTATGCAGCAACGGTTTTTCAAACGGTTTGTCGATCACCTGGCGCAACTGATGCACATGGCTGCGCAGGCTGTCGCTATCAGGGCAGTCATCGCCCCACAAGGCTTCTTCCAGCACCTCGCGGCGCAGTACGTGCGGGCTTTTCTGCATCAGTACCGCCAGCAGCTTGAGGCCGACCGGGTTGAGCTTCAGCAGGCGACCCTGGCGGGTTACCTCGAGGGTATCGAGGTCGTAGCTGAGGTCAGCCACCTGCAGGGTGCGCCGCCCACCGCCCTGGGCACGGCGCAGCACCGCTTCGATGCGCGCCGCCAGCTCCGACAGGGCAAATGGCTTGAGCAGGTAGTCGTCAGCCCCAGAGCGGAAGCCCTGCAGGCGATCGTCCAGTTGGTCACGGGCAGTGAGCATGATCACCGGCGTGTCACGGCGGGCATCTTCGCGCAGGCGCTTGCACAAGGTGTAACCATCAATGCCTGGCAGCATGATGTCGAGGACGATCAGGTCGTAGTGCTCGGTGGCGGCCAGATGCAGCCCGGACAGGCCATCCTGGGCACAGTCGACGGTGTAGCCTTTCATGCCCAGGTAATCGGCCAGGTTGGCCAGGATATCGCGGTTGTCTTCAACCAAAAGAATGCGCATCGGTTTCTCCTGTGCGGCGCTTCTCGCTGTGGTGCGCGGCAGGCGCAGCTTAAGGCCTATGCCTGCACGGTGCCAGCCCTTGGGAAAATTCACCCCACTTGACAGTTTTTTCACTGATCCTTCACGGACACAGGATAGCGGGCGGCCGACAATACCCGATCTTTTTCGCGCCCTGGAGCCGTCATGCAGCAACGCACCCGCCCTCGCCCGATCAACTACTGGCTGTACCTGGGGATTCCCCTGGCGACTGCGCTGGCCCTGATCCTGCTGGAACTGACTTCAGTCGACATGGATGTCGCCAACCTGTTCTTCGACCCCGCTGCCGGGCAGTTCATTGGCCGCCACAGTTACGTGTTGGAAAACATCCTGCATGACCGGGTCAAGCAAGTGGTGATCCTGTTGGGGGTGATATCGCTGCTGATCTTTGCCGCGAGCCTTTTCTGGAAGCGCCTGTTTGGCTGGCGCCGTGAACTAGGCTGCCTGGTGCTGGCGCTGGGCTTGTCCACAGCGTTTGTCACGCCGCTGAAAAAAGTCACCCAGGTGCAGTGCCCTTGGAGCCTGACCCAGTTTGGCGGCACCGAAACGTACAGCAAGCTGCTGGAACCACGGCCGCCTACCAACAAGCCTGGGCTGTGCTGGCCGGGCGGGCATGCCGCGACCGGGTTCTGCCTGTTCGCCTTGTTCTTCATGCTGCGTGATCGCAAGCCGCGCCTGGCGCGGGTGGCGTTTTTAGTAGCCCTGGTAGCAGGGTCGATACTGTCGGTGGGCAGGATGATGCAGGGGGCGCACTTCCTGTCGCACAATGTGTGGACAGCAGTGTTCTGCTGGTTGATCGGACTGGGGTCGTATTACCTGGTTCTCTATCGGCGGGCGCAGGCCGAGGTGCCCGTCGCCGAGCACAGCGCCGCATGAAAGAGGGAGGGGCCGCTTTGCGGTCCCTTCGCATCACAAGGCTACCCTCAGGCATGCTCGACGAACACATCAGCAAACACCTGCCCCCGCGGCACGCCTGCGATGAACATCCGCCGGGCAAACCGCTCGACACTCCCAGGCGCCCCACACAGCAGCACCACCGTCTGCCGCGACAACAGCCGCATCCCGGCCAACGCTTCATCCATCTGTTCCATCAGCACCAGCTCGACACTCACCCCTGGCAGCTTCAGCAGCGGCTCCGCCAGATAGTGCCCCGCCGGATCCCGCGCTACATGCAGCACGCGGATTTCGCCCCGATGCCCCAGGCGCAACGCTTCGCGCAAGATACCCCAGAGCGGCGCCAGCCCGGTTCCCGCGGCCAGCAACCACAGCGGCCGCTCCTGCCAATCAGGGTCGTAATGAAGGGCTCCGCCTCTGAACTCACCCAAATGCATCTGATCGCCCACCTGCAGCCCACGCGCCCTGTCGCAAAAGGCACCAGGTCGCTGGCAATCGATATGAAACTCGAGAACATCATCCTCACCCGGCAGGCTGGCCAGGGAATAAGGCCGAGCAACCGCCTCCAGCCACAGCACCACATGCTGCCCCGCCAGGTAACGCACCGCCCGCGCGGGCCGCACCCGCAGGCGCAATACATCGCCAAACCAGTCCAAAGCGCAGACCTGCGCCGGTACGCCACCCTGCCGGGGGTCGTATAGCGCCACACGCAGGTCCTCGACCACCCGGCACTGGCATGCCAGGCGCCAGCCCTGAGCGTGTTTCTCCAACGCCAATGCCTCGGGCAAAGCGTCCGCCGGTTGCCCATCCAGGCAGTGCACCAGACAAGCGTGGCAACTGCCGGCGCGGCAACTGTAGGGCACATTCAGCCCCGCCTCGTTGAGGGCATCGAGCAGGTTGCTGCCAATGGGCACCACCCAGCGGCGCTCGCCCACGCAAATTTCGGGCATGTTCGGTACATCTCCTGCTATCCAAGGCTCACTGTAAGCCAAGCAGAGCACACCAGCAAAATAGATGCCGGCACGCTGCCGACCATGGTCCAGACCGGCCGCAGGTGTGCCGGGCACGGATGCGCGCTATACTGCCGCGCCTTTTTCCGTCGGCCTGACCTGCCGGCGCCTTGCAAGGCGTTTCGACGTGCTGGTCGGCTATGTCGAGCGTCTTTTTGAATGTTCCCGTCTTTAAGAGGAGCGCGCTGCATGACCGTGATCAAGCAAGACGACCTGATTCAGAGCGTCGCCGACGCCCTGCAATTCATCTCGTACTACCACCCCGTCGATTTCATCCAGGCCATGCACGAGGCCTATCTGCGTGAGGAGTCGCCTGCTGCACGCGACTCCATCGCCCAGATCCTGATCAACTCGCGCATGTGCGCCACCGGCCATCGTCCAATCTGCCAGGACACCGGTATCGTCACCGTGTTCATCCGCGTGGGCATGGACGTGCGCTGGGACGGCGCCACCATGAGCGTCGACGACATGATCAACGAAGGTGTGCGTCGCGCCTACAACCTGCCTGAGAACGTCCTGCGCGCTTCGATCCTGGCCGACCCAGCCGGTGCCCGCAAGAACACCAAGGACAACACCCCGGCAGTGATCCACTACTCCATCGTCCCTGGCGACAAGGTCGAAGTGGATGTTGCAGCCAAGGGCGGCGGCTCGGAAAACAAGTCGAAGATGGCCATGCTCAATCCGTCCGACTCGATCGTCGACTGGGTACTGAAGACCGTGCCGACCATGGGTGCTGGCTGGTGCCCGCCCGGCATGCTCGGCATCGGCATCGGCGGTACCGCCGAGAAGGCCGCGGTCATGGCCAAGGAAGTGTTGATGGAGTCCATCGACATTCACGAACTGAAAGCCCGTGGCCCACAGAACCGCCTGGAAGAAATCCGCCTGGAGCTGTTCGACAAGGTCAACCAGCTGGGCATCGGCGCTCAAGGCCTGGGTGGCCTGACCACTGTGCTCGACGTCAAGATCATGGACTACCCGACCCACGCGGCGTCCTTGCCGGTGTGCATGATCCCCAACTGCGCCGCTACTCGCCACGCCCACTTCGTGCTCGATGGCACCGGCCCGGCAGAACTGGAAGCGCCGTCGCTGGACGCCTACCCGGAAATCGTCTGGGAAGCCGGCCCGAGCGCCCGTCGCGTCAACCTCGACGACATTACCCCGGAAGAAGTGGCCAGCTGGAAGCCGGGCGAAACCATCCTGCTCAACGGCAAGATGCTGACTGGCCGCGATGCCGCGCACAAGCGCATGGTTGAAATGCTCAACCGTGGCGAAGAACTGCCGATAGACCTGAAAGGCCGCTTCATCTACTACGTAGGCCCGGTCGATCCGGTGGGTGACGAAGTGGTAGGCCCAGCCGGCCCGACCACTGCTACCCGCATGGACAAGTTCACCCGCCAGATCCTTGAGCAGACTGGCCTGCTGGGCATGATCGGCAAGTCCGAGCGTGGCCCGACCGCCATCGAAGCGATCAAGGACAACAAGGCTGTGTACCTGATGGCCGTTGGCGGCGCTGCCTACCTGGTAGCCCAGGCCATCCGCAAGTCGAAGGTGCTGGCTTTCGCCGAGCTGGGCATGGAGGCGATCTACGAGTTCGAAGTCAAGGACATGCCGGTGACCGTCGCCGTGGACAGCAACGGTGAGTCGGTACACATCACTGGCCCTGCCCTGTGGAAGAGCAAGATTGCCGAAAGCCTGGCCGTCGAAGTGAAGTAACCTGATGTAACTGTGGCGCCTGCTTCGCGGGCA
>NZ_JBICJS010000109.1:0-9399 GCF_043103305.1 Pseudomonas sp. YQ_5 | reverse complement strand
TGGCCGTTCGACAGAGTCACGGTGACCGGAGTCTGGGCAGGATTGCTCAGGGTCACGGTGTAGGTGATCACGCCGCCTTCGGTCACGCTTGGCGAAGCGGTCAGGGTCGCAGTTGTGGTGTCGATTGTATCGGTCACTTGGGTAACCGCTGGCGTTTGCGGCAATGTCACCGTCAGACCGCCACCACCGGTACTGCCTGTCACGGTCGCCGAAATCTGGCTCCCGTCGATGTAGGGAGTGTCATTTGCCGGAACTACGACGTTGACGCTTCCACTGGTCTGCCCGGCCGGAATGACGATCACGGCACCGTTGGACAGAGTAATTACCAAGTTGGTGGTCGGAGCCTGACCAACGGTGGCGGTATAAACGATTACGCCACCCGCTTCACTGATAGAGGGGGTTGCGCCAAGAATCAGATCAGTAGCGACGTTGGTATCCGTCGTGGGTGTGGTCACCAGGTTATTGCCGTTGGTGTCCAGCAGGCCCACTTCTTCGCTATCGAGTACACCCGCAAAGCCCAGCCCATCAGTCGGGAAGCCGACCGTCGGGTCAACTCGGCCAGCCGTTTCTTCGAGCATCACGAAGCTGTGGCCACCGCCCAGCGCACCACCACCACCCGCTGATGACGGGCCAGCGGCGGTAGCTTCAAGCTCAGTAGTCGGGTCAACACCAGCAGCAATAGCCTGCTGCAGCTCTTCCACCGAAGGCGCGGCCTGCGCTGCAGCCTGGCTCAGGTCGGTACTGCTGTCAGGCGCGTCGGCGCTCCATTGGCTGTCACGGCCCAGATCGAGCATACGGCCATCAGCCAGCTCCAGAGTAACTGCGCCACCAGGACCGGTGAGCACTTCCTCACCGGTCAATAGGCGGTCACCTTCGATAAGTACACGCCGGATGCCCTCTGGGGATACCGCAATAACCTGGCCGACAATGCTTTTGACGATGGCTACAACGCTGCTCATTGGACTCTCCGTGTGACCCGATGGGTACTTCCCTGCCAGAGCGGCGCTTGATAGCCACTTCAGGCGGAACTATGTCGATGATCTCTTGACGTTTTGACGTCAATATTCCGTCTATAACTTTCTGGAATTGACTGACTGCCAAACTATTGACCTTATACAGGCCATCCTAAACAATCGGCAATGTAATGTCACATTGATATTTTTACCTTAGCCAAGCGTTTCCGAAGGACAAATGCCTTACATCATCTAAAGCGTGTTAATCCGTCAGCCACGGCACTTTTTTTCATACACCTTGGCAGCCGTAAATCATGCCGTCCTCGGTGGGCAATGTCAGCGTTACTGGCGTCAACATTCAGGTCACGCCCAATTGCCGGACTCTGATTGTCGAATAAGCACAAACCTTGCCGGAATGCGGCCAGGCAGAGGTCGATAACCAGCAAAGCCGGGGTGCGTGCTCGCTTGAGGCACACCAGGTTTTCAAATCTGCGCCAGCCACGAGCAGCGATTTGTCACAAATCAAAGAGATGACGTACGAGTGCGCGAATACTGGCCTCCCGACCACCGGGAATCGCTTACGATTATTGAATGCAAGAAGGCAAAGGATCTGTTTTCTATAGATGAATTTTGACTAACAAGCCACAGATTTGCGCCAACAAACCAGCGCCTGTTTACTGACAATAACTAAGCTGAAACCCTAAGCCCTTGCATCCCGTCGCTGGGTCGCAGGCTATGCTGCAGTTGACGTCAAGCCGGATGATGGCTGGCTCAAAAATGAAACAATCATTGCGCCACTGCGTATGGTGCAAATGAAGCACGTAGAATTGTTTACTCAACACCGATTCAAGGCGACCATTGGCAAGTTGCTTAAGCATCGGGGCGTGAATCCCCTTATCAGCACAGCTTTACAGCACCAAAGAGAGCCAGGGTGAGCCGCCTGACCTTAACGACGGCACACCCCCTACCCACCACAAGGATGAAGAGAGCGCCGCGTGGAATCCGAAGTCAGTCGAGTCCAACTCAGCCACGATCCACGCAGTCAGCATGACGATCCCCTGCTGGATAGTCTGTTGAGCCTGTGTGTCCTGCACCAGAAGCCCGCCAGCCGGGTCATGCTGACAACAGGCCTACCGTTACCCGCCCAGCGCCTGAGCCCTGAACTGCTGCCTCGCGCCGCGGCCCGGGCCGGCCTGCAGGGGCGCGTTCTTCAGCGAAAGCTGGAGCAGATCCCGAGTATCGCCATGCCGGCCATGCTTTTGCTGAAGGAGGGCCGCAGCGCCGTCCTGCTCGGCTGGGAGAACGAAGACACCGCGCGCCTGCTACTCAGCGAAAGCGACGGTGGCGAGGTGCACGTCAGCCGCGAAGCACTGCTAAGCGACTACAGCGGCCGAGTATTCTTCGCGCAGCCTCAGCACAAGTTCGATGTCAACCACGGCAACCTCATCCCACGCGCGAAGTCGTGGTTCCGCGACACCCTGCTGCGCAGCAAGTGGTTGTATATCGACGCCATCGCCGCGAGCTTGGTGATCAACCTGATCGCCCTGGCCGCGCCACTGTTCGTGATGAACGTGTATGACCGGGTGGTGCCAAACCAGGCCACCTCGACGCTTTGGGTACTGGCCATCGGTATCGCCGGCGCGTACATCTTCGACCTGATCCTGAAAGGCCTGCGTGGCCTGTGCCTGGACCTGGCCGGCAAGAAGACCGATCTGATCATCTCGGCAACGCTGTTTGAACGTATCGTCGGCATGTCGATGAAGTACCGGCCGGCGCGGGTCGGCAGCTTTGCCCAGAACATTCACGAGTTCCAGGGCCTGCGCGACTTCCTCGCCTCGCTGACCCTGACCAGCCTGATCGACCTGCCCTTCACCATCCTGATTTTGATCGTCATCGCCATCATTGGCGGGCACCTGGTGTGGATTCCGATCATCGCCTTCCCGCTGGCTCTGGGTATCGGCTACGCCCTGCAGCGGCCACTGATGGCGACCATGGAGCGGACCATGGCGTTGGCATCAGAGCGCCAGTCCAGCCTGATCGAAACCCTGGCAGGTCTGGATGCGGTAAAGGTCAACAACGCCGAAAGCGAACGCCAGTACATGTGGGAGCAAACCCTCGGCACCCTGAGCCGCCTGGAACTGCGCGTGAAAGTGCTGTCGAGCCTGGCGATGAACATCACCCTGCTGATCCAGCAACTGGCAGGCGTGGCAATGATCTGCGTCGGCGTGTACCTGATCATAGATGGCAACCTGAGCATGGGCGGCCTGGTGGCTTGCTACATGCTCAGCGGCCGCGCCCTCGGCCCTTTGGGCCAGCTCAACGGCCTGCTCGCCCGCTACCAGCAAGCCAAGGTGACCATGGTCTCCACCGACCACATGATGGATCTGCCGCAAGAGCGCAACTTCGAAGAACGCCCGCTGAGCCGCAAGGTGCTGCAGGGCAGCGTGGAGTTCCGCGGGGTCGACTTCACTTATCCGAACCAGCAGAACCTGGCCCTGAAGAATATCAACCTGACCATCCGCCCTGGCGAGAAAGTCGGCATCATCGGTCGCAGCGGCTCGGGCAAGAGCTCGCTGGCCAAGCTCATCGTCGGCCTGTACGAGGCCGACGGTGGCTCGCTGCTGGTCGATGGCGTCGACATTCGCCAGATCGATGTCAGCGAACTGCGCCACAATATCGGCTACGTCCCACAGGACATTCAGCTGCTCGCCGGCACCTTGCGTGACAACCTGGTCAGCGGCGCCCGTTACATCGAGGACGAACTGATCCTGCAGGCCGCTGAACTGGCGGGTGTACATGAATTCGCCCGGCTGCACCCCGACGGCTACGAGCTGCAAGTGGGTGAACGCGGTCAGAACCTGTCCGGCGGACAGCGGCAGAACGTCGCCTTGGGCCGTGCGCTGCTGCTCAACCCGCAGATCCTGCTGCTGGACGAGCCGACCAGCGCCATGGACAACACCGGAGAAGAACGCCTCAAGCAGCGCCTGCAAGCGGTGGTAGAGGGCAAGACTGTACTGCTGGTCACGCACCGTGCCTCGTTACTGTCGCTGGTAGACCGGCTGATCGTGATCGATCGCGGGCAGATTGTCGCCGACGGCCCGAAAGCCGCGGTCATGGATGCACTGAAGAAGGGGCAGATCAGTGTTGCATAAGCTGGATATTGGGCAGTTCAAGGACGGCCTGCGGCGCTATTTCAAAGGCAGCGACTCGCTTGGCGGCCAGCCGCTGCCCGAGGTAAACAAAACCCTGATCGAAGATGCGCCGCGGGTGGTTCGACTGACCATCTGGGGCGTGATCCTGTTCTTCGTGTTCTTGATCGTATGGGCCAGCGTTGCGCCCATCGACGAAGTTACCCGGGGTGAAGGCAAGGCCATTCCGTCTTCCAAGGTGCAGAAGATCCAGAACCTGGAGGGCGGAATCGTTGCCGAAATCTTCGCCAAGGAGGGGCAGATCGTCGAAGTGGGCCAGCCATTACTGCGCCTGGATGAAACCCGCTTCGCCTCCAACGTAGGTGAAACCGAGGCTGACCGCCTGGCCATGGCCCTGCGGGTCGAACGCTTGAGTGCCGAGGTCCAGGACATCCCGCTGGTAATCGACGAGAAGCTGCGTAAAGCCGCGCCAAACCAGGCGGCCAATGAAGAGTCGCTGTACCAGAGCCGGCGCCAGCAACTGCAGGACGAAATTGGCGGCCTGCAAGAGCAGTTGGTCCAACGCCAGCAGGAACTGCGCGAATACAGTTCCAAGCGCACCCAGTACGCCAACAGCCTTGCGCTGCTGCGCAAGGAAATCAGTATGTCCGAACCGCTAGTGGCAACCGGCGCGATTTCCCAGGTTGAAGTGCTGCGCCTACGCCGTGCTGAAGTGGAAAACCGCGGTCAGCTGGATTCCACTGCGCTGGCGATCCCACGCGCAGAGGCGGCCATCCGCGAGGTGCAAAGCAAGATCGAAGAGACTCGTGGCAAGTTTCGAAGTGAAGCGCTGACCCAACTGAACGAGGCACGCACCGAACTGAACAAGGCTACTGCCACCAGCAAAGCGCTGGACGACCGGGTGCACCGCACACTGGTCACTTCGCCCGTGCGAGGTATCGTCAAGCAACTGCTTGTGAACACCATTGGCGGGGTAATCCAGCCAGGCAGCGATATCATCGAAGTCGTGCCACTGGACGACACGCTGGTCATCGAGGCTAAGATCCTGCCCAAAGACATCGCCTTCCTGCACCCTGGCCAGGAAGCGACGGTCAAGTTCACCGCGTATGACTACACCATCTACGGTGGGCTCAAGGCCAAGCTGGAGCAGATTGGCGCCGACACCATTACCGATGAAGACAAGAAGACTACGTATTACCTGATCAAGCTGCGCACTGATCGCAGCCACCTGGGGACTGACGAGAAGCCACTGCTGATCATCCCGGGGATGGTGGCGACGGTGGATATCATGACAGGCAAGAAGACCATCATGAGCTACCTGCTCAAGCCGATCATGAAAGCGCGCTCGGAAGCGCTGCGCGAGCGGTGATAGCCGGCCTGCTGGTTTCGCCATTGCTGCAGGAGCGGCCTTGTATCGCGACGGGGCTGCACAAGCGGCCCCGTGTATCGCTACGTGAATCCTGGGGCCGTTCCGCGGCCCTTTTCCGGCTCTAGGTCGCTTCTACGGCGGGGCACGAAAAGACGTTCAGCGCCAGGGCGCAGGCTCACCCACCAGTTGCCCCTGAATCCCGCCCACTCCCATCTCCTGCAACACCAACCGCTCCCCTTCCGTCTCGACTCGCTCGGCAATCAGCGGAAGGTCGATGCTGTGCGCCGCTCGCTGTATCGCTTCGATGAACAGCCGCTTGTGCTGCTCATGATCGATGTTGCGGATGTAACTGCCGTCAATCTTCAGGTACGCCAAGCCTAGGTGCGCCAGATTACCTATCATGCTGAAGCGCCCGCCAAAGCGTTGCAACGCCAGGCCGAAGCCAAGCCCATGCAGGCGCCGGGTGAGTTGCTCCAATGCTGCCTGCTCAGGCAACTGCTCCTCGCCAATTTCAAATACCAGCCGCGGGCCAAGCGCCGCGTTCTGGCCCAGCAGCTCGAAAACGCGCTGAAGAGCCTTGGGGTCGGCCAGGGTGGCGGCGGACAGGTTCAACGCCAGCACCTGATCATGCCCTCGCAGGTGCGCCAACACTTTCTCCAGCACCAGCACATCCAGCCGCGGCATCCAGCCGAAGCGCTCCAGCCAAGGCAGGAAGCGGCCCGCCGGCAAGGCTTCACCCTGGCCATCCTGCAAACGCGAAATGACTTTGTGATGCAGTATCTGTGGCGAGGAAGCGCAATCCATCACGGGCTGGAAGAACAGTTCGAAATGCCCATTGATAAACGCCTGATCGAGCCGCTCGTGCCAGGCATGCTGGCTGTCCGCAGCAACCGCGGCAACACCTTGCTCAAGGCATACCCAACCTGGCGTTGGCTGGTTCTCAGCGCGGGCCAGAGCCTCGTCGGCGAGCTTCAGCAACGCCTGCGGCGAATCACCAGGGCTGAATGGCGCCAGGCCTATACATGCCACCGGGTCAATATCGCTGGCACCTGTTTCGTGCAGGCTCTGCAACGTTGCCTCTAGAGCCTGGGCAAGCTGTACTGCCTCCTCATGCACCATGCCCGGTGCCAGCACTGCAAACTCGCCGCCGCGGCTGCGGGAAATGAGGTCTTTGGTTTCTGGGTAACTGGCACAAGTACGGCGCAGCTGTTCACCTACCGCTTGCAACAACTGGTCAGTACGCTGGCCGCCAAGGCGGGCGTTAAGGCCGGCCAGGCCCTGAACCCGCAACAAAAGCAGGTAGCCGGCGCGCGCGTCTTCCAGGTTGCTTACCCGAGTGTTCAGCTGCATTTCGAAATAGCGGCGGTTCGACAACCCGGTCAGGCTGTCCTGATAGGACTCCGCCCGCAGCCGTTCACTGCGCTCGGCCTGCTCGGTGAACAGGGCTTTGAGCTTCTCGACCATCTGGTTCATCGCTTGCACCACGCGGCGTAGCTCCGGCGTGCGTGGCAACTCTGGGAGGCTGAGGAATTCGCGGCGGGCAATGGCGTGGGATTGCTCGACCATGTAGTCCAGTGGCTTCAACTGACGGCGCAATAACAAGGCACCGAGCACGGCACTGGCCGCACCGCACAACAGCAACCAACCGAGGCTGCCCAAGGCACTTTGCCAAAGCTTGGCAATGGCGAACATCGGGTGGCTGATCACTTCAACGCGCGCGGCCTGTTGCCAGCCACGGCTGACGATTGCATCGCCGCCGGCGGCCTCTAGGCCGATCAGGTGCACGAACCAAAGCGGGACACCGCCAGGGTCTGGCTCGGCGTGACGCTCCACCAGCACGGCATTGGAGGCCAGGTCGACAACCTTGATGCTTGCATAGTAACCACTGTCGAAGATCGAGCTGACCATCAACTCGACCATCGCTGGGTCGTCGATATTCGGCGTCAGCGAAAGCGCCAGCGCAGTGGCCGCATCCTGAGCGTGCGAGCGCAACTGGTTGACGTACTGGCTGCGCGAGCTTTCCAGGCTGACCATGAAACTGCCACTGAAGGCGACTACCAGGAACAGGCAAATGGCCAACAGCAATTGTTTGAACAGTGACATCTGTGCTCCTTCAGTAAACCGGCTCGGCCGGGAACCCTTCGGCCTGCATTTTCTTCAACAAATCCTGCCAGCGTGACAGCCGCTTGGTATCACCAACCTTTTTGTTCCCTGCTGCGCCCGTCAGCCATAACCCCTCACCATTGAAGGCGTACACCGGCAGCAGGTCAGTACGCTGGCTTGCCGGCTTGATGGCATCCATCAGGCTGTCAAGCACCAAAGGCTGGGCCTGTGGGCTTGAATAATAGGTCAGGACCATGTGTGCCCGGTTCTGCCGCAGCGCCTTGACGTAGGTGATGCGCAGTTTTTCGCTGGGGATTCCCATGCGCCGAAGGCTGAAATATTTTGCGATAGCGTAATCCTCGCAGTCCCCTGCACCTTTGATCAGTGCCTGCACAGGTGTGGCCCAGTAGTCGACCTCATGCCACAGATCGATATCCTCGACATAACGCAATTGCTGGTTGAAGAAGCGGTTGATCACTTGCAACCGTTCAAGCTCAGTACCCTGCTTCTGCGTGGCCATCAGGTTCTGCCAGGCATCGATGCGGCCTTGCCCGGCACCCAGTGGGCCGTACAGGGCCTGCGACTTGCGGCTGATCTGGGAGAAATCCCAATCCGCGTGCAAGCCGCCCAGCAGAAGACTGCCCAGCAGCGCGGCAAAGCCGACATGTCGCACAACGGTTTTGAGCAAGCAGGATATCGCCACTGCGAAGCCCTGTTCAGACCAGTCGAAAGCAGCGATGGTGGGGCTTGCCACAGCAAAAGACAATGGCAACCTGCAATCACGCACCCGGCCGTCAGCCCACCTATACTTTCTACTTACATCTTTCTATAGGCAGCTTTCTTTGACGTGCGACTTCCTCCACCATAGCCGCGCTTTTGGGGCGCCCGTACCAGTGTGGGTGCAGGTTTGACACCCTCACAAGCTGTTACTAGCGTTATTGGATCCAATATAGTCATCGTTGAGGCAGGCGTAGCGTGGCCAAGAAAATCAAATTGAGTGATGTGCTGGCCAGCGAGCAGTTGTTGCCGCATCAGGCCCGTGGCGTGATCGAAGAACGCCTGCGCAGCGCCATTCTCGATGGTCGCTTGCCGCCTGGTACTGCAGTTCGCCAACAAGAGCTCGCCACCTTGTACGGCGTCAGTCGCATGCCCGTGCGCGAGGCCCTGCGCCAGCTCGAAGCGCAATCCCTGTTGAAAGTGGAGATGCACAAGGGCGCCGTCGTTGCACCGCTGATCGGCGAGGATGCAGTGGACACCTATGCCCTTCGCGTATTGCTCGAGAGCGAGGCGCTGCGCCAGTCTATCCCGCTGCTTGATGCCAGCGACATCGCCAGCGCCCGCGGGTATATCCAGCAACTGGAGAACGAGACCAGCCACACCGAAATTGGCCGCCTCAACCGCCTGCTCCACATGGCGCTGTACAGCAAGGCGCCGAACAAGAAACTACTGCGCCTTATCGAGAACGAACTGAACGAGGAAGAACGCTTCCTGCGTTTCCATCTTTCGTCCATGGGCCTGGGCAAACTGACTCAGGACGATCACAACGCACTGGTAGATGCGGCCAGCGACAAGCTGGTGGACGAAGCGGTAGCGGTGCTGGAACGGCACCTCAATGGCGGGGCGCGGGTGATCCGTAATTACCTGGATACGCACGTGGGGCGTTAGCCTGATACCGGCCTTACGCGCGAGTTGATGGATTGCAAATTAGTACTGCCTGCAAAAAATGAGACTACATATCATTCATGCGCACGGATGCCTGCACCCTCCCCATGCCCAACAACGAGTCCGTGCAAACGCTCTGAAGTGACCACCATGGCTGGTTGCA
>NZ_JBICJS010000108.1:0-1143 GCF_043103305.1 Pseudomonas sp. YQ_5 | reverse complement strand
CAGCAAGCCAATTTGCGGCTTTTGGTGACGTATTCGCCCTGATCTCGCATCAGGGCGAATGCGACGCGAGCGAGCTTGCGAGCCAAGATCACTAGTGCCTGAGTCGTTGCTTTACCGTTGCTCCGATACTGCTCATACACGTCTTTCCAGGTAGCTGACCTACTGGCCGACATCGCTGCGTTATGCAACAAACGACGGATCTCCGAACAGCCTCGCTTTGTAAGGCGGCGGCGTCCATTCTTTTGCCCGGAGTCATTCACTCGCAGATCCATCCCCAAGAAGGCGATGTAAGCGTCACTGCTTTTGAATTCGCCTCTGATAAATGCCATTACCAGTGCTGACGCTGTGAGAAAACCAATACCTTCCACGGCTTGGCAGCGAATAACCTGTTCAAGCAGCCCTGCCTCTCGCAATACTTCTTTGATCTTCTTTTGTATCAGCAAGTCCAGCCGTTCTATCGACTTGACGAAGGTTTCGAAGGCCGCTTTCAACAGGCCCTCGTTAGCCCAGCTCTGCGTCATTGCAGTACGTGCCGATACCAGCGCAGCCCTGCGCCGAAGAAGGCTCTGCAGCTTGCCGTAGACGGCGGGAGGCGGGGTCCAAGGGCGAAGATCCTCACCCTCGTTTTTCAGAAAACGGGACAGTAACCGCGCATCGGACGGGTCAGTTTTGACTCGGCCGCCAACACTCTTGCGATAGTTACTCAGTTGAAATCCATCAATGACATAAACATCGAAGCCCATGCCATGGGCTAGCTCGACCAGATCCAAGTGATAGATGTTGGTCGCTTCAACGGCGATAGCCGTGTTCAGTGGCTGCTGCCTGAGCCACTTATTGATTTCAGATTTAGAGTTTTTCAGCTTGATGATCTCATCACGCTCCTCGTGATGGATCACCAATTCAGCTTTTGCAACGTCCGCTCCGATGATCGACTTCACTACCTGCATTGCCATCGGCGGCTCTCCAAGTTATGGTTTTTCGGCTTGAGGGGCTTTCACCAAGAGGCGCTGGCTTGCTTCTATCGTCGCTTGCAAACGATGCATTCTTTATCGGCGCTTTGGTGGAAGGGGTGGGGCGATGTCTCCCACGGTCTGTACTGCTCGTAACAGTCAGAATCGGGCATTTAGTCCCACCACCCCTTCA
>NZ_JBICJS010000107.1:0-1178 GCF_043103305.1 Pseudomonas sp. YQ_5 | reverse complement strand
GTGCAAACAAGGCGGTCGCGCGCGCCTGTCACAGGCGTTACTGGCCAGAAACAAACGTAGGAGCGAGCGCAGCTCGCGATGCGCCGCGCGGGCGGCGCTCGGTATCTGCAACACCATAAAACCCACGGCAAACACCTCCGGCCATTGCGCAACACCATAAAACCCACGGCAAACACACCCGGCCATTGCGCAACGTCATGCCAGGCGGTGTGGCCTTGAGGGTATGGCGGTAGAGGTGCGTCGCCTGGGTGACCGAGCGCCGCCCGCGCGGCGCATCGCGAGCTGCGCTCGCTCCTACGCTTGTTTCGGGCCAGTTATTCCTGGGGGCGTTGCGCGCGAGCGTTTTGGCGCATGTCATGGTTCAGGCGGCCGCTTTGGCGCGCATTTACATGCTGCAAATCTCTATCGGATCGACTCCTGCACAGGCTGGCTACGCTAATCGAGCACCTATTCGCTCAAGGATGAACGCAATGCCCAACCCTCATGGCTGCAGGCTTCGCCGCGCAAGATGCTCGGTGCCAGGCAGGCTCTACATGCTGACTACCGTCACCCACCTACGCCGCCCTTTGTTTCACGACCTCCGCCTTGCACGATTGGTCATTCAGAACCTTCGTTACGCAGAAGAACAACACCACTGCCGATCACTGACCTGGGTCGTGATGCCAGACCACGTGCATTGGCTGATTGAACTGAAAGAAGTGACACTTGGAACACTGATGCAGCGCTTCAAATGCCAGTCCAGCAATGCACTGCACAAGGCTGGGGCAAAGGGGAAGCCGGTGTGGCAGGCAGGTTATTACGACCGGGCCTTGCGCCGGGACGAGGATGTTTTCAAGATTGCGAGATACATCGTTGCCAATCCGGTAAGGGCAGGATTGGTGGCCACGGTTGGTGATTATCCACATTGGGATGCGGTGTGGCTTTAAGGGTATGACGGTAGAGATGCGTGGCCCGGGAGATCGAGCTTTACGGGTATGACGGTAGAGATGCGCGAGCCGGGAGACCGAGCGCCGCCCGCGCGGCGCATCGCGAGCTGCGCTCGCTCCTACGTTTGTTTCGGGCCAATCATTCCTGTGGGATTTGTGCGCGAACGCCTTGGCGCATGGCTCGATATCGCGTGGTACGAGCAGGCGGCGTGGCCTTGAGGGTATGGCGGTAGATGGGCGTCGCCCGGGAGA
>NZ_JBICJS010000106.1:0-7532 GCF_043103305.1 Pseudomonas sp. YQ_5 | reverse complement strand
CGTAACCGCATCAAGGTGTTGTATTGGGAGCGCAACGGCTTCTGCCTTTGGCTCAAGCGCCTCGAAGCCGAGCGTTTCAAAACTTCACCCGACGCGACCGACGAAGCTATCGTACTGACCGTCCAGGAACTGAATTGGCTACTCGACGGTTTCGATCTCTGGCGCAACCGTCCGCATCAGGTTTTGACTCCTCGTTTCGTCGCCTGCGCCAAAGGTCGAAGCCAAAGAGTAACCAGTTAAGTTCCTGGACGGTCAGGACGATAGCTTCGTCGGTGGCGTCGGAGGAAGTTTTGAAACGCTCGGCTTCGAGGCGCTTGAGCCAAAGGCAGACGCCGTTGCGCTCCCAGTACAACACCTTGATGCGGTTACGGGCTTTATTGAGGAAGATGAAAAGCGCCGGTCAAGGTAGAAAAACCAACTCAGATGATCTAGAAATACATGGCTTGCCCGTGCTTGCTGGCGATATTACCGCCATTTAGTACACCAATTAGTTACCGCTGGACTGTCTCGAAATGTGTGCGCTCCATGATCCCCACATTCCAAGTAAAAGAATGTGGGGATCATGGAGCGGTTACGAAGTGATCGTGATAGGTCAGACATTGGCGACCCTCGCATTCAAGGACAGAAATGAAACGTTTTGTTCATTATAATTCTTCTAGCCATCGCCGGATGTGCCGCAACAGGCAAAACCACAGTCAGGAACGGGAATAAAGGTCTGCATATCAATGTTCTGGTCTTTATTCATCTTGGGGCAAGTGCTATAGCAAGGCTGCGGCTTCCTGCAGTTCGCGCAGCTACAAGGTCGTCGCCCGATCCGGTGACACGGATGAAGAAGAGGATGATTTTTTGTTCGGTATAAAACCTGCCGATTATACCAGTCGCAGTATGATTGTGATCTGTAACTAATTCCGAGCACCCCGATGCTCAAGCCTCTTGGGTGAAACGGCATAGTTGCGGCTATGATATTCGCCAGTTAGTCTGCTCCCAGGAGCCAAACACAGTGAGGGTCTTATCCGGCTTAGCTTCGTCAAGTCGGATACTCGCAAGCCGGAATACATCGTAGGGTCCCTGCAGTTGCCCATTGGTTAGGCGAGTGCTTGAAATCCGCTTCGGCATTTCTCTTATCTATCTTGCGCAGGTGCTCTGCGCTCAGCGGCAGCGTCTTGCGGTCGCCCAGCAGTATCAGCTCGACAACAATGGAGCCGATGGCCACAGTCAAGCATACCAAGGCATTGTATTTCTCGCTTGGCGTATGATGCCTGCCTACCGTGCAGACTTAGCTGGTATCGGGCTGAATGCGGACCTGCAGAGCAGGTACTGCGCCTGTTAGCGTTGGTGGCGAAGGCAAGCATGGACGGATTGGTGTGCTCTGCTACACAGGGACTGCGCGGATGCAGTCCCATTTGTCTCAATGAGCGATGTCCATGGTGCTTGCGGCTGTTGCGCGGACGATCGCGACATCGATGTGGTAAGTGGCGAAGTCGCTGGAGCGTACGGTGGTGCCAAGTGTGGCGTTTAGTACCACGTCGTGCTGCCGTTTGATATCTTGTAATGGGCTGGAAAACTGATGCTCATTCACCAGTATCAGAAGCGCGCAGTCTGCGCCATCCGCGAAGCACTGTTTTAGTTCTGTGACGTTGAACGCAAGGGCGACGCCACGTTGGTAGGCCTCGACTAGGTCATGCGTGCTGCCAATATTCAGATTTAGCGCGTGTTGCGTAGCTCGGCGGTGGGCGACCTTTGCTAAGGTCATCGCATGGCCGCATGCCTGAAGAAACAACGATTCGTACCACTCCACAGCATTCTCCTTTTTAAAAGCGCAACATCAATACCTGATTTTTCGGGTGCGTACCAGCGTCAAGATGGCAGTAAAAGTCCAGTCACGCTGAGTCAGCTGATTTTTGCCCTCAGATCAAATTCGAGCAAATGCATGATCGCTTGCGTGCACAATGGCGGGGCAGAGCAGAGCTCGATTTCAATCCGGCAGCGGCTATTTTGGACCCTCAATCGACCCGCAGTTCTCCGCAGGGTGGTTGCAGTGGCTATGACGATACCAAGAAGGTGGAGGGGCGCAAGCGAAGTCTGATAGTGGATACGTTGAGCTTGCTCTTGGCGGTGAGTATCAGCGGCGCCAGTGTGCAGGATCACGTCGCGGCAGATGACACGGCGGCTTACTCGAAGGAAAAATACCCGTCATGGAATACGCTCTTCGTCGACAATGCGTACGCTGGGAAGTGGGTTTAACGCATGCTTCACACGCACTCGTTCGACGTTCAGGTGATCCGAGGTCCAAACAATAGAAAAACGGGTCAATGACAGTCAGAACAAGGAGACCCGTTCAGTGCAACGCCTGCCCCAATCGGCTTTGTGGTGATGCTCAAGCGCTGGGTTGTGGAGCGGACTTATGCTTGGAATGAAAGGGTTCGGCGACTGATCATGCATACGACCGGCTGTCCACTGTGAGTGAAGCATGGGTATAGCTGACCGAGGCATGCCACCTCGAGCGCCGACTCACGCCATGATTTTGTCTACACTCTCCTGTCGCAAACACCGCATGGAACAGCCAGTGTGACCATGGCCGCATAGTTTTTCGCGAGCTTGTCAAAGCATGTTGCGATGCGGCGGTTATATTTCAGCCAGCCAAACATACGCTCAATGATGTTGCGCTGCCGGTCCTTGGGCCGATCAAACAATCTGGGTAAGCCAGTCTTGGGATTGCGCTTCATCGAGCGCATCGGAATGACGGGTTGCATTCGATACTGGTCGCAGTAGCGGCGCACAGCTTCGGCGTGGTAGCCCTTGTCGGCAAGCAACCACTTGCAGCGTTTACACGGACGGCCACGTTGGCTCGATGGAATGCTAACATCGCCCAGCAGCAGTTGGGCGTAGCTGATGTCGCTGGCTTGACCGCCAGGGAGAAGGAAGCGCAACGGTATCCCGTTAGCGTCGCAGAGCATGTAGATCTTGGTTGTGAGGCCACCGCGACTGCGGTCTAGACCGTGATCGGCAGGCTCGTCAGGCCCCCTTTTTTCCGAGCTCCAGATGAGGCTCGGGTTGCACGTACTGCAGTTGGGTCGATCATCCAGATTTGCAGAACGATCAATCCTTGCTCATTCACTCTCAGGTGTAAGCGTTTGAGCATCTGATCGAACGTCCCCTGATTTCGCCAGCCGCGAAACCGTTGATACACTGGTGACCATGGGCCGAAGCGTTCTGGCATATCTCGTCATGCAGCACCCGAGCAGAGCACTCAGAGCACGCCATTGAGCATCAGGCTTTTGCTCAGGCGTGGCCGCCCTCGGCCGTGAGATTCGATGAAGAGATCGGAGACTACATCCCAGGCCTCGTCCGAGAGTTCGTAACGTTTTGCCATCACAGAATTCTTTTCCGTCGATGGCCGGGAGCCCTACAGAATTTCAGCTTCCGAAGGGCGGCAATTGGGTTTCTCGGGATATCGTACAGAGCCTAGCGGACATTCATAAGAACTATGGTGCCGAAGCATTGGAAAGGTGCCTGACGATCAGTACCCTCGGCGTAGTGGGAGATCGCACAATGCACCATTACCTGCAGGCCATACCACTCATCATCTTGGTATCGGTCGCAGCCTCGTTGTTTTGCTGCTGAGAATACCTTTCCTACAGGCTGATATCTTATCAACTTACAAATTGGGGCTTTCTGCCCCAGGCACGGACTCAAGCTGGCCCACGTCCGTACCAACCATCGAAGTCGAAAAAGTAACCGAATACCGCCCAAGATCACTAAGATCGCGGCCAAAATCAACAGCTACCCCTTCAGAGTTCCACTTATAAACCTCAGCTTCATACGAAGCCCCTGACTTCAACTTCACCCAATGAGCCGCACTTGTCGCCGGCTTCCCAAGCTTGTCAGTCAGCATCTCTTTAACCAGATACAAATTATTAGCATTACCCGTCAGAACCAACTGACTAACAGCCCCATCATCCACCGTCGCAAACAACCTGTACCCCGGCGAAATAGGTAGATACGGCAACCCCCGCACTTCAAAGCGTCCCGCCTTCTTGGTGGCAACGCGGCAAGGCTCGGTAGGGCGTACTTCCCCCTTTGCACACTCCGGCACCTCGGTCAAAAAATCCCCTTGCGGGTCAACCCCCAGGAAGGCACTAGGCGCGACCACCCGGTGAGCGAGCGGCGTGGACTGTGCCCAGACAGGCGTGGAAGCAAACAAGGCCGCAACAGCGACCGAAGGAAATATAGAAGGCATAAACATCCCTGTGAGCCCAGATGGCGTTCCTGAGAAGATTTCGTATTTTGCCTCGCGGTCCATGACAGAACAACCGTCAAATGCGTGAACGGTGTCTTACCGCAACACGCCGACAGCGTTCCCGTCTAGAATTGCGCCAATAACATCCTTCGACATCCACTCGAGAAGCGTCAAGCCTATGACAATCCTGGTAACCGGCGGCGCCGGCTTCATCGGTGCGAATTTCGTGCTGGATTGGGTAAGCCAGTCAGGCGAAACCATCGTCAATCTGGACAAGCTGACCTATGCCGGCAACCTGCGGAGCCTGGCTAGCCTGGAGGGTAATCCGCAACATGTCTTCGTGCATGGGGATATCGGCGATGGGCCGTTGGTGCAAAGGCTGTTGGCAGAGCATCGCCCGCGCGCTGTGCTCAATTTCGCCGCCGAGTCGCACGTCGACCGCTCCATTCACGGGCCCCAGGCATTCGTTGAAACCAATGTGGTGGGTACCTTCCAGTTGCTGGAAGCCGTGCGGGGTTACTGGCATGGCCTGGATGAGGCAGCGCGGGCGGCGTTCCGCTTCCTGCATGTTTCCACCGACGAGGTTTATGGTTCGCTGAAAGCCGGTGAGCCTGCGTTCACCGAAACCCACCAATACCAGCCGAACAGCCCGTACTCTGCCAGTAAGGCGGCCAGCGACCATCTGGTGCGTTCCTATCACCATACCTATGGCTTGCCGGTGCTCACCACCAATTGCTCGAACAACTACGGGCCGCTGCATTTCCCCGAGAAGCTGATCCCGCTGATGATCGTCAATGCCTTGGCTGGCAAGCCGCTTCCGGTGTATGGCGATGGGCAGCAGATTCGCGACTGGCTATACGTCAAGGACCACTGCAGTGCCATCCGCCGTGTGCTGGAAGCAGGGCAGGTGGGAGAGGTGTACAACGTCGGCGGCTGGAACGAAATGCCCAACCTGGGCATCGTCCACCGCGTATGCGCGCTGCTCGATGAACTTCGCCCGCGGGCTGACGGGCAGCCTTATGCCAGCCAGATCAGCTTCGTTACCGACCGCCCAGGCCACGATCGCCGTTATGCAATTGATGCCCGTAAGCTTGAGCGCGAGCTCGGCTGGAAGCCTGCCGAAACCTTCGAAACCGGCATTCGCAAGACGGTTACCTGGTACCTGGCTAACCAGGATTGGGTCAAAGGCGTCATGGACGGCAGCTACCGTGACTGGGTCGCGCAGCAATATGGGGCTGACAAAGTTTGAAAATCTTGCTGTTGGGGAAGAACGGACAAGTTGGATGGGAGTTGCAGCGTGCCCTCGCGCCTTTGGGTGAGGTGATTGCGCTTGACCGCCAAGGCGACGGTGAGTTGTGCGGGGACCTGAGTGATCTCGAGGCGCTGGCGGCGACAGTGCGCTCGCTGGCCCCGGACGTGATCGTCAACGCTGCGGCATACACGGCAGTGGACAAAGCCGAGAGCGAGCCAGAACTGGCTGCCCGTATCAATGCCGAAGCCCCGGGCGTTCTGGCATGTGAGGCCGCCAGGCTGGGAGCATGGCTGATCCACTACTCCACAGACTATGTGTTCGATGGCAGTGGGCAGGCGCCGTGGCAAGAGGATGCCCCCACCGGCCCGCTGTCTGTCTATGGCCGTACCAAGCTCGATGGCGAGCGGGCCATTGCGGCCAGCGGTGCCGCTGCCGTAGTGCTGCGTACCAGCTGGGTATATGCCGCGCGCGGCCACAACTTCGCCAAGACCATGCTGCGCCTGGCGGCCGAGCGCGATGCGCTCAATGTGGTGGCAGACCAGTTTGGCGCCCCCACTGGCGCGGAGCTGGTCGCCGATGTTACCGCCCATGTTCTGCGGCAAATCTTCAGTGCGCAGGATGCTGGCGACTTGGCCGGCACCTACCATCTTGCTGCAGCCGGTGAAACCAGCTGGCACGGCTATGCCCAGTTCGTATTGGCCCATGCCTGCTGCAATGGCGTTGCCTTGAAGGTCTCTGCTGAGCAGGTAGGGGCAATCAGTACCGACGCCTACCCGGTGCCGGCGTCACGCCCGCGAAATTCCCGGCTGGCGTTGGCTAAACTCGAAAAGACCTTCAACCTCAAGATGCCGCTTTGGCAACAAGGTGTGCAACGCATGCTGGACGAAATCCGGCGTTAGGAATAGTTATGGCACGTAAAGGACTCATTCTGGCCGGTGGCTCTGGCACTCGCCTGCACCCCGCCACACTGTCGGTATCGAAGCAACTTTTGCCGGTGTACGACAAACCGATGATCTACTACCCGCTCAGTACACTGCTGCTGGCCGGCATTCGTGACATCCTGATCATATCCACGCCCCAGGACACTCCGCGTTTCGAGCAACTGCTGGGTGACGGCAGCCGTTGGGGCATCAACCTCTCGTATGCCGTGCAGCCTAGCCCGGACGGCTTGGCCCAGGCGTTCACGATCGGGGCAGACTTCATTGGTAACGCTGCGTCTGCCTTGGTGCTGGGTGACAACATTTTCTATGGTCACGACTTCCAGGCGCTGCTACAGAGTGCTGATCAGCGGCAGACGGGCGCGTCCGTCTTTGCCTATCACGTCCAGGACCCGGAGCGTTACGGGGTCGCGGAGTTCGACGGCAGCGGGCGTGTGTTGTCGATTGAAGAAAAGCCGAAAACGCCGAAGTCCAACTATGCAATCACTGGTCTTTATTTCTACGACAACCAGGTTGTCGACTTGGCCAGGCAGCTGAAACCGTCGGCACGCGGCGAACTGGAAATCACCGACCTCAATAACTTGTACCTGCAGCAGCAGCAACTGCAGGTCGAGATCATGGGGCGTGGTTATGCGTGGCTGGATACCGGTACCCACGACAGCTTGCTGGATGCCAGCCAGTACATTGCCACCATGGAGCGGCGCCAGGGCCTCAAGGTGGCTTGCCCTGAAGAGATTTGCTACCGCGCGGGCTGGATCGATGCTGAGCAACTTGAGCGCCTTGCCCAGCCGCTGCTGAAGAACGGTTACGGCCAGTACTTGAAGAACTTGCTTGAAGTAAAGGCATTTTGATGTGCGCTATTCCATGAGCCTTTCCAGATGTCTTTCTGGTTACCCCAAAGGCTTTCGGTGATGAGCGTGGTTTTTTCTACGAGGGTTTACTGGGCCCAGCGTGAAGGTTGCATTGCCAGGGAGGGTCCACAGATTGCCATCGAATGGCCGGTAGCCTTTGAACCCGCGCTGTCTGCCAAGGGCCGGCTCGGCAGGGGGTCGTGTTGGGTTGAAGGTGTCTGGGGGGCTTGAGAGGTTTGGCGCCTGTGAGA
>NZ_JBICJS010000010.1:0-493 GCF_043103305.1 Pseudomonas sp. YQ_5 | reverse complement strand
AGCAGAGTTGATCTAAACACAAGGCAAGATCTCGACGCTCTCGCTCTCGCTCTCGCTCTCGCTCTCGCTTCGGCTTTTGATTTTGATTTTGATTTTGCTTCTAAGCGCGCGATAGCCCAGGCGCCGCGGATTGCGACTTCAGGAGGCCGAGCGCAGGGCTTGCGAAGGGAGGTGACGGGCATGGATGCCCGTCAAGCGCTGAGGCCCCATGGATGGGGCCTGCAGCGCGTACTCCCGGGAGCAAGCCCGTAGCGAGGGAACCCCGGAGCGCAGCGCAGGGGCCGGATGATAGGAGCTCAGCGTTTTTTGGTTACTTTTTGTCGCGTTTGACAAAAAGTGACCCGCCGTAAGGGCGGAAGGGTGACTATGCGCCACCTGCGTGAATGAATACCTACTTGATGTGAGTGCCCACATCCAAGAAGCAAGAAGCAAGAAGCAAGAAGCAAGAAGCAAGAAGCAAATTCGTCTGTTTTGACTCAGCGAACAGTCCATT
>NZ_JBICJS010000105.1:0-1697 GCF_043103305.1 Pseudomonas sp. YQ_5 | reverse complement strand
GAACGAGGTCTTATCTGCTGAGCCCATCAGTAACGGCACCACATGCGTAGCCCCGCTGGCTATGCAGGATCGCGAGTCTGCTTTCGGTAGGGCGGATAGAAGAGGCTCCAGAGGATCAATGACTCCATGCTCTTCAAGCGGATAGACGTACTGACTCGATGCCGGTTTCGAAACCGCCATCAGTTCAGAGCCTTTTGAGCTCGCCAAGGCGGGATGTGAGCGATGCCTGATCGTGTGCGGCTAGAGCTGGTTCGCCCAGCAGAGCAGGCGTTTTTGCGTAGATGACAGGGGATTAGAAAAGGGCTCACGAAAAATAATTTCAAAACACCCCCTTGAAATTTTTTTTGCGAGACGGAGTATATATTTTGTAATCAACAAAAAGCAGCGAGCTCTCGGGCTCCCTCGCCAAATCAGGCTTCACTCCTACTGCTTCCGCTGTTGCCATTCCTTTACGCTCTGAAAATCCTGTCTATTTTTTGACCATCAGCACGCGTTGATCACCAGACTTTGGGTAGGATGCTTGGTAAAAGTCGCTTTCTTCGGCCGTCAGGCCGGCTAGCTTTGCCCTCGTGAACAAATTTAGAGCTGCCCCCAATTTTTTTGAGCTGAGACCAGGCAGGTTGCGATATGCAGGCGGCGCTGAAAAGAAGTGGGTCGCACGAACACAAGTCGGTTACTCGCATAGATCCTGAACAGCTTTGAGGTTCTTCTACCCAGCATGCAAACGGGTAGCCGCCGGCGCACATAGAGGCCTTTTCATGCAGGACGACTACAAAGCTCAGCTCACAAAAGCCACAGAAGGGCTGCACTACTGTGACTTGATCCTGACAGCTCAAGAGGCTGAGGATCTGCGCGCGCTCGTCCAAGTACTGCAAGGGACGGGGAGATACCCAGGGCTCAGTGACGTGTTCAGAACGATCGTTGAAGAAACCTGGAGCAGTGACGAACCTTGGCCGACCATCTCATCACCAGCGGCGTCCGGGCGCGATTGAGGTTATGCGACACCCAGCGGGCGACTCGCAGGAATACTGCCTGTGATTCATGATGCTGGAGGGCACATCTGTGTTAGCCGTGCCTACGACGCCAGCGGTATGCACGATTGACGGGCAGCCTGTTCTAAGCCCGGCACATCCCCATCGCGTTCCAATCTCTCAATTTCTGAGCGGACGTCATCGATGAGTTCTGCGGCAGTTCTACCAGACTCCTGGCTCAGGGTAAGGGTCAGCAACGTCAATGAGCTCAGTTCAAGCCGGTGGCTCACCTGCTCAAGTTTGTCCAGCGTTAGGCTTGATCGGGCGCCTTCCAGTTTGGAAAGGAAAGTCCGGCTGATATCTCCGAAGTCGCGTTGCGAGATTTTTCGCCTGGTGCGAAGCGTCCGCAGCACGATGGCGAATGATGACTTCAGTGACATGTGCAACTCCTCCATATGTGCTCGTCCTCAGTAACGCCACGTAGAGGTCACGGCCTGCCTCAGTCTGAATGTTCCTCTGTTCAGGACAGCGAGGAGGTGTGACGAGCGTTCCCCTGCGTCGACTCACTGTTGATGCATACAGTGTATCTCGCTAAGCTCAGAGGGAGAACATTTGTACTCCATGCGGTGACGAGCGCTATGAAGAATTCACACGAGACCCAGGACGACTGCTTCGGGTTTTTCTCGAGAGAGGAGTTGCTCGAGCACCAGTGCCTTCTACTTGAGA
>NZ_JBICJS010000104.1:0-2370 GCF_043103305.1 Pseudomonas sp. YQ_5 | reverse complement strand
GCACCACATAACCCACGCCAAGCAAAATGAGGCATTCAACCCCTTCTTAACCCCTAACGGTCCTGTGCATCCTTGGCATCCGCTTCGGCATTGCGCTCATGCACCTTGCGCAGTTGCTCTTCGGTCAGTGGCAGTTTTTTTGCCGTGTCGCGCAGCATCATCAAACCTCCGACGATGGAGCCGAGGGCTATGATGAGGATCAGCCAGGCATACCAGGGCATTGTCGTTCTCCTTTACAGAGTGATGTGCAGCGCTTGTACGATTTTTGAGCAATTGCACTTTCCAATAGTTCAATTATAGGAGCCAGCCCATGCTGGGCCAATTCCGTGACCTGCGGGCCCCAAAGCCTGCGTCACTTCGTTTACAATGCGCGCCGTTTTCGACTTGCAAAGAGACCCTGCCATGTCCGCCTGCCAGACGCCCCTGATCGTCGCCCTGGATTTCCCTACCCGTGAGGCCGCTCTGAAGCTGGCTGACCAGCTTGACCCTGCGCTGTGCCGGGTAAAGGTTGGCAAGGAGCTGTTCACCAGCAGCGCTTCGGGTATTGTCGAAACCCTGTGCGACAAGGGTTTCGAAGTGTTCCTGGACCTCAAGTTCCACGATATCCCCAACACCACCGCCATGGCAGTGAAGGCTGCAGCCGAGATGGGTGTGTGGATGGTCAACGTGCATTGCTCCGGCGGCCTGCGCATGATGGCGGCCTGCCGTGAAGAGTTGGCCAAGCGCAGCGGCCCGCAGCCATTGCTGATTGGCGTGACTGTGCTGACCAGCATGGAGCGTGAAGACCTGGCTGGTATCGGCCTGGATGTCGACCCGCAAGAGCAGGTGCTGCGCCTGGCCGCGCTGGCCGAGAAGGCTGGCATGGACGGTTTGGTGTGTTCGGCGCTGGAGGCCCCGGCACTGAAGGCGGCGCACCCGTCGTTGCAACTGGTGACCCCGGGCATTCGCCCTGCGGGCAGCGCGCAGGATGACCAGCGCCGTATCCTCACCCCGCGCCAGGCACTGGATGCCGGTTCGGACTACCTGGTAATCGGCCGCCCGATCAGCCAGGCTGCCAACCCGGCGCAAGCGCTAGCTGCGGTAGTCGCTGAAATTCGCGGCTGAACCTGACCAATGAAAAGGGCTGCGTATGCAGCCCTTTTTCATTTTTGTGTTCCGTTAGCCCTGAGCTGTCGACCAGTCGATCCAGCCGAACTGCCAGGTAGCCAGAATCAATAAACCGAAGGCGATGCGATACCAGGCGAACGTCGCGTAGCTGTGGTTGGCGATGAACTTGAGCAGCGCACGCACGGCGATCATGGCGAAGATGAACGAGGTCACGAAGCCGATAGCGAACACCGGCAGGTCGCCGGGTTGGAACAGGTCACGGTACTTGTAACCCGAATACACGGCTGCGCCGACCATGGTCGGCATCGCCAGGAAGAACGAGAACTCGGTGGCCGCTTTGCGCGACAGGCCGAACAGCAGGCCGCCGATGATGGTGGACCCGGAGCGCGATGTGCCTGGTATCATCGCCAGGCACTGGATGAAGCCGATCTTGAGGGCGTGGCTCCAGCGCATTTCGTCCACGTGGTCCACCTCTACGCGGTGCTCGCGACGCTCGGCCCAGAGCATGATCACCCCGCCCACAACCAACGCCGCTGCCACAGTAATCGGGTTGAACAGGTAATGGTGGATCAGGTCGGCGAACAGCACGCCCAGCACTACTGCCGGCAGGAACGCCAGCAGCAGATTGCCGGTGAAGCGCCGTGCCGTGGGCTGGCTGGTCAGGCCGAACACCACTTCCAGGATCTTGCCGCGAAATTCCCACACTACCGCCAGGATCGCCGCCAGCTGGATGATGATGTTGAACGCTATCGCGCGTTCACCGCCAAAATCGATCAAATCGGCAACGATGATCTGGTGCCCGGTACTGGAAACTGGCAGAAACTCCGTGAGCCCTTCAACCACTCCCAGGATGATTGCCTGGAAGGCAGTCCATAAGTCCATTAATCCCCCGTTAGGGGCCGTGCCGCTTGCAAGGCCCATGCTCTTGATTTTTCTATGATTGTCGGTTCAGACAGCGAAGATTTTGGTGCGGGCCGGATGCTACCAGAGCAACGGTTCGATGTGTGCGCCGGGACATCGGATCAAGGCTACCAGGTGCCGTCTTGGGTTTTGAGGTGGTGCGTAAATTGAGCGCCGCCTGTATGGCGGTAGAGGTGCGTCGCCTGTGAGACCGAGCGCCGCCGGTATGGCGGTAGAGGTGCGTCGTCTGTGAGATCGAGCGCCGCCCGCGCGGCGCATCGCGAGCTGCGCTCGCTCCTACGTTTGTTTCGGGCCAGTTATTTCTGGGGGATTTGCGCGCGAACGCTTTGGCGCTTGGCGCGA
>NZ_JBICJS010000103.1:0-443 GCF_043103305.1 Pseudomonas sp. YQ_5 | reverse complement strand
GCGACGTGGACGAACGCGGAGCCGGACACGCTGATGGAGCGGGTGCTTGCACCGGCCAACCTCAGGCGTGCGTATCAACGCGTGGTTAGCAACAAGGGGGCTCCGGGTGCCGATGGCATGACGGTCGCTGACTTGGCGGGCTACGTGAAACAGTATTGGCCAACCCTCAAGGCCAGGTTGCTGGCCGGTGAATACCATCCCCAAGCAGTGCGAGCGGTTGAAATTCCCAAGCCGCAGGGCGGCACACGGCAACTGGGAATCCCCACCGTCGTGGATCGCCTGATCCAGCAAGCATTACAGCAACAACTCACGCTACTCTTCGATCCGCTGTTTTCGGACTACAGCTACGGTTTTCGTCCGGGCAAAAGCGCTCACCAAGCCGTTGAAATGGCCCGCTCCCATGTGGCGGCGGGGCATCGCTGGTGCGTGGAGCTTGATCTGGA
>NZ_JBICJS010000102.1:0-19837 GCF_043103305.1 Pseudomonas sp. YQ_5 | reverse complement strand
ACAAACGTAGGAGCGAGCGCAGCTCGCGATGCGCCGCGCGGGCGGCGCTCGATCTCCCAGGCGACGCCCCTCTACCGCCATACAGGCGGCGCTCGGTCACCCAGGCGACGCCCCTCTACCGCGATACAGGCGGCGCTCGGTCACCCAGGCGACGCCCCTCTACCGCCATACAGGCCACGCCCCCCTACCGCCATCCCCTCAGGCCCTCCGTGGTTGCCGCCCCGCCACCAATCATGCCAACCCCCGCCAGCTAGACCATTCCTGTAAAACTTCAATCTTGAATTTTTTTATTAAGTCAAGAACCACCCTGTTCAAATCCTTCCCAGCGTGCTACAAACTGGTTAAGCAATGATCTAGCTGCTTGATAACGAAGGGAAAAATATGACGAAGTCGGAGCTGATCGAACGTATTGTCACCCATCAGGGGCTGCTCTCGTCCAAGGACGTGGAGCTGGCCATCAAGACCATGCTTGAACAGATGTCACAATGCCTGGCTACCGGCGATCGCATCGAGATCCGCGGTTTTGGCAGCTTCTCGCTGCACTATCGCGCTCCACGCGTAGGCCGTAACCCCAAGACCGGCCAGTCGGTCAGCCTCGAAGGCAAGTTCGTGCCGCACTTCAAACCCGGCAAGGAACTGCGCGACCGCGTCAATGAAGAAGACGAGGCCGAAGCCTGATCAATCAAGGAGCAATCTGATGCGTAACCTCAAGCGCGCCCTGGTGGCGGTGTTCGTGCTGCTGTTGGCGGCTGTGGTGCTGTTCTTCGTGCTGGAGAACCAGCAAGCCGTGTCGCTGGTCCTGTTTGGCTGGGTCGCGCCAGAGGTGCCAGTAGCCGTGCTGGTGCTGGCCGCCTTGGTCATCGGCTTGGCCGTCGGGCCATTGCTGGGTGCCTACGGCGTGCAGCGCAGCAAGCGCAAGATCAGGGCTTCAGCCCGTGAGGCGGCACTGAGCGGTAACTAAGGTAATTTCCTACGCCCATTTGGGAAAGTCTCACCTATGCCTGCAATGGCCGTCATGGAGTAATAACGCACTTCATTTTCGGCCCAGGCGAGTGTGCGCAGCATGGAATATCCCGTCCTTTCCCATCACGGTGGCACTCGCGGCGTCACCGGCTCCTGCCATCAACTGCACCTCGATCCGTCCACCAGCCTGCTGATCGACTGCGGCCTGGAGCAGGGCATCGATGCCGCGCCGGGTGCAGCATCGGCGCCGCTCGGCTTCGACGTGCAGGGTATTCAGGCGCTGGTTATCACTCATGTGCATCTCGATCACGTCGGCCGCATCCCGGCACTGCTGGCTGCCGGCTATCGTGGCCCTATCCTGTGCAGCGAGCCGTCTGCCCGGCTACTGCCATTGGTGCTGGAAGACGCCTACAAGTTGACTGTCAGCAGCGAGCCCGCCCATGTGGCGAGGTATCTGGAGTTCATCCGCGACCTGATCGTGCCCTTGCCTTTCGAGCAGTGGCATACCCTGGTCGAGCTCCCCGGTCTCAATTGCCGTATTCGCCTGCAACGGGCCGGGCATCTGCTGGGTTCGGCCTATGTCGAATGCGATGTGGTGCGCGTACAAGCCGACCTCCGCTACGTGTTCTCCGGTGACCTGGGCGCTTGTGGCAACCCCTTGCTACGCCCCGTGCAGCCCCCGGAACGGGCCGATGTACTGGTACTGGAAAGCACCTATGGCGACCGCCTGCACCCGCCTGCGGGCGACCGTCAGCAGCGGCTGGAAGCAGCTATCGACCGCGCACTGGCCGATCAGGGTACGCTGCTGATTCCGGCCTTCAGCCTCGGTCGCACCCAGGAATTACTGTACGAGCTCGAAGGCATTCTTCACCGCAAGGCCTTGCTGAACAAAGCCGGCCCGGCCCCCGATGGCGACCCGCTCGACTGGTCGCAACTGCCCATCATCCTCGATTCGCCCCTGGCCCAGCGCATTACCGGTGTATACCGGGAGCTGCACGACTACTGGAATGCCGAAGCACGGGCGCGCCTTGCCGAAGGGCGCGACCCGCTCGGTTTCAGCCAGCTTATAAGTGTGGACACCCACGCCCGCCACCAGCAGGTGGTCAATTACCTGAAGAGCACCGGGCGGCCGGCAATCGTCATTGCCGGCAATGGCATGTGCTCGGGTGGGCGCATCGTCAATTACCTCAAGGCCATGCTGGGGGATCCGCGGCACGAGGTGATGTTTGTCGGTTACCAGGCCAAGGGGACCCCGGGCGCGGTGATACAGGCGAGTGAAGGGGCGGAAGGGTTTGTGCAGATTGATCTGGATGGGCAGATGTATGAGATCCGGGCGAAGGTGATGACCTTGGGCGGCTACTCGGGGCATGCGGATCAGGCGCAGTTGGTGGCGTTCGCGCACGGCTGCAATGCTCGGCGGGTAGTGTTGGTACATGGCGAGAAAAAAGCGAAGCAAGCGCTTGCGGCTGCGCTGCGCGGAAAGTTTGCACTGTCGGAGGATGAGGTGTGCGTCACAGTCCCGAAATGACCTCTTGGCGGGAAGGTTGATCTCTGTCAGAAAGTGAGGAACTTTTGCGAGGCGGGTCTTTCTACTGTTGCTTGAAGTAAAGTTAGAAGCGTGGCAGAAAGAGTGGCGAATAGCCGCTACGCTTGATTCGAAGGGTGTTGAGTCGCTTAGGTTGGAAGCGTGCCCCGAGATGATGCCATCAGACCCAAGGAAAAAAAGACTAAATGCGCAATGAACGCGAGCGCCTGAGTGGTAGCGATGAGATTGACCTGATTGAGCTTGTGCAGGGTGTTTGGCGCCAAAAAATCTGGGTAGGGCTGGTTGCGGTACCGGTGATTGCTTTGGGGTTGGCTTATGTGATGCTGGTTTCGCCGGTGTATGAGGCGAAGCTGTATATACAGCCTCCTTCCCAGAGCGAGATTGCCCAACTGAACTACGGTCGTGGTGAGGGAACGGGCCTGGCGCCACTGAGTGCCAAAGATGTGTACAGCATCTACCTCAAGTCCCTCCAGTCCGAAGCGGTACGAGACAAATTCTTTCGCAGCGCCTTCCTGCCCATGCTGACCGAAGAAGAGCGGGGCGGCTCTCGTGATGCCCTTTATGCTCGGTTCAACAGCATGCTGAAAGTGGCCGTGGCTAGCAAAGACATGCCTGATCGTTATGTCCTGACTGCGAACCTGGAAGACCCGCGCCTTGCGGCGACGTGGGTATCGAATTACGCCGAGTTGGCTGCGGAGCGAGCAAAGAACGAGTTGTTGAGCGGTACACGCAGTGACATATCGATCATGGCTGATAACCTTGATCAGCAAATCAAGACCGCGCGAGCCACCGCCAGCAATCAGCGTATGGACCAGGTTGCCCGGCTCAAGGAAGCGTTGCGCGTAGCGCGGTCGATTGGCCTGGAAAAGCCACCGATCATTTCCGATACGCTGTCCAATGAAGTGTCTGCCGGTATGAATGGGGCTCTCACCTACATGCGCGGTACGAAGGCGCTGGAGGCTGAAATCGCCAACCTGGAAGCGCGCTCATCGGACGACCCGTTCATCCAAGATTTGCGTGAAAAGCAGGAAAAGCTCAGTTTCTTGCGCACGTTGAAGGTCGATCCTTCCTTGGTCGCGATGTATCAACAGGATGGCGCTGTTTCCCAGCCTGACGAGCCGATCAAGCCGTTAAAAGCTGTCATCCTGCTTCTATCGGCTTGTCTTGGTGTTGGCCTTGGCGTGATGGTGGCTCTAGGGCGGGATATATGGCGTAGGCACAAGGCGACGAATGGTGAGGAACTTCATCGATAGGAAAGCATCCGGTAAGCGTTGTTGTCGATTGCGGAAGGTGCAACAATGGCCTTTCGTCGCCGATGACATGGAACGCTGGAAGAGCAAGCACGACGCGCTGATTCTACCTGCATGTCTTGGTTAAACCACCGTTACAGGCAGGCAAGTATTGTGAATAGCGCTGCGTACGCCCCTTCCATGGCCGCTTCAGGCGAAATCGACCTTTTTAGAGTTTTGCGCACTATCTGGCATAGACGTTTGCTAATTGTTGCTATTGGGTGCGTCTGTGCGCTCGTTAGTGCCGTAGTCGTCAACAGCATTACGCCAATCTATGAGGCGTCCACCACTTTAAGGCCAGTGGCACTGAACCAACTGGATGCCTTGAATCGGTCAAAAATCTACTCATTGCCGCCGGCGGAAGCACTCAAGAGAGTCGGCGCAACAATAGACTCTTACAACGCTCGGTTGGATTTCTTTCGTTCTAGGCCAGATCTCATTGATGCGTTTCAGGATGAGGGGCAAAGTGTCGAAGAGGCGTTTGAAGACTTCAACCGCGATGCGCTCAGCGTAGTCCTGGCAGACCCGAAAAAAAACGACGTGTTAAGCGATTTTATCGGACTGAAGATGCGCTATGAAAAAGGCGTAAATGGCGCGGCCATCCTCAACGACTTCGTCGATTACGCAATCGAGCGAGAGCGTAGCCAGCTTTCCAACGATATGCAGATTATCTTGGCCAACCGCTTGGCAGAGGTGGACAAGAAGCTGAACTCTGCGGTGTCGGAATATCGGACCGGGAATGAAAGCCGTATCGCTCGCCTCGAAGAGGCAGATGCAATCAAGCGTGCGCAGCTCAATGATGAGCTCAAGGCTTTGCGCGTTCAGTTGAAACTGCGCCGCGAGGCGCGCCTGGCCGAGCTTGATGAGGCTATCAGTGTTGCGCGAAGCCTCGGTTTGAAAAAACCATCTACCCCCTCCCTGATGGCTGATGAAGGCGCGGCAAATGGCAGCGTCATCCGTACCGAAGTAAACGGTAGGCCGGTGCCGCTTTACTTCATGGGTACCGACGTGCTCGAAGCCGAGCGTGCTGCATTGCGCAAGCGTAATTCAGATGACTTCGTCGAGCCGAGAATCAGCCAAATCCGCAAAGAGCTCATCTTGCTGTCGACCAACCGCAAAGTCGAGGCAATCAAGGCTAGGGCGAGCGAAGAAGCATTTTTGGAGGGGATCGAAGGGCTTCGCGTGGAGCGTGCGCGCTTACAAGCCATCGATACCCAGTTGCAGGGACTGCACTTGGTGAATATTGATCAGCGTGCGGTACCCTCCAGCAAGCCTTTGAAACCGCGTAAAGCACTTATCGTGTTAATTGCATTTGTCGGCGGCCTTTTGCTTGGAACAGTCGCTGCCCTGCTGCGTGGGGCTTTCAAGGATCATGTAAAGCAACTGCGAGTTCTTGAAATCGAGGGTTCGGCGCATCGTGTTTTGCCCAGTGATTCGATAGGACAGCGCCATGCCAAGGTGGGTGAAGCCCAGGCTTGCTCCCCAACTGTATGATGTTGCTTTAATGCCATTTAATCATTGCATCTGTTCGGAGAGCTCCGATGGATTGCCGAAGCCTAGCCACCTATGATTTGGCGTCTCGTATGGCAGTCATCGTTCTGCGCCAGGTTGCTCTCAGTCAACCTGACGCCTTAAATAGGTAAAAAATATATTTTATTATCCCCTCTAGCGCAGTATTTAAAAGTAAGTGCTAGTTGGAGTCTATAACGCGCGATTTGGATTTTTAAGTCTAGGCCAAATTTAATTCAGACTTATCATGCGACAGAAAAAGCCTGGGGCAAGTGCTCGAAGACTTCAATCAAAGTACTGAGTAAGGCTGGGTTCTAGAAGAGGTGGAGGCCTCAGTACTTATAAGTGGTTGAAATATATAGGCTCTTGTGATTTTTTTACAAATGTGTTAATGAGGGTGACCCTTTCAGGAATGATCTGCATTGCTCATGGCTAAAGCCCATCCAGTTTAGGGGCATCTTATAGCTCATCGATATTGCAGTTATGAATAAAAGGTGTGCCATTTAGAGTGGTCTGGATATATTGTTACGTTATATATAATGCGCCAGACCAGCTATTTTTATCTATGCCGTCTATTTTAGGGAGATTGATCCTGAATGGCAACTGTGGCCTTTATACCTGCTCGCGGAGGATCCAAAGGGATTCCCAAAAAAAATATTCGCATGCTAGCCGGGAAACCCCTGATAGCCTGGAGCATCGAGCAAGCGAAGCGGTCAACACTGATTGATAAGGTAGTTGTATCTACTGACTGCCCTGAAATTGCAGAATGTGCCCTGCGCTTCGGAGCTGAAGTGCCTTTCTTGCGCCCATCTGATATCTCAGGTGATACAGCGTCTACAGAAAGTGCAATGCTGCACTATTGTGATTGGCTGGTCTCACATGACGAGAAGTTTGATAATTTTTTGCTAATCCAGGCTACTTCGCCCGTTAGAGCGGATGGTCGATTTGATGATGCGATTCGTTTCTTTAAAGAAGGTCAGTTCAATAGTCTGTTGACCGTCTCTCCTTCACATAGGTTCTTTTGGAAAAATCCTGCATCTCCTCAGGCTTCATATGACTTTATGAGTCGGCCGCGGCGACAGGATATTTTAGAATCTGAAAGAAACTATCTGGAGACTGGATCTTTCTATATTACTCGTTTGGATGATTTGATTAAGACTCGAAACAGGCTCTGCGGAAGGATAGGTATGTATATCACACCTGAAGATGAGTCGTATGAGATAGATTCCCTTATGGACTTTAATATTTGCGAGTGCATCATGCTGGGGCGCGAGGCTAAATAAATATGTACATTACAAAAAGCACTCAGAAGTATATTGTTTTTTCGGAGGACTCCTTGGGTGATGTCCTTAAAAAGATAAGTGAAAATAAATCGAGGATTGCGTTTGTTGTTTCAGAGCGTGCTGTCCTTATGGGGAGCATCTCTGACGGAGATATACGTAGGTGGCTGACTAGTGGCGATAGTATTGACTTGAGTGCGCCCGCAAGTGCTGTAATGAATCCTGCTTGTAAAAGAGTTGTGCTTGGAGAGGATAAGTCTAGTTATCAGTATCTTTTCCAAAACGGTGTTGATTGCTTACCGGTTGTTGATGAAGCTGGGCACTTACTGCACTTGGCGTTTCAAAAGTCAGAAGGTTTTTTTGTTGGTGATTTAGAAGTTTCTGAGAATTCGCCAGCTTTCATAATTGCTGAGATTGGTAATAACCATCAAGGGGATATTAATCTTGCAAAACAGCTAGTCGATCATGCGGTTGCTGCCGGTGTTGATTGTGCTAAGTTTCAGATGCGTAACGTAAAGCAACTATATAAGAACGAAGGTGATAGCAACGATGCATCGGTGGATCTAGGTGCCCAATATACAATGGACTTGCTGGAAAAGTTTCAGCTTTCCAATTCAGAGCTGTTTGAGATATTTGACTACTGTAAAGAGAAGAATGTCCTTCCGTTGTGCACCCCGTGGGATTTAGATTCGCTTTCGGCGCTGGAGTCCTATGGGATGCCAGCTTATAAGGTCGCATCTGCGGACTTTACAAATTACGAATTACTTGAAGCAATTAGTAGAACGGGTAAACCATTCTTCTGTTCAACCGGGATGTCCAGTGAGAGTGAGATTAAAAGCACAGTTGCCTTCCTTGATAGGCTGGGTGCTAATTATGTGTTGTTACATTGCAACTCAACATATCCAACCCCGTTTAAAGATGTGAATCTAAAATATCTTACTCGGCTGAAAAAAATTACAGGAAAATTAGTTGGTTACTCCGGCCATGAGAGAGGTATATGTGTTCCTATTGCGTCCATCGCTTTGGGGGCCTGTGTTATCGAAAAGCACTTGACTGTAGATCAAGGGCTAGAGGGGACTGACCATAAAGTAAGTTTGTTGCCCGATGAATTTGCCGAGATGGTGCGCCAGATACGAAATGTTGAGGAAGGACTTGGGTCCGACGAGTTACCTAGAGAAATTACTCAAGGCGAACTCATGAATCGTGAAAACCTGGCGAAGAGTTTGGTTGCCAATTGCACAATCAAACAGGGCACTGCAATAGAACGATCTATGGTTGATATTAAAAGCCCAGGACAGGGAATACAACCAAATCGTATCGATGAGTTAGTGGGTAAAATCGCCAATCGAGATATCGATAAAGGCGGTTTTTTCTTCGAGTCAGATATTAAGGGCGTTGTAAATAAACGTTCAGATTATAAGTTTGATCGGCCGTTCGGGGTTCCCGTTCGGTATCACGATTATCGGAAAATCGTAACGGGATCAAATTTAGATTTTGTTGAGTTTCATTTGTCGTATAAAGACCTTGATGTAGATCTCAGTGAGTACTTTAGCGGGCCTGAGCCTATTGGTTTTGCTGTGCATAGTCCAGAACTCTTTGCTGGGGATCATATATTGGATCTTTGTGCTGCAGATGAAGAATACCGCCAGCACTCTATTAAAGAACTGGAGCGGGTAGTTTCGATTACGCGCGAATTGAAGAAGTTTTTCCCGAGGACAGAGCGCCCAGTCATAGTGGTCAACGCAGGCGGGTGGGATAACAAAGGCTTTATTGATCCTGCTCTCAAGCCTGCAAAGTATAAAAAAATAGCTGAGGCTTTTGAGTCTATTGACTTGAGCGGGGTCCAAATTGCAGTGCAAACTATGCCGCCATATCCTTGGCACTTTGGTGGGCAAAGTTATCATAATCTTTTTGTGTCTGCGCAGGAAATCCGAGAGTTTTGCGAGTTAAATAGCGAAATCAAGATTTGCCTAGATGTGTCTCACTCTATGATGTCCTGTAACTATTACGGGTGGGATCTTAATGAGTTTGTTGAGGCTGTTTCGCCATATAACGTCCATATGCATGTGGTTGATGCAAAGGGAGTTGATGGCGAGGGCGTAGAGATCGGTAAAGGTGATGTGAATTTTGAAAGTTTGTCCCTGCTACTCTCCAAGAAGAATCCAGGAGTTCAGTTTATTCCTGAGGTATGGCAGGGGCATAAAAATGGGGGGGAGGGATTCTGGGTTGCCCTAGACTTCCTTGAGGGGTATCTGTAAAGGCGTATAGTAATCAGAGATGCTTTGAGTCCACCCCAAGTATTTAAATGTTATCTTGGGGTGGCTTGGCGAATAGATTTAAATAAATTTGCGAACAAAAAATAGTGATAAAGAAGATTCTCATATCGTCATTGATACTAAATCTAGCACTTTTGATTGGGAGGCTTTCTGGGTTTGTTAGAGAGCTTATCGTTGCCAAAACATATGGTGTAAGTGCTGCGGCTGATATCGTCGTGCTTTGGTTGACGCTACCGGATCTTCTTTTGAATATATTGGCAGGCTCTGCAATTGGCGCTGCTCTTATTCCAGGCTTTGTGGCGAATGAAGAAAAGGCAAAAGTCATATGGTTTCAAGCCATTCTAGCTGCGTTGATTGGCTCGCTTACGATTTCAGTAGTGCTTCAGTTTTTTTCTATAAGCATTGTCTCGTTATTGGCCCCTGGGATCTCACCTGTATCACTTGATCTAGCTGATTATGGCGTCAAAGTGGCGATATTTATTTTTCCGCTGTCTTTGCTAGTTGCCGTGAATTCGGCTTACTTTCACTACGAAGGTAAGTTTTTTATGGCAGGTATCGGTACTCTTGTTTTTAATGGTGTTCTGATTGTCGGGTTGTTGTTGTGTGGTTATTTTTATATTGAGGATTTAAAATTAATCCTTATAGCTGTTTTCCTAGCGGCGTTTGTAAGGTTTTTTTATCAGTTCTTGGTTGTGTTCGATCGTGGGGCTCTCATAGGTTTATTTGAGCGAAACTATATCTCTAAGGAAGTGGTGGTAAGGTTTCTGCAGGCAATGATGTCTTCGGGAGTTATTTTCGTATATCCAGTCATAGGGCGTTCATTTTCCTCGGCTGCAGGTGAGGGGGGGGTAGCTATGTTTAACTATATGTTTAAGTTAATTGAGCTGCCTCTGATGGTCGCAGTTACATTTTTATCGGTTGTATTTATGCCTAGCTTGGCCAAAGCTTGGGTAGTTGATAAAAGAGATTACCTGAGTTTAGCGATAAGGGGGATTGAACTTACGCTGTTCACGGCTATTTTTGTCATGCTGCCTGTTTGGATCTATAGTGACGTCTATGTGAAAATGGTTTATGGGGCCGTGCTTGATAACGTTAGTTTAGTCGTTATTGCAGAGAGTGTAAAACTCGGCTCTCTTATACTGATCTCTCAAGGTTCGATTATATTCCTCAGTTCAGTTTTCAATTCGGCAGGTAGCACACGTGTTCCGCTGTTTGCAAATTTGTTTGCAGTTGCATTGTTTGTAATGCTGCTAAAAATTTTTGGGGTGTCCAGAATGGACTACATCGTGAGATGTCTAGTTATGTCCCAATTTGTAGGTCTTCTCATCATGGCTCTCTTGTTCGTGAGAAGGTGGTTTGGTTCCTTTGGTGGCATAGTAAGTTGTCGGTGGTTTGTAGCTATACTGCTCGCGCCGACCCTTATTATTTGCTTGGATTATGCTTTGCAGGCAGAGTCTGAGCTGTTGCGGACTTCCATAATTATGCCAGTTTACATGGCGGCGGGTATGTATGCCGCGCTGTCACATCCTGTACTTAAGGCTTACTTGAAAAAAGTTTTGGGTAAAATTTCGAGAGGAAAGTTTCGTGTTTAACTACATGTTTATAACGGATAGTCCGGATGTGGCTGAGTATGTTGAGATTTGTGGTGTCACTAGGATCTTTGTGGACCTAGAGCGAAACGGTAAGGTCGCTCGGCAAGGGCACCTGAACACGGTGATAAGTTGTCACAATCCTGCTAACATTGAACTAATCAGCCGTCGCTTGAAAACAGCTGATTTGATGGTTAGGTTGAACCCGTTATACTCCGGAAGCAGAGACGAAGTTGAGATGGTGATCGCCAGCGGCTGCGACTCGATTATGGTCCCTATGTTCGATGAGGCAAGTGTAATTGAGACATTTGCTGAGTTTGCGAATGGAAGGGTGAAAATCATACCGTTAGTAGAAACTATTGGGGCCGCGCGAGTGGTAGAGCAAGTTTCTCTATTGGAGTCTGTTAACGAAGTCCATATTGGTTTGAATGATTTACACCTTCAGATGAAGAAACGCTTCATGTTTGAGTTACTGGTTGATGGTACTGTTGAAGGTATTATGGATAAGTCCCGGAAGCCTACAGGTTTCGGGGGGGTTGCTAGAATAGGCAGCGGTGCGATTCCTGCGGAATTGGTTATGGCTGAGCATGTGCGGTTGAAGTCGAGCGGTGTTATTCTCTCTCGTGCATTTCATAATAATGCGACCAATGTCGAGGATCTAAACAAAAGTATTGACTTTGAGTGCGAGCTTCAAAAGCTGAAGGATGCGAGAGAGCACCTGCTTGGAGCATCGGTAGATGATCTTATGATTATGCACAACAAGCTGCGCGAGAAGGTTTTCGAGGTTGTTGCTAATGGCTAAGCGTTTTTTTGATATCATAGTGGCGTCGATCGCGCTAGTTGTTTTGTTTCCATTGCTTATTGCTGTTGCATTTATTATTCGCTTTGATGGCGGAAAAGCATTCTATGGCCAAACCCGAGTTGGGCTGGGTGGTAAGCATTTTAAGATGTGGAAATTGAGAAGTATGGTTCCCAATGCTGATAAGCTAGGTGGATATTCTACTTTGTCAGGTGATAAAAGAATTACCAAAGTTGGTAGGTTCATTAGGAAAACGAGCATTGATGAGCTTCCCCAGCTTATTAATGTTTTAATCGGAGATATGAGTCTGGTTGGGCCTAGACCAAATGTACCGGCTCAAGTCGATGAGTACACCGCTGAACAGTGGAGCTTAAGAAACTCAGTACCTCCTGGCGTGACAGGTCTCGCCCAAGCTGAGCTTAGATCTAAGGCTACTTGGGAACAGCGTTGGGAACTTGACAAAAATTACGTTTTGAATCATAGCTTTCAGCTTGATATGAAAATTATTTTTAAAACAGCTATCAAATTATTTTCCTCGAACGGTAACTGATGATGTGCGGAATTTTTGGTTATTACGACCTCAGCGGTAAACGGTTTCCAGACAATGTGCTGGAAAGAATGGGTGATAAAATCAGTTATCGCGGCCCTGATGGCCGGGGTATTTATCATGACCCAATTACTTCCGTTGCCGTTGGAAACCAGCGCCTAGCAATTCTTGATGTCGAGCATGGTCAACAGCCATTTATATCTGATGATCAGAAAGTTGTTGTTGTTCAGAATGGTGAGATTTTCAATCATGTTGAGATTGCGCAGTCGTTAAAAAAGCACGGGTACGATTGTAAAACGCACTGCGATACCGAGGTTATTCTTGGGTTATATTTGACAAAAGGTATCGCGGGGTTAAAAGAATTAAATGGCATGTTTGCTATTGCAATTTGGGATGGCGAAAAGCAAAAGTTAATTTTGTTTAGAGATCGAGTGGGCGAAAAGCCGCTATACTACTCGCTTTCAAATGAAAAATTGATCTTTGCGTCTGAGATAAAAGCTATACTTGAGGCGAAAGAAAATAAAAATATTTGTCAAAAAGCATTGGAGCAATACTTAGCATTTAATTATGTTCCATCTCCGCTGACAATGTTTGAAGGTATCTATCATGTCGAGCCAGGGGTTTATCTTGAAATTGACACAAGTGGAGTAAGAACCACAAAGTGGTGGGATTGTTCAGGCGTAGAGACAAAGCAACAGAGTGAGTCCGAGTGGATTGAGGAATTTAATAATTGCTTGGATGATTCAGTCAGAATCCGTCTGCGCTCTGACGTTCCTTTTGGCGCTTTTCTTTCAGGAGGGGTTGACTCTAGCACTATTGTTGGGCTTATGGCTCGACACTTGGAATCTCCAGTCAAAACGTACAGCATCGGTTTTAATGATCCTAGGTACGATGAGTCTCCATATGCGCAGGAAGCAGCCGAACGATTTTCCACTGAGCACACCTGTGAGATTGTTCATCCCGATATGTTAGGGATGTGGTCTACAGCCATATATCACTGTGACCAACCTCATGGTGATGTCTCCTTCATGCCAACATTGAAAGTGGCTCAACTAGCTGCGAAAGATGTCAAGATGGTTTTGACTGGAGATGGGGCTGATGAGCTTTTTGCGGGCTATGAAAAATATGCGAATTTCTTCGCCAATAATAACGCTGATGAGCTGAGCGTAGATCAGTTCGAGAGGCTGTACTCGAAAAATATTGCTCTCTTTACGTCCGATAATTTGCCTAAGTTGCTTGTTAAGGATTTGACCTCTCCCGATGTGATTGGTAGTCGGCTTAAGGAGGTTTTTAGTGAAGTTCGGCACTTTGATAGAATTAATCAGGCTCTCTATATTGATACGAAGTTATTGCTTTCGGGGAATAATTTGGTTAAGCCTGATAGAATGGGTATGGCCGCTTCTATTGAAAATAGAGCGCCGTTCTTGGATCATCGTATGATCGAACTGGCTTTTTCTATGCCAGGTCGATTGAAGTTAAATGAAAGTCAAACAAAGTATATTTATAAGAAGTCAGTTGAAGGTCTGATCGGGCAGCGGTTGGCTTATCGTAAAAAGCAAATGTTTACAGTTCCTGTTGGTGAATGGTTTAAAAATGAGCTGTATTCACTATGCCAAGATCTTTTGCTTAGCGAGAGAACTAGAGGGCGTAATTTATTTAATTCGGATTATGTAAGGGTGCTATTGGAAAACCATGTGAATAATATACAGAATAATACTAGAGAAATCAGGGCGTTAATGGCTGTAGAGTTATGGGCCAGAAAGTTCATGGATTAATATGTCATGAGTTCATTTTTAATATTTAACAGGGCCAGATTTATCTGGCTCTCCTTCGTCATAATGTTTTTTTTCGCCTGTGCATTAGAGCCCATGGGTTTTTTTCTAGAAAAGTTAATGCTCGCAACATTAGGTATATATGGAGCCTTGAGGGTAAATTTCAAAAAGGCCAAGTGGGAAATTGTTTGGGTCTTGCTATGCGTTTATGTATTAGTTCAATCTATTTTTTTAAAAAATTGGGTAGGGTGTTTATACGCTGCGTTATTCTTTTGTACCTACCTAATGGGCTGCGCGTTGTCAAGATTGCGCCAAAAATACTTTGACATGGTGTATATCGTAAAGGTTATAGCTTGGCTGCAGTGTGTATTTGTTGTTTTTGGGGTTGTAGAGGTTATCTGTGTTAACTTTGGTTTAAGTGTTTTCTATCGAGACTATTTTATAGATCCGTATCGAGCTGATAGCTTCTACACAAATCCTAATCCATTTTCCATTGTGTCTATCCTTCTGATTTTTATGCTGTTTTCTGTGGGGGCCAAGTGGAATAAAAATAAAGTTACGTACTCCTTGTTGGCAGTTGGTACGGTTCTGGGAGGGGCGGCAATGTCTTGCTTGTGTATTGCTACATACATTGGGGTGCGACTAGTAAGGGTTAAACCTATAATTGTAATGCTGTTGCTAATTTTTTGTGTCTTCTTCCCTTTGTTGCTAGAAAGCAACGATTTGATATTGGCCATTTACAATAAGCGCGTTCAAATATGGGAAGTCGCGATTTCTATGTTATCGTCTAACGTGTTTTTTGGGATAGGATTTGGTGTTTTTCAAAAAAACAATTTTCTTTTTGAGGGGGGGCTTGGACCGCAGTACGGGCTTCACTCAATGTATTACGCATTTTTGGTCGAAGCCGGTTATGTGGGTTTCTCCTTGTTGTTAGTGGCCCTGTATTTTATGTTGCGACGCTTCTGGTATTCGAATAGTACTTTTTATCCCGTTTTTATTGCGCTTCTATTTTCTCAGCTAACTGAGTTTTATTTGGATCATGAGGAAATATTTATGTTGTTATTCGCTGTGTGTTTGGCGGTTTTATTGGTTCCGCGTCATGCGAGTAAATTTGGTGTAAATAATGCGTAAGATACTTTTTGTTGTTTATGGTGGCGGACATGCTAGGTTAGTTCGGCCAGTTATTGATCATTTGTTGCGAACTAGTCAAGATGTGGAGGTGATTTGTTTAGCCCTTACTACAGCAGTTCGTGAGTTCTCGGGCTTAATTTCTGAGCGTTTCAGGATATTGGCATATAAAGATTTTTTTGGACAGGATGCTGAAGTTTTGTCGCATGGCAAAAGTCTAGTCCAAAAAATGACTAATATTTTTGATTTGGACGAATCAATAGCCTATCTTGGCAAGAATTATTTAGAATTAATTAAGCAGGCTGGCAGCCATCAAAAGGCTGCTGAAATATACGAGCAAGGTGGCCGCCAGGTATTTTTGCCTATCGAGAGTATGAGGGAGATCATTTCTCTAGTCGAGCCAGATATTGTTGTCACTACCAACTCACCCCGCTCCGAAAAGGCTGCCCTAATAGCGGCGCGTAGTTTAAATGTACGCTCCGTTGCAATAATAGATATGTTTTCTTTCCGTTGTGAAAGTTGGTTAGTGGAGCTTGCTGATACGGTCTGCGTCTTTGATATATCGGTTGCTGAGCGACTGCGTGTGCTGGGTCGGCACGGCGATATCCAGGTGACAGGAAATCCCGCATTCGATACGTTGGTAAAAAGGTTTAATAACAATAGAAACTCTTTGGCCAAGCAAAAGAAAATCTTGCCATTTACGGTTCTTTGGGCTTCGCAGCAAGAGCCGGAATATGTCTATGAGCTAAATGCTGTGGGGAATGTTGGATTGCCAATTGCAGTAGAGCACGAGTTGATAGAGGTGTTCTCTTGCAATCCAGACTGGCAATTGATCGTGCGTAATCACCCCAATGAGGAGCCGCGTACTTATCCGAGTTTCGTAAAAATTAGTGCTCAGCACCAGCCTTTGGAAGAGTTGCTGAAAGAGGTACATGTTATTGTAACTTTGACATCCACCGTTGGGTTGCAAGGCCGAATTATGGGTTGTCAGCTTGTTACGATAGACGGCTCTGCGTTTACTTCCACTGTCCCATTCGCAAAAATCGGCTACTCTATTGGATTAAGTAGCCCTAGTGAGTTGGTTGGTGAGTTGAAACGTTTGGCTTCGTTAGTTAATAAACAGCCTCTAGCCAGTCCTCCCTATCTTATAGAAAATGCAGCTGAGCGGGTTGCTCACGCTATACTATCAATTTAGTTTTTATCCGAGAGTAGATATGATCGTTCCCGTAATAATGGCTGGTGGCAGTGGTACTCGGCTCTGGCCGCTATCTCGACAGTTGAACCCTAAGCAATTCATTTCGTTGATTGATCCCGCCGAGTCCATGCTGCAGACGACTCTAAGGCGTTTGGAGGGACTTGATGCGTCTCCACCTTTGCTGATTTGCAATGATAGCCATCGATTTCTTGCGGCGGAGCAAGTTCGAGCTATTGGCCTCCAGGGGGCCCAGATTCTCCTTGAGCCAGAAGGTAAAAATACAGCACCTGCAATAACGTTGGCTGCCATTAAGGCAATTGATACTTATGATGACCCATTATTGCTGATTTTAGCTGCCGATCATGATATCCCTGATGTCCAAGCTTTTCATAAAGCGGTAGAAAGTGGGGTGAGATTAGCAGAAAGTGAGTATTTGGTTACTTTTGGTATTGTGCCAACACATCCGGAAACCGGGTATGGATATATTGAAAAAGGGCCGCAGTTAGAAATAGGTGGATTCAGTGTCAGTCAGTTTGTGGAAAAACCACTAATTGACACGGCAAAAAAATATATAGATAGTGGAAAATTTTTGTGGAACAGCGGAATGTTTTTATTCAAGGCATCTTCTTACCTCAATGAAGTAAAAGCACTGCGCCCTGATATTTTTGAGTGCTGTCAGCGCGCGTTGGAAGTAGGCACTGTAGACTTGGATTTTGTTCGTGTGGATCCTAAGTCTTTCTCTGCCTGTCCAGCGGAGTCCATTGATTATGCAATTATGGAAAGAACACCCAAGGCTGCTGTTGTCCCGCTAGATGCAGGTTGGAATGACATTGGTTCTTGGTCGGCTTTGTGGGAGGTAAGTGCTAAAGATAAAGAGCGTAACGTGTTAAAGGGAGATGTTATAGTTGAAGGTGCTTTGCAAAATTATATTTACTCTCAAAGTCGTCTCGTTGCTGCGGTTGGTGTTCAAGATTTAATTATTGTAGAAACCAAAGATGCGGTCTTGGTTTGCAATAAAAATAATGTTCAAGATGTAAAGAAGGTAGTGGAAAGGATAAATGAGTATAAGCGAAGCGAGCATATTTCTCATCGCGAAGTCTATCGGCCATGGGGTATGTACGATTCTATTGGTAGCGGACCCAGATATCAGGTAAAGCACATATGTGTTAAACCCGGAGGTAAGCTATCTGTCCAAATGCATCATCATCGAGCAGAGCATTGGATTGTGGTTAGTGGTACTGCCAAGGTAAGTAATGGCGAAAAAACATATCTCGTCACGGAGAATCAATCTACCTATATTCCAATCGGCCAAACTCATTCGTTAGAGAATCCGGGAATCATTCCGCTTGAACTAATCGAGGTTCAGTCTGGAGCATATTTGGGCGAAGATGATATCGTTCGTTTTGACGACATTTATGGGCGCGCAGAGTAGCGATTGGTTTCGACTAGGAAATTAGGTGCATTATGTTAACGCTTGCTGATGACTTGCGAAAAAAACTTGTAGAGCTTCCGAGAAGCCGAAAGCGACTGCTTCAGGTCTCTGTAGACGTTTTACTGGTTTGGCTCGCTTTGTGGCTTGCTTTCTTTGTTCGATTAGGTGAAGCGGGATTTGTGGAGCCATTCCGAGGACATGGATGGCTTTTCTTGACCGCTCCATTAGTTTCTATACCCATTTTCTTTCGAGTTGGATTGTATCGAGCGGTAATGCGTTATTTCGGTAATGCTGCCTTAGTGGTGACTATGAAGGCTGTCACTCTGTCAGCTTTGACTTTGGCCCTGGTTATTTATTGGCGTGGTGATCATGCCCCAAAATTGATCCCGCGTTCCATGGTTTTCAATTTCTGGTGGCTGAGTCTTCTTTTACTCGGTGGAATGCGGCTATTTATGCGATCATTTTTTCTGGGTGAATGGTTTGACCCATCGTTGAAAAGGTTTTCATCACAGCGAGAGGGTAGTCCGCGCGTTGCGATTTACGGAGCAGGGGCTGCGGGTAACCAACTGTTAGCAGCCCTTAGGTTGGGGCGCTCAAGCTTGCCTGTTGCCTTTATAGATGATGACTTATCAATTGATAGGCGAGTTATCGCTGGTCTTCGAGTTTATAAATCTAGCGATATTCAGTTAATGATGGAGGAGGTGAATCCTAGCGAAATCCTCCTTGCTATTCCATCTGCCTCACGGGGGCGGCGTAGTGAAATACTTAAAATGTTGGAGCCATTCCCACTTCACGTTCGGTCTGTGCCAGGTTTTATGGACTTGGCTAATGGTAAAGTCAAAGTAGACGATTTACAGGAGGTTGATATTGCTGACCTGCTCGGTCGCGACCCAGTCCCTCCACAGAAAGAGCTTTTTGAACGCTGTATTAAGGGCCAGGCGGTTTTGGTCACCGGAGCAGGTGGGTCAATTGGTTCAGAAATATGTCGCCAGGTAGTTTCATGTGGCGCGCGTGTTTTGGTGCTATTCGAACACTCAGAATATAACCTGTATAGCATTCATCGCGAATTGGAGCGCCAAGTACTTAGAAAAGCGCTGTCTATTCAGATAGTACCCATTCTAGGCTCCATTCGTAATGCTGTCAGATTGCAAGATGTAATGGATACCTGGCGTATAAATACGGTTTATCATGCGGCAGCCTATAAGCATGTGCCGATGGTTGAGCATAACGTATCTGAGGGTGTCCTTAACAATGTTTTGGGGACGATGAATACCGCGCAAGCTGCTATAAAGAGCGGCGTGGAGAACTTTGTTCTTATTTCTACAGATAAAGCGGTACGTCCAACGAACGTCATGGGCAGTACTAAGCGTTTGGCTGAAATGCTACTCCAGGCGTTGAGTGAGGAGTCTACCCCGATTTTGATGGGTGATTTAACGGGCGTGCAGCATGTAAATAGAACACGGTTCACTATGGTGCGCTTCGGGAACGTGCTTGGTTCCTCAGGCTCGGTTATTCCTTTGTTTCGTGAGCAGATTGAGCGAGGCGGGCCAGTTACTGTTACTCATCCTAATATTACTCGCTATTTTATGACAATTCCTGAGGCAGCCCAGTTAGTAATTCAGGCGGGTTCACTTGGTTTTGGCGGAGATGTTTTTGTTCTAGATATGGGGCAGCCAGTCAAGATTGTAGACTTGGCAGAGAAGATGGTGAAGTTGTCGGGGTTGAGCGTTCGTTCAAAGAGTAATCCGCATGGTGATATCCCAATCGAATTTTCTGGCTTGAGGCCGGGAGAGAAACTCTACGAAGAGCTTTTGATTGGCGATAACGTGCAGCCGACGGAGCACCCAATGATCATGCGTGCAAATGAAGAGTTTGTAGATTGGGAGTGCTTAAAGAAAAGCCTTTCAAATATACTGCGGGCGTTGGAGGGCGATGATTTTCTTTCTGTTAGAAAGTTGCTCAGGGAGAATGTTAGTGGCTATGTTCCCGATGGAGAGGTTGTTGATTACGTTTATATGCAAAGGCGAATGGACGGATAAGTTTTCTGATGTTCTAGTCGGTGTGGTGATGTGTTGACATGCCCTATATTTGCATGCCGAGTCGGCATGCTTATCGCGCTTATATTTCCATTTTATGTACGTGCGGTAAGTGGGATTAATTTTGAAGTGATTTGGTCGCGGTGGGCACGGCAGTTACCTGCCGCCTCCCGCACAGATCCTTACATGCAGAATTACCGTGTGCGATCCATGAATCCCACCTATCACATGATGGGGCAACAGGTTACCGTGGCATCTCTGGTGAGCAGTTCCACGGCAGCAGGGCTTCGTAGTCAGCCACCGACGATGCATACGGCAGGTGCTCAAACGTAACCGATCCATGAACCCCACCTACCGCAAGGTGAGGCCATCGTTTACCGTGGCATTGTAAGGGATCCATCATCCCCACATTCCAACCGTCCACCTGATTCCCGATGCTGTGCTCCCGATTTCTTTCTGGAGCCAGCCCGCCATGA
>NZ_JBICJS010000101.1:0-15845 GCF_043103305.1 Pseudomonas sp. YQ_5 | reverse complement strand
GGCAACGGCAACGGCAACGGCAACGGCAACGGCAACGGCAACGGCAACGGCAGGCGGATGGGCCCTACCGGAATCACAGTTTGCTACTGGCCCTGCAGCTGAGCTGGGGTGCCGACCGGCGGATTGTCAGCAGTGGAAGCAAATTCGCACCCATTTGCAGTTGCTCCACGCCGCTTGGCGCCTTAGACTGCCGCCCCCTGTAAAAGAGTGCCGGTTGGCGCTTGAAGAATTCCGCTGTCGATGCATAGGCATCGGCGGCACATGAATCGCCCAAATGCACATTTTTTCATAGAGAAATCGATGACCAAGGAACAGTTGCTGGCCATGTCGGCCGATGACTACATGAACGCCGACCAGCTTGCTTTCTTTACTGAGCTGCTGCAGGCGATGAAAGTCGAAACCCATGAACGCATCGAGCTCAGCCGCACCACCATCGAAGGCCTGGACACCCCGTCAGACCCTGCCGACGTGGCTTCGGTCGAAGAAGAACGTAGCTGGCTGGTAAATGCCATCGACCGCGACCAGCGCCTGCTGCCACAGCTGGAAATGGCCCTGGACCGTATTGCCGACGAAAGCTTCGGCTGGTGCGATGACAGTGGTGAGCCCATCGGCCTGAAGCGCTTGCTGATCAGCCCGACCACCAAGTACTGCATCGAAGCCCAGGAGCGCCACGAGCAGCTCGATCGCCACCAGCGCCAGGTATAAATCCGCGCGCGGTGCAAAGCCCCTCGGAGCAATCCCTGGGGCTTTTTGCGTTTCTCGTCGATACCGTTTTTGTTGCGCTGTAAGAAACACTGCTGTACCGGGATGCGCTGTTTCCGCGCCATTGTCAGGCGTATCATGGCTTTATCGTTAGGGTGCTAATTAAGTTCCGGAGGGAATGATGAATAGCCGAGTCGATGTGGCTGTAATGATAGGGTCGGGCGTGCCGGCCACCTTCCAGGCGCTGGGCAAGCGCATTTGCTGGGTGGTGCTGGTCAATGGCGAGCGCCGCGGCACCGCCTTCGCCACGCGCGAGGAAGCGCTTGAGTGTCAGGCTGCCTGGCAGCAGCAACTGAAGAAAGGGCTGGCTGCCTGAAAATGTTTATTGCCTCTCGACGGGTTTCGGTGTTTTCGGGCATATTTGTCCTACAGTAATGCGCACATGGATGCCAGGGCTTGTCTTCTTGCAGGCTCACTCCGTTGGTTGCGTTTTCTGGCGAAAGATTTCAGGCATCACGCTTCCCAAGCCGGGAATGAGCCAAACGCCTTCGGTTGAGGGCGAGTCTGGCAAACCAGAGTAAAGATTCCTGCGCGCTGCATCGTCAGCGAGCACAGACACTTCGCATATCGCTTTATTACTCTTTTTGCCTATCGATAAGAAATGGCCGCGCCTCCCCGAGCTTGGGTGAGGGCGGGTTGTAACCGGTTGAGGATTACTTCATTGGCAGTCAGCACACTTGATACGCATGCGTTGTTCGCCCTGGGCGACTTGCGCGGTAAATTGGCCCAACTGTTTCAGGGCCGCTTCATCTATGTCACCGAACAGAGTCCCGAAGGCTTGTACATGGCCGAAATCGACACCGAGAGTGCACTGGTGGTCGATGACAAGCAGCGCCTTGAATTGAAAGTCGGCGACCACTTTCGTGCTGCCGTATTGCCTAGCCGCGAAGGTGGCAAGCTGGAAATGCGCTTTCGCGAAATCAAGTTGAATGTGTATGGCGTTGGCGACTACGCCTTCGTTTCTGTGCCGGAAGGCGAGGGCATCGTGTTTCGTGAAGGCCATGGCGTGATGCTGGTATTCGCCGCGCAGCAACAAGTGCAGGAAGGCCTGGGCAAGTTGCTTAAAGCAGTGACCGGCAAGGTCGCCAAATGGCGCAAGGGTGAACTGACCACCTTCAAGGCCAGTGAATGATCGACAGTGACGACGCACCGGCCTCGCGGGCCGAGTTTCATCGGCAGCACCAGGCCGATGCCGTGGCTGAGGCAGAACGTTTGCTGGCCGGGCGTGAGAGGCTGCAAGGCGCCTGGTTGAACTGGGTGGCGGCTGAGCTCTATCGCCTTAGCCCGCCGCCATATGCCGCCATGGTCCGGCGCGAGTTGCAGCGCCTGAGCCAAGGTTGAGACGGCAAACCTTCAATTGCCACGGTCTCGGCCGCTGCTGACTTCTTCAGGCACCGGCTCTTTCGCCATGCGCTTGCGGAACAGTGCCGCCCGTGCCAGCAACAGCGTGGTGATCGGCACGGTGATCGACAGCAGGATAGGAATCAGCCACGCGTGCAGCACAGGGGTGCCCTTGAGCCACGAAAAGTAGATGATCGAGGCCAGTGCAACGCACCAGGCGCCAAGGGTCGAGGCCAGCGCTGGCGGGTGCATGCGCTGGAAGTAGTCTTTCAGGCGTACCAGGCCTATGGCGCCGACCAGGGCGAACAGGCTGCCGGTGAGCAGCAGCGCGGCCGTGACCAGTTCCAGCCAGAACGGCAGTACCAGGGCTTCAGTCATTCGATCACCTCTCCGCGCAGCAGAAACTTGGCCAGGGCAAACGAGCCGACGAAACCAAACAGCGCAATCAGCAGGGCACCTTCGAAGTAGGTGTCACTGGCATAACGGATACCCAGCACCAGCATGGTGAGCATGGCCAGGATGTAAAGGTAGTCCAGGGCCAGCACGCGGTCTTGGGCGGAGGGGCCACGGAACAGCCGGATCAGCGTCAGGCCCATGGCCAGGGCGAAGATGAACAGGCTGGCGAGGACGGCATTGGCGAGCAGGCCTGTCATTGGAAAATCTCCATCAGCGGGCGTTCGTAAGTGTCCTTGAAGTGCTGTATGAAGGCCGCTTCATCGTCCAGCTCAAACACATGCACCAACAGCACACTGCGGTCCAGTGCCAGTTCGGACCAGACTGTGCCAGGCACCACCGTAGTGATCATCGACAGCGCTGCCAGGCCGTGGGGGTCACGCAATGCCAGTGGTATGTGAACGAACGCCGAGCGTAGCGGCTGCTTGCCGGCCCGCAGCACACCACGGGCCACCAGCAGGTTGGAGATGATCACATCGATGCCGACCCGACCGATCAGCCGGGCGATGACCAGGGGGCGCCGTACGTGGGCATGCTGCGGGCGCAGGGGCGCCATCAACAGTGGCGCCAGTATGCCAAGTGCGGCGCCCAGCAACAGGTTGCCGGGGCTGACCGAGAGGTTCAGCAGCAGCCACAGGCCGAACAGCGAGACCGATAGCAGTGGGGCGGGGAACAGTCGGTTCATGGCTGCACCTGTACGTCGCGCGAGGTGGGGCCAGGAATCGGCCGGGCGGCCATCACGGCTTCGATATAGGTATCGGGGGCCTGCAGGCTGGCGGCAGTGTCCTGGGTGTAGCGCAGCAACGGCTCGGCTTTGAGGCTGAGGATGAGGCACAGGCCGAGCAGGATGACGATGGGCAGGCATTCATAGCGCCGCAGCACCGGTGACGGGCGCTCTTCGGGCTTCCAGAAACGCTGGATGCCGACGCGGCCGAAGGCGATCAGCGAGGCCATGCCGGACAGGATCAGCAACGCTACCAGGCCCCAGCCGGCGGCACTCAGCGGCTGCTCGGCCGGCACGCCCAGGCCCAGTGGATTGAACAGCGCGCTGATCAGGTTGAGCTTGCCGACAAAGCCTGACAGTGGCGGCATGCCGATGATCAGCAGTGCGCAGGCGATGAAGCTGAGGCCGAGGAAGGCCATGGTCCACGGGATGATCTGGCCGATTACCACCTGCTGTTCATCATCGAGGTTGATGCCCTTGGGCGGGTGCAGCGATTCCAGTGGCGGGGGCATGGCGTCTTCTTCTTCGTCCAGCGGCGCTTCATTGGCCGAGCGCGAGCGCTCGACCAATTCGGCGAGCAGGAACAGTGCACACAGCGCAAGGGTCGAGTTGACCAGGTAGAACAGCGCCGCGCCGGTCAGTGCCGCCTGAGCAAAACCCACCGCGCCAAGCAGGGTGCCGGCCGAGACCAGGATACTGAGTGCCGCCATACGTTCCAGGCGCTGTGCCGCCAGGATTGATACCGCTGCCACCGCCAGGGTAACCAGTCCGCCGTAAATCAGCCATTCGCCGCCGAAATGCGCAGAGGCCCCGGCCTGCCCGGAGAACAGCAGCGTCCACAGGCGCAGCACGGCGTACAGGCCGACTTTGGTCATGATGGCGAACAATGCAGCCACCGGTGCGCTGGCTGACGCGTAAGCTGGCACCAGCCAGAAGTTCAGTGGCCAGATACCGGCCTTGACCAGGAAGGCCACGGCCAGGATTGCCGCACCGGCATGCAGCAGGCCACGGTCGGCTTCCGGTACCAGTGGAACCTTCAGCGCGAGGTCAGCCATGTTCAGGGTGCCAGTTACGCCATACAGCATCGCTGCGCCGATCAGGAACAGCGACGAGGCAAACAGGTTGATGGCGATGTAGTGCAGGCCGGCGCGCACCCGCGCACGCCCCGAACCATGCAGCAGCAAGCCATAGGAGGCGGCCAGCAGCACTTCGAAGAAGACGAACAGGTTGAACAGGTCGGCGGTGAGGAAAGCGCCATACAGCCCCATCAGTTGAATCTGGAACAGTGCATGGAAGCTGGCCCCTGCACCGTCCCAGCGGGCACGGGCAAACAGCAGGGCGCTGAAACCGATGACCCCGGTCAGGCTCAGCAAGAGCGCGGACAGGTGGTCCACCACCAGCACGATGCCAAACGGCGCTGGCCAGTTGCCCGGCAGGTACACGCCGATCGATGCTGCCTGGCCCTGGGTGCGCACCCACAGCAGCAGAGAGACCGCGATTGCAAGGCCGGTGAAGGTTGACAGCAGGTTCAGACTGGCCTTGATATGCCTGTGCTTTTCACCCAGCAGCAACATGATCGCCGCTGTAATCAGCGGCAGCAGGATGGGGGCGACAATCAGTTGGCTCATACCACTCATTCGTCACGCTCCCGGCCATCCACGTGGTCGGTACCGGTCAGGCCGCGCGAGGCCAGCAGCACCACCAGGAACAGCGCGGTCATGGCGAAACTGATGACGATGGCGGTGAGCACCAGTGCCTGCGGCAGCGGGTCGGTGTAGTGCAGCAGGTCCTGGGTAACGCCATCCTTGATGATTGGTTCCTTGCCGATGAACAGGCTGCCCATGCTGAAGATGAACAGGTTGACCCCGTACGAAAGCAGGCACAGGCCCATGATCACCTGATAGGTACGCGGGCGCAGGATCAGCCACACTCCGGAGGCAGCCAGTACGCCGATGGCGACTGCAATCACTTCTTCCATCAGGCGGCTCCTGCTTGGCTGGTTTTTGCCGGGTTGCCCGGGCGGTAGGCGCGCACCGACTGGTGCGCCAGGGCCGTGAGGATCAGCAGGGTCGAGCCGACCACAACGGTGTACACGCCGATATCGAAGAACAGCGCGCTGGCCACGTGTACATCACCCAGCAGTGGCAGGTGCAAGTGGGCGGTATGGGTGGTGAGGAACGGATAACCCAGCAGCATGGCGCCGACACCGGTCAGGGTCGCGCACAGCAGCCCGGTACCCATCCAGCGCAGCGGCCGCAGGCTCATCTGTGCTTCGACCCACTGGGTGCCGGCCACCATGTACTGGAGGATGAACGCCACCGACATCACCAGGCCAGCGACAAACCCGCCACCGGGCTGGTTGTGCCCGCGCATGAACAGGTACATCGACACCAGCAAGGCGATCGGCAGCAGCAGGCGCACCAGTGCTGCAGGCACCATCATGAACCCCAGCGCGGTATCGGTGGCATGCCGCGGGTTGATCAGGTCGGTGACCACGTCCGGCGCCAACTGGCGCTGTTGCGCTGGCAGCTGCATGCTCTCTTTCGGAGGGCGGAAGCGCCGCAGCAGGGCGAACACGGTCAGTGCCACAGCCACCAGTACGGTGATTTCACCGAGGGTATCGAAGCCGCGGAAGTCGACCAGCATGACATTGACCACATTGGTGCCGCCGCCCTGAGGCAATGCCCGGCTCAAGTAGAACGAGGAAATGTCGTTGGGCGTCGGTCGGGTCAGCATGGCGTACGACAGCACGGCCATGCCGCCACCCACCAGCACGGCCAGCAGCAAGTCGCGCAGGCGGCGCATGCGCGCGCGCTCCAGGCTGCCAGGCAGCGGTGACACGCCTTCGATACGCCTAGGCAGCCAACGCAGGCCGAGCAGGATCAGCACGGTGGTGACCACTTCCACCACCAGCTGGGTCAGCGCCAGGTCCGGCGCAGAGAACCAGACGAAGGTAATGCAGGTCATCAGGCCGCAGACGCTGACCATGATCAGGGCCGCCAGACGGTGGTACTTGGCTTGATAAGCGGCGCCGATGGCGCAGGCAATCGCGATCAACCACAGGGCGACGAACACGCCCGAACCCGGAATCTTCGGGCGGTCACCCCAGCTCAGGCCGCTATAGAACATAGGCGTGAGGCCCGCGAGGAACGCGGCGAATACCAGCATGAATAGCTGCGACTGCAGGCGCCGGGTGGTGAGCAAGCGCTCGAGGCGACGCGCCAGCAGCATCAGATGAACCTGGCCATGCTCGAACAGCCGCTTGCCATTGAAACGCTCGATCACGGGGGGGGAGGGGAAGCGGCCCAGGCGCAGTTGCTTGCGCAGCAGCAGGTACAGGACGATGCCGCCGCTCATGGCTACCAGGCTCATGACCATCGGTGCGTTCCAGCCATGCCAGATGGCCAGGCTGTACTCGGGCAGGGTACCGCCAACCACCGGCAGGGCTGCAGCGGCCAACAGGGGGCCGACCGACTGGGCGGGGAAGATGCCCACTACCAGGCAGGTGAGCACCAGCAACTCGACTGGAGCACGCATCCAGCGTGGCGGCTCGTGCGGGGTATGGGGCAGGTCCTGAGCCGTCGGCCCGAAGAACACATCGACGGTAAAGCGCAGGGCATAGGCCACGCTGAAGGTGCCAGCCAGGGTGGCGATTACCGGCAGCGTGGCCTCGACCCAGGCGGTAGAACTGATGAACACCGTCTCGGCGAAGAACATTTCCTTCGACAGGAAGCCGTTCATCAGCGGTACGCCGGCCATCGAGGCGCTGGCGACCATCGCCAGGGTCGCGGTATAGGGCACCAGGCGGACGAGGCCGCTGAGGCGGCGAATGTCACGGGTGCCGCTCTCGTGGTCGATGATGCCGGCGGCCATGAACAGCGAGGCCTTGAAGGTGGCATGGTTGAGAATGTGGAATACCGCGGCAACGGCAGCCAGCGGGCTGTTCAGGCCAAGCAGCAGGGTAATCAGGCCCAGGTGGCTGATGGTCGAATAGGCCAGCAGGCCCTTGAGGTCATTCTGGAACATGGCGGCGAATGCGCCGAGCAGCAGGGTGAGGGCACCGGCACCGCCGACGATCCAGAACCACTCCTCGCTACCGGAAAGTACCGGCCACAGGCGTGCCAGCAGGAACACCCCGGCCTTGACCATGGTGGCAGAGTGTAAATAGGCCGACACCGGCGTGGGCGCTGCCATGGCGTGGGGCAGCCAGAACTGGAAGGGGAACTGTGCGCTCTTGGTCAGGGCGCCGATGAGGATCAGGGGCAGCAGCACCGGGTAAAGCGCATGCTGGCGGATGATGTGACCGGCAGCCAGGACCTTGTCCAGGTCGTAGCTGCCGACCACATGGCCGAGCAGCAGTGCCCCTACCAGCAGGCACAAGCCGCCTGCGCCGGTTACCATCAGCGCCATGTAGGCGCCGCGACGGGCATCGGCGCGGTGGTGCCAGTAGCCAATCAGCAGGAAGGAGAACAGGCTGGTCAGTTCCCAGAAGAACACCAGCTGGATCAGGTTGCCGGAGATGACCAGACCGAGCATGGCGCCCATGAAGGCCAGGAAGAACGCGAAGAAGCGTGGCACCGGGTCTTGCGGCGACATGTAGTAGCGGGCATACAGCGATACCAGTGTGCCAATGCCCAGTACCAGCAACGAGAACAGCCAGGCAAAGCCGTCCATGCGCAAGACCAGGTTCATCCCCAGGCTGGGTAGCCACAGGAACTCTTCGCGAATGACGCCACCATGGGCAATCTGAGGGTACAGAAGTGCTACCTGGACGGTACCGACCAGGGCTACGAGCCCGGCAAGAATGGACTCGGCGTTACGTGCGTTGTGCGGCAGCACAGCTGCCAGGCAACTGCCCAAGAACGGCAGAAGCAATAGCACTATCAAGGACATAGCGGCCTATTCTGGAGAAGTTTGCAAAGAATCATACGTGCCGAGGTGTTTATCACCAACACGCAAGCTGTCGCAGAATCCTACAAACAGGCTGTGACAAGCGGTTTTTTTATAACAGTTCTTTACAAAGAATAGCCGCTGTTGACCCTTTCACAGCCCGGCCTGACGTTCGCCTTGATGCTGCACATCGCGTGCTTCGACGCTTTCGCGAGGGCGCCGCACCTTGAGTTCACTGACCACCACCGCGACCACGATCAGCAGGCCGCCGAGCAGCGCAACGCCCGGCAGGCGCTCGCCGGCCAGGCGCCCGACGATGCCGGCCCACACCGGTTCACCGGCATAGATGAGCGTGGCGCGGGTAGGCGAGACCGACTTCTGGGCCCAGTTCATCGCCACTTGAATCACCGCACTCATTGCGCCCAGGCCGACTGCGCTGGCCAGCAGAAGCCAGGAAAAGTCGGGGATGCGCTCCTGGGTCGGCACGATCATCAGAAACGCCAGCAGCGATGCGGTGGCAAGTTGCACCACAGTCACCCGGCGCACATCGACCTGGCCGGCGTAGCGGCTGATCAGGATGATTTCACCGGCGATGGCCACGGCGCTGACCAAGGTGACCAGTTCGCCCTCGCTGAAACGCAGACTGCCGCCTTCCGGGCCGGCCAGCAGCATCAGACCGATGAATGCAAGGCAGATACCCATGCTGGGCATCAGGCCGGGCCGCCGGCCCAGCACCAGCCACTGCAGCAGCGGCACAAACGGCACGTACAACGCAGTGATGAACGCTGACTGGCTGCTGCTGATGGTTTGCAGGCCCATGGTCTGCAGGCCATAGCCGAGCATGATCGACACGCCGATCAGCATGCCGGCCTTCAGCTCGGTGAAGGTCAGGCCGGGCAGCGCTCGCGCCGAGACCACGCCAACGAACAGCGCGGCTGCTGCAAAGCGCAGGCCGACGAAGAACATCGGGCCGCTGACGGTCATCACGTTATGCACCAGCAGGAAAGTGCCGCCCCACAACATGGTGATGAATACCAGCACCAGTTCGGCCTTGCTCAGGCGGAAGGTGACGGCAGGGGTAGGCTTGCTGCTGGGCTGGTTCATGGTCTTGCACACTCGGAAAGGGCGGCGCACAATCGCCGCAAAAGTGGGCAGTATACTGCGCAATCTTGATCAGTGAGCAATATAGTGCACAAGGATTCTTCGCACCGGGCATCGGTGCTGCAACATGTCAGCCTCAATGTGCGCAGTCTGCGCAACGCCGCCGGCTTGAGTCAGGCGGCGCTCGCCGAGCGTTCAGGGGTCAGCCGGCGCATGCTGGTCGCGATCGAGGCGGGCGAGAAGAATGTCAGCCTGACCACATTGGACCGGATTGCCGAAGCCTTGGGCGTGGCCTTCAGTACTTTGATCCAGGCGCCAGACCTGCGCGACCCCGGGCGCATTGAAGAGCTGGCCTGGGCTGGCGAACACCCCCAGAGCAGAGCGGTGTTGCTGGGCACCAGCCCGGCAAGGCGCGAGGTGGAACTTTGGGAGTGGACCCTGGCACCGGGGGAGTGCTATTGCAGTGAGGCCGATGCCGAAGGATGGAGTGAGCAGATTTATGTGGTCGATGGGCAACTGACGCTGATCATCGAAGATATCGAGCATCGCTTGCAGGCGGGGCGGTTCCATGTGTTCCCCAGCAATTGCCGGTATGCCTACCGCAACGATGGCGTGACGGCTGTGCGGTTTGTGCGCAATGTGGTGATTTGAGTGTGCAGGTGTTGGGGCTGCTGTGCAGCCTCAACAGGTCTCAAGCCGATCAGTTTTTCAGCAGCTCATCGGTCTTCACCACATTGGCATAGGCAAACGCCAACGCCGCCATCGCCGAGTCATGCACATGAGCCGCCGGCACCTGTTTGCCGTCGAACGCCAGTGGCAGGGTTGCGCAGGCATCGTGCGCCACGGTCACTTGATAGCCCAGGTCGGCCGCAGCCCGGGTGGCGGCGTCAATGCACATGTGGCTCATGCTGCCGACGATGGTCAGCGCCTCGACGCCATGCCGGTCCAGCGTGTGCTCGAGATCGGTGCCGAGGAAGGCATTGACCTTGTGCTTGAGCACCACGGGCTCCCCCGGTAATGGCTCGACCTTGGCGTGGATGGCCGCGCCTTGCGAACCGGGGGTAAAGAATGGTGCATCGGCAGTGTCGAACTCATGCCGCACATGCACCACCAGATCGCCGCGCTGGCGTGCTGCTGCCAGTAAGCGGGCAGCGTTGTCGGCCGCCTGGTCGGCGCCATCGAGGGTCCATTTGCCGCCCGGGAAGTAGTCGTTCTGGATGTCGATGATGATCAGTGCCTGCTTGTTCATGCTGCCTCCTGTGGCAGTAGTCGTCGAGAGACGTTAGTTATAGGCTGTGTTCACTTACCTGAGGATTGGCGCGAACGACACTATGCGGGCAAAAACTGACACCTCAGCCAACCTCGATATCGGCTTGCTGCTGTACCCCGGCGTCCAGCGCGCCGCTGTGCATGGCCTGGCCGACCTGTTCCTGGTGGCCAACCGGGTTGCGGCCGAACTGGGGGCCGTCGAGCTGCCGCACATTCGGGTCAGTTGCTGGCAGGCAGATGAGGCAGGGCAGTTGTTGCCAGCATCGGATAGCTCTGCTGTCGCCGCATCGGGCTTGCGCGTACTGATCATTCCGCCAAGCCTGGAGTCGGCTCCGCAAGCTGAGTTGCTGGAGCGTCACCGTGCGTCGCTGTGTCTGATGCACGGGCGTGGTACGGTGCTGGCGTCGGTATGTATCGGGGTATTTTTCATTGCTGCCAGCGGTTTGCTCGATGGGCGCCCGGCCTGCACGCACTGGAACTATGTGCATGCGCTTGCCCAGCGCTTCCCCAAGGTGCGGGTAGAGGCCCAGCAGCCATTGCTGGATGACGGCGACATCGTGACCTCGGCGGGGTTGATGGCCTGGACTGACTTGGGCTTGCGTCTGCTGGAGCGCTTTGTGGGGGCAACGGTGGCACAGGAGACCGCCCGCTATCTGGCGGTCGATCCGGTCGCGGCGCCGCTGCCCGGAGTTGTCTTCAGCCCGCGCCTAGACCACGGCGACGAGGCCGTGTTGAAGGTGCAGCACTGGTTGCAGGGCAATGGCGGGCAGGATGCCGACCTGAGCACGATGGCTGCCTGCGCGGGGCTGGAGGAGCGCACTTTCTTGCGGCGCTTTCGTGCAGCTACCGGGCTGCGCCCGACCGAGTATTGCCAGCAGGTGAGGGTAGGTCGGGCGTGCCGTTTGCTGGAGTTCACCCGGCGCAACGTCGAACAGATCGCGTGGGGTGTCGGCTACCAGGACCCGGGTGCGTTTCGCAAGGTGTTCCAGCGTGTCACCGGCCTTACCCCGAGTGATTATCGGCGACGGTTTGCGGTGTCCGGTCAGGGTATGTAGAAACCACTTGACCTTGACTTTACTTGAGGTTTTACCCTGCACGGCATCGCGCTGCATGCGTCCGTAGCCAGGAGACTGTCGATGTTGGCAAAACCTCATGCCTTGTGGTTCACCCAGATGATCGAATACGAAGTGCCCAGCATGTGCCAGCAGGCATTGGCCCACGCCCTGGTGGTGCGTAGTGAGGCGCTGGCTGCGCGTTGCGAAGGGCTGCAGGGTGTGAGTATCCAGGCCAGCGACGATGGCAGCCGGGTGTTGCAATACCTGCAATGGCAGTCACGCCAGGCCTGGGCTGCGGCAGCCGTGCACTTCGTCGAGGCGTCGTTTCTTGACCTGCTGGGCAAGCATCAGGCGCGAAGCATCAACTTCGCCGCCTACCAGGCCCTGCGCAGCCTAGTGCGCGGTGACGATGGCGTCCTGCATTGCCAGGTGGGCGGGCATCAGGCATACCAAGGTGCGTAGCGCTGTGTGCAATGATTGTGCTGCATGTGAAGTCTTCGTCCTGGGGCGTTCAGCGGAACTTGATCAGTGATCCTGGCCCTGTTGTAGGAAGTGTCTTGTTGGCTCAGGGCGTGGCGGGCAATGCATGCCGTATCTTGGTCGTCGCGATTGCAGCGCTCTGGCGGCTGTTCCATTATCGGTTTATTGGATAAACCGTTATGAAGCCGCAGGAGAGCGCATGAACGTCCAGACCACCCTTGAGCAAAGCGTGCCGCAGCGACTGGTGCACGTGCGCCAAGTCATGGCGGCAGAGGGCATCGATGCCTTGCTGGTACCCTCTGCCGATCCCCATCTTTCCGAATACCTGCCCGGTTACTGGCAGGGGCGTCAGTGGCTTTCGGGGTTTCAGGGCTCGGTCGGTACGTTGGTGGTCACCCCCGGGTTTGCCGGCCTGTGGGTCGATAGCCGGTACTGGGAGCAGGCGGCTCACGAGCTGGAGGGCAGCGGCATCGAACTGATGAAACTGTTGCCGGGCAAACCCGGGGCGCTGGAATGGTTGGGCGAAAACGTCGAGCGCAACGGTCGCGTGGCAGTGGATGGCGCGGTCATGGCCCTGGCTTCGGCGCGCCAACTGGGTGAGCGGCTGAAGGCGCGTGGAGCGCGGCTGGTGACTGACATGGACCTGCTGGGTCAGGTCTGGGACGGGCGCCCGGCGCTGCCAGGTAACCCGGTGTACCAGCACTTGCCGCCACACGCCACGGTGAACCGGGCGGAAAAGCTCGCGCAATTGCGCCAGGGCATCCAGGCCAAGGGGGCCGAGTGGCACTTCATCGCGACTCTGGACGACATTGCCTGGCTGTTCAACCTGCGCGGAAGCGATGTCTCCTACAATCCGGTTTTCCTGGCCTTTGCCCTGATCAATCAGCAGCAGGCCATCCTGTTCGTGGGTCAGGACAAGGTGGACGCGCACCTGCGTCACGTGCTGGAGGTCGACGGCATCGAGGTGCGTGACTATAGCGAAGCAGGCAAGGCGCTAGGCACCGTTCCCGCGGGGGCGCGGCTGCTGGTGGATCCGGCCCGGGTCACCTGCGGCCTGCTGGACAACCTGGCGGCAGAGGTGGTGCTTGTCGAGGGGCTCAACCCCACCACGCTGAGCAAGTCTTGCAAGGGTGACGACGACCTGGTGCACATTCGCCAGGTCATGGAGCAGGACGGCGCGGCCTTGTGCGAATTTTTCGCCTGGTTCGAGGCGAATCTCGGCCGGGAGATCATTACCGAGCTGACGGTTGACGAGCAATTGAGTGCCGCGCGTGCTCGGCGCCCGAACTTCGTGTCGCTGAGTTTTTCTACCATCGCCGCCTTCAATGGCAATGGCGCGATGCCACACTACCGTGCCACCGAGCAGTCGCATGCGCTCATCGAGGGTAATGGCTTGCTGCTGATCGACTCGGGCGGTCAATACCTGGGCGGCACTACCGACATCACCCGCATGGTGCCGGTCGGTAACCCCAGCCAGGCGCAGAAGCAGGACTGCACCCGTGTGCTCAAGGGCATGATTGCCCTGTCGCGTGCCACGTTCCCGCGAGGGGTGTTGTCGCCGTTGCTCGACGCCATTGCCCGGGCGCCGATCTGGGCTGATCAGGTCGATTACGGTCATGGTACCGGTCACGGGGTGGGCTACTTCATGAACGTGCACGAGGGGCCTCAAGTGATCGCCTACCAGGCGGCACCTGCACCGCAGACGGCGATGCAAGCGGGCATGATCAGCTCGATCGAACCGGGTACGTACCGGCCGGGGCAGTGGGGTGTACGCATCGAGAACCTGGTGGTCAACCGCGAAGCGGGCAAGAGTGCCTTCGGTGACTTCCTGCACTTCGAGACCTTGACGCTGTGCCCTATCGACACCCGCTGTCTGTTGCCCGAGTTGCTGACCAGGGAAGAGGTGGAGTGGCTGAACGGCTATCACGCCCATGTGCGTGAGCGTCTGGCGCCCTTGCTCCAAGGGGAGGCACTGGCCTGGATGGAAGAGCGTACTGCACCGCTGTAAGGCAGATGAAAAAGGGCAGTTTTCGAGCTGCCCTTTTCTCTATTTACAGATGACGATCATGCTACGGCTGGTGTAACCCGCCGGGTTGATGCCGAACAAGTAGTCACCCGCTTCTTCATCGTTGTCGCCCGAGCGTGCAATGACCCGGTAGCCGCGCGTGCTGCAGGAGCTTGCCGCCTTGCTGTAGCAATTGTCCCACGAGGAAGAAAGGCCGGAGCAGTTGATATGCAGGCCCTTCTTGCCCCTTTTGACCTCGGTCTTGGCTGTGGCGGCACATCCAGCAATAGCCAAGATGGCCAGGATGAGAAAAATTCGTTTCATTCCTGTCCTTAAATGCAGGGCAAATCAGTTGTCTCGACCCTGTCGTTGTCGCTTTGGTTCTTCCTGAACCTTCCCCCAGTGTCCGTGTTCGGCCCAGTAGATAGCGTAAAGATGATGATTCTGTGACAGCTTAATCAGCGAGACGGGCTGCTACAATCACTAATCCCGTCTCAAATGAAAATATTTCTCATATCAGTCTGCCGCTATGGCTGGGCTGGGCGCCTTGCGCATGGACAGGGTAGTGCCGACCGAGGCGGTAATGATTGCCAGAATCGCAAGCCATTGGGTAAGCGTCAGCACCTCACCGAGGAACAGCAGCCCGGACAATGCGCCGAATGCCGGTTCGATGCTCATCAGGGTGCCGAACGTGCGCGCCGGGATTCGCGTCAGGGCAACCATTTCCAGGCTGTATGGCAAGGCGGTGGACAGTATTGCAACGGCCAACGCCATGGGGATCACGGCAGGTGTGAGCAGAGCGCTGCCAGCGTGGGCGATACCGATGGGGGCGACGAACAGGGCCGCGACTACCACCCCCAGGGCCGCGCTCTGAATGCCATGCTCGGCGCCTGCGCGTTGTCCGAACAGGATGTACAGCGCCCAGCACACACCTGCTCCCAGCGCATAGGCGGCGCCCAGTGGGTCGAGTGCCTGGCCGCTTTGGCCTGCCGGCAGCAACAGCAGCAGGCCGGCGATGGCCAGGGCAATCCACAGGAAATCGATCGGTCGGCGCGAGGAGAGGATCGCCACGGCCAGTGGGCCGGTGAATTCCAGGGCCACGGCGATACCGATCGGCACCGTTTGCAGGGCCATATAGAAGAGGAAGTTCATGCCGCCCAGTGCCATGCCGTAGATCACCACGTTGCGCAACGTGCTGGCGGTCATGCGTACCCGCCACGGGCGCAATATGAGTAGCATGATGATGCTGGCAAAAATCAGACGCAGGGTGGTGGTGCCTTGTGCGCCGATGATCGGGAACATGCTTTTGGCCAGAGAGGCGCCGGACTGAATCGATGCCATGGCGATAAGCAGTAGGCCGATTGGGAAGAGGGTGGCGGCCAGGCTGCGGGTCTGGGTGTTCATTTAAGTGCGGCAATCCTTGGGCGGGGGAAGTGATGAGCAATATAGTGCGCAATTGGTGGGGTGGGTGGTAGCCCTCAAGTGGGTTTACCAGAAATATTTCAAATCATTGAAATTAAAGGTTGACCTTCTCGATGGCCTCCCTATAATGCGCACCACTCCAACGCGGTAGCGAAGCAAAGCTAGCCACTGTGTTGAGTCAAGTGTTTGAAGCTAAACGAGTTTCTCGCAAAAAACTTCAAAATAAACGCTTGACAGGCTCTGAGGAATGCGTAGAATGCGCGCCTCGGTTGAGACGAAAAGCTCTTAACCAAACGCTCTTTAACAAATCGAATCAAGCAATTCGTGTGGGTGCTTGTGAGTA
>NZ_JBICJS010000100.1:0-2284 GCF_043103305.1 Pseudomonas sp. YQ_5 | reverse complement strand
GAAACAAACGTAGGAGCGAGCGCAGCTCGCGATGCGCCGCGCGGGCGGCGCTCGATCTCACAAACGACAAACATCTCAAGGCATGCGCCTGTCAGCCCAACCCCAATCTCGACCCAAGCGCCTCCACAATCCGCCCACACGCCTTCCCGTCCCCATACGGATTATGCGCCACGCTCATCTCTCGATACGCCCCCTCATCCGTCAGCAACCTGGCCAGTTCCCCGGTAATGGACCCAACTTCCGTGCCCACCAGTTTCACCGTTCCCGCCGCCACCGCCTCCGGCCGCTCCGTGGTATCACGCATCACCAGCACCGGTTTGCCCAGTGCCGGCGCTTCCTCCTGAATGCCCCCCGAGTCGGTCAAAATGACATACGCACGGCTCATCAGGTAAACGAACGGCAGGTAATCCAGCGGTTCGATCAGGTAGATATTCCCCACATCCGCCAGCAGCCGGTTGACCGGCTCTCGCACGTTAGGGTTGAGATGCACCGGGTACACCACATCCACCTCGGGGAACTGGCGCGCCGTCTGCACCAAAGCCTGGCAGATGCGTTCGAAGCCACCGCCAAAGTTCTCGCGCCGGTGGCCTGTTACCAGCACCATGCGCCGATGGGCAGCCAGGTAGTCGAACTGGCGTTCGAACTGGGCTCTCAGCACCGGGCTCTCCAGTTTGTGCACCACGTCCAGCAGAGCGTCGATCACGGTGTTGCCGGTGGTGAAAATGCTCGCTGGGTCAATGCCTTCCCTTAGCAGGTTGTCACGCGAGGTGGCTGTGGGGGCGAAGTGCAGGGCGGCCAGGGTGCCGGTCAGGCGCCGGTTGCCTTCCTCTGGCCAGGGGGAATACAGGTTGTTGGTGCGCAGGCCGGCTTCTACGTGGGCGATGGGAATTTGCTGGTAATAGGCCGCCAGGCTGGTGGCAAAGGTGGTCGCAGTGTCGCCATGCACCAGCACCACATCAGGCTTGAATTCGGCCAGTATCGGCTGGATGCCTTGCAAAATTCCTGTGGTCACGCCGGTCAGGTCTTGGCCGGGCTTCATGATGTTCAAGTCGTAATCGGGGGTGATACCGAACAGCTCCAGTACCTGGTCGAGCATTTGCCGGTGCTGGGCGGTGACGCACACACGGGGCTCGAAGCGGGTGTCCTGTGCGAGTTTCAGGGCAAGCGGGGCCATCTTGATGGCTTCTGGACGGGTGCCGAATACAGTGAGGGTCTTGAGGGGCACGGCGGTGATCCTCTTGCTGGGCGGGGCGGTACGGGTGGGCCTAAGGGGCCGGATGGCCGTGCGAAGGCTGGCCTGATGGACGGGCTGGGTGCGCGGGCAAGCGGCGGGTGGATGAGGGCGTGCAGCTTGGGTCCTTCAAGCAAACGGCTGTCCATTGCTCAAAAATCTAGCAGTTGGTTCATGTGATGCCAGTTGGCAGGTGATCTTCGCCCGGCTGGAGAGTGCGGTTGTTCGTAGTCTGGCCTCGCTCGCCGGGGGTTGTAGGAAAGTGTGCGGGTCTTGCGGTGAATGCGGCATCGGACAAACGGGTATTCGGCTACAGGCCATGATGCAGGGCGCCAAATACGCTCAGGCCGGGGTGGTGGAGGGGAAAGGTCATTATTTTTGGGTGGGCGAAGTTGGCTGGGTGGCTGATCGATTTGGTAACCATTCGCCGATGATGGCGGCTGTTTCGGTGTGGGGTTTGCCGCTAGGGTTGATTACGCAGCCAAAGGAAAACGGCTGCTGGAAAATGACCAACACTAGGAGTGTTCACCATGCGTAACAACGTTCTGTCGTACTTGCTGCTGCCGCTGTTCGCCAGCCTGTCCTTTTCCCTCAGCGCTGCTCCCGCCAGCGCCCCGGCGATGCCCGAGCCAGTGCCGGTGGTGAGCCAGCAGCAGGCCCAGCAGCCGCAGCGGCTGGACCTGAACAAGGCTGATGCGGTCACCTTGCAGAAGGAGCTGAACGGGATAGGCAAGGCCAAGGCTGAAGCCATCGTGGCCTATAGGGAGGCCAATGGGCCGTTTGCTTCGGTGGATGAACTGCTGGAGATAAAGGGCATTGGCAATGCGTTGCTGGAGCGTAACCGGGACAAGGTGATGGTGGAGTAAGTGCGGGAGTAGGGCGAGCCTGTGGTTTGGGGTTGCCCTTCGGAACCGGGGCTGCAAAGCAGCCCTGTTTTTTGTCTGAAATGAGGCGGCTCAACACGAAAGGGGGCATGGGTGACCGGCGATGGGGTCGCCGGGAGATGGAGTTAAGGCTATCAGGTGTCCGTCTTGAGGTTTGAGGTGATGCGTA
>NZ_JBICJS010000099.1:0-5777 GCF_043103305.1 Pseudomonas sp. YQ_5 | reverse complement strand
GCCGCGCGGGCGGCGCTCGATCTCAAACCCTACATTAAACCCCCGCCAGGCGCTTGGCCGCCCCACACACTCACCTGGCCATGACGGCCTTGAACAGCTCCGAAGCCAGCCACCCCTCCAGCCAACTGCGCACCCGTGGATAAGCCGCCTCGGCGAACCACTGCGGTTCAACCCCGGCAAACTGGCGCATCAGCGGCAGCAACGCGGCATCGGCCAGGCTCGGGTGGTCGGCCAGCAGGTAAGCCCGCCCCACCAGCAGGCCTTCGAGCTCCGCCAGCCAGGCCTCGGCCTGCTGGCGGTAATGTTCGCGGGAATGCTCCGGGTAACGTTCGGCATACTTGTACAGGTTCACGTGCGCCTTGAACGTGGTGTCATTGCGCGCAATCAGCGTTTCAGCCTGCTGCGCAGCCGCAGGGTTGGCCTGTAGCCGCCAGTCCTGCGGGTCGTGTTGCGTCAGCGCCCAGCGCATGATGTCCAGGCTCTCTTCCAGCACCCCTGCACCGGTGTCCAGCACCGGTACCGTGCCCTTGGGCGACAAGGCCAGCAGTTCTGCCGGCTTGTTCTTCATCGCCACTTCGCAGATCTTCACTTCGCAGCCGGCATAGCGCAGGGCCAGGCGCGCGCGCATGGCCCACGGGCAGCGGCGGAACGAGTAGAGGATCACCCGCACACCTCCACGTCACTCAGGCCATTACCCTGGCGCCGTACCTGAATCTGTACCGGGATCCGCTCGTGCATTTCCTGTACGTGGGAAATCACCGCCACTTTGCGACCCTGGGCTTGCAATCCGTCGAGGGCGTCCATTGCCAACTGCAGTGACTCGGGGTCGAGGCTGCCGAAGCCTTCGTCGATGAACAACGATTCGATACGCAGGGTGCTGGAAGCCATCGACGCGAGGCCCAAGGCCAGGGCCAGCGACACCAGGAAGGTTTCCCCGCCCGACAACGAGTGCACCGAACGCAGTTCGTCGCCCATCTCGGTGTCCAGCACCAGCAGGCCAAGGGCGCTGCCGCCGCGTTTCAGGCGGTAGCGGCGGGCCAGCTGACGTAGCTGGGCGTTGGCGTGGTGCAGCAGCAGGTCGAGGTTGTAACCCTGGGCGATCTTGCGGAACACATCACCCGAGGCCGAACCGATCAGGGCATTGAGGCGGGCCCAGCGTTGCCACTGTTGGTGGGCCTGTTCGATTTCGGCCGCCAGCGCCTGGTGGGCTTGCTGCCGGCGCTGGTCGTCGGCCTGTTGCGCGCGCAGTTCGGCGCACTGCTGCTCATGGTTGGCCAGGCGCCCGCGCAGCTCGGTCAGGGCGTGCTCCAAGGCTTCGGCCGAGGTGTCCACGGTCATTTGTGCGGCGTGTTGTTGCAGGCGCTGCTCACGTTCCTGCAGCAGCACGCGGCCTTGTTCGATGGCCTTTTCGGCACTTTGGACGCGCTGACGCAGTTCATTCACCTGGGCGTCATCCATGGCCAGCAGGCGATCCAGCCCGGCGTCATCCAGTTCCGGATGCTCGTTGCGCCATTGCGCGATCTGGCCTTGCAGTTGCTGGCACTCGCTGTCCAGCGCCTGTTGCTGCTGGGCATTAGCCTTGAGTTCGCTGGCCAGTTGTACGCCTTGGGTGCGCAGTTCCTGCAGGCGTTGGGCGGTATCGGCGGCAAGGGCGCGGGCGTGTTCCAGCGCGCTGTCCATGTGCTGTTGCCAGGCTTCGGCGCTGGCATGCTCGCCGAGCAGTTCGCCGAGTGAGGCCAGGGCTTGTTGGCGTTGCTCATCGAGGGCGGCCAGTGTCTGCTGCAACTGCTGCAGGCTTTCCACGCGCGCCTGTTGTTGGTCACGCAGCTTGTCCAGCTGGGTTTGGCGGGCTTGCTGTTCTTCCAGTTCGTCCTTGCGCTGTTCCAGTTGCTGCAGGCGCTGGGCAATCTGCTGGTCGAGGGCGAGGAAGGCATTGGCCGGGTCTTCGTTCAGGGCCTTGAGGGCTTCCTTGGGCAAGACGCCGGCCAGGTCGTCAAGGCCTTGCTGCAACTGTTGCTCATCGTTGGCCAGGGCCTGGTGCTGCTGCTCCAGATGGCGCTGGGCCTGCTGTTGGGCGTCGTGGGCCGCCTGCAATTGCTGGTTCAGGCGGGCGGCGTCTTTTTGCAGGGCCAACAGAGCGCTCTGGCGTTTCTCGTCCTGGCTGATTTCTTCATCCAGGCGACGCAGCTGGCTGTCGAGCCAGGCGCGACGGGCTTTGTCGTCCTGTGGGGCGAGGGCTGGCCACAGGCTGTGGGCCTGTACCTGGGCCACCAACGGTTGCAACTGTTCGCCCAGTTGCTGGTGTTGCTGCTGGAAGTCCTTGAGCTGGGCATTGACCACGCCCAGTTGGGTACGCAGCTCTACCAGCTTGCTGTTGAGCGTTTCGACCTGCTTCTGCGCGGCGTGCTCTTCGGCCTGGTCATGGCGACCCAGGCTCTGCAGCAATGCTTCTGGCTGATGGAACGGGTGTTCGGCGCTGCCACAGACCGGGCAGGGCTCGCCGTCACGCAGTTGGCCACGCAGTTCTTCGACGCTGGTGTTGCGTGCCAGACGTTGCCGTTCCAGCAGTTGACGGGTGAGCGTCAACGCCTGTTCGGCGGCCTCCAGTTCGGCCTTGGCGGCGGTGCCTTCGGTAATCAGTTGCTGGCGTTGCAGCATGGCCTGCTGCTGCCGTTCACGCAGGGCATCCAGCTGCTGGCGCAGCTCCTGTTCACGGCCGTGCAGGCGTGACATTTCCTCTACGGCGCGCTGCTGTTTGCGGTTGTCCTGCAGCATACCGCCGAGCAGGTCGATCTGCTCGGCAAGGGCCTGGGGTTCGGCCTTGGCTTCACGGAACAACAGGTCGTAGGCGTCGCGCTCGGCCTGCAGGTGCGCATTGGCCTGGCTGGCCTGGGCCTGCAGGCCGGGTAACTCTTCTCGGCCTTTGGTCAGGCGGCCACCGATCAGCATTACCTGCTTCAGTTGCGGCAGGTAGGCGTGCCAGGCATTGGCCAGGCCCGCCAGGTGCTGGCTGTCGGCAAGCGCGGTGTCGATCTGCGCCAGTTGCTGCACGCTGCGCTGCTGGTTGTCTTCCAGCTGCTGCAGTTGCTGCTGGCCGTCAGCGACCTGCTGTTGCGCCTGCTGGCCGATGCTGCGCTGGGCGGCCAGCTCCTGGTCCAGGCGCGCCAGACTGTCCTGCGCGGCAAAAGCCTGGCGCAGGCGCGGCGCGTTCTCGCCGTGCTCGGCCTGGCGGTCGGCAAGCGCTTGGCGCGCAGTGTCCAGCGCCTGTTCGAGTTCGTGGGTGCGCACCTGCAGTTCGGCTTGCTGCTGTTGCTGTTCGGCCATTTTCGCGGCCACTGGCGCCAGCTGTGCGCTCAGGGCCTGTCGGCGGTGGAACTGGTGACGCTGTGGGGCCAGGCGCTCCAGGCGTGCCAGGTCCAGGCGTGGTTCGGCCAGCTGTTGCCAGTCCAGTTCGGCGGCCTGCAGCTTGGTACTGGCTTCGGCGTGTTGGGCCTGTAGCTGGCGTTGTTCATTCAGCCAGTTGCGTTGCTGCTCCAGCTGGCGCTCGCCGGCCTGGTCGGCCTTGAACTGCTGCTGCGCCTGCTCCAGGCGCTGGTCGAGCTCGGCACGGGCCTCGGCAGCCATCGGCAGCAGGTGGCTGGCGCGTTCTTTCAGGGCGTTGTGCGCCTCGCCGGCTTCACGCGCCTTGCTGAAGGCACGCTGGCCCAGGCGGGTGTAGATTGCGGTGTTGGTGAGTTTTTCCAGCAGCTCGCTGCGGTCTTTGTCGTCGGCCTTGAGGAACGCGCCGAACTCGCTCTGGGCCAGCATCACCGCACGGGTGAACTGTTCGAAATTCAGGCCCAGGCGGGCTTCTACCAGTTGCTTGTATTCGTTTTTGCCACTGCCGAGCACCTGCTCGCTGTCGAGGTCGTAGAAGCTCTGACGGCTGTGTTGCAGTTTGCCGTTGGCCTTGTCGCGGGCGCGGTTGGCTTCCCAGCGGGCGCGGTAGCGGCGGCCGTCGATACCGACAAAGTCGACTTCGGCAAAACCGCTGCCGGTGCCGCGGCGCAGCAGGTTGCGCGGGTCGGAAGTGGGTATTTCGCCGTCGGCATCTGGCACCTTGGCCTCACGGCCAATGTCATTGAGGCGCGGCACGGTGCCGAACAGCGCCAGGCACAGGGCGTCAAGCAGGGTGCTCTTGCCGGCGCCGGTTGGCCCGGTGATGGCGAACAGGCCAGCGCTGGCCAACGGTTCTGCGGTGAAATCGATGTCGATCGGGCCGGCCAGCGATGCCAGGTTCTTCAGGCGGATGGCGAGAATCTTCATGGCTGTTCCTCTTCCTGTTGCACGTCCTGCAACAGCAGGGCGAAGTCGGCCAGCGCCTGCTCGTCGGCCGGGTTGCCGTAGGCTTGCTCCCAGGCGCGGCTGAACAGGTCTTGCGGGGTCATCTGGGCCAGCTCGATAAAGGCCAGGTCATCGTCTTCGGCGTTGTTGCGGCCAGCGTATTCGGCGCTGATGCGGATCAACCGTACCGCCTTGCCTTCAAGCGCGGTTTCGATCTGCTGGCGCAGGTCGGGCTGCGGCTCATCCAGAATTACCCGCACCTCCAGCCAGGGCTGACGGTTGGGGTCTTCGAGCAGGTCGACCACCGGCAGGTCGGCCAGTTGCTGCAGCAGTTCGCCCAGCGGTGCCGGGCCCACCCGTTGCAGGGCCACGGCGCGTGGTACGGGGCGTGGCTCGACGCTGACCAGGCCGTTGCCGTCCAACTCCACTTCCAGGACCTGGTGCGGGTAGTTGATTTCGGCGAACGACAGCGGGATTGGCGAGCCGCTGTAGCGGATGCGTTCTTCGCGGTTGACCTTCTGCGGCTTGTGCAGGTGGCCCAGGGCGACATAGCTGATGGCTTTGTCGAACAGTTTGGCCGGCAGCGCCTCGGCGTTGCCGATGATCAGGCTGCGCTCGGAGTCTTCCGACACCGCACCGCCGGCCATGTGTGCATGGCTGATGGCAATTAGCGCCTGGTCTTTCTTGCGCTTCTTCTGCGCGGCGGCGATCAGTTGCTGGTGCACCTGTGTGATGCCTTGCAGGTAGTCGTCACCCAACTGCGGGCCGGTCACTTCGGCCGGGCGCAGGAACGGCAGGGCCAGGCACCAGGCGGCCACCTTGCCACGGCCGTTGGTCAGCGGAATCAACAGGCGCTCGGCATCCAGCTGGCCCTCGTCCAGCCAGTGCACACGGCCCAGTGCATGGGTGCGCAGACGGCGCATGAGCGCGGCGGGCAGCTCGATGCGCGAACCGGAGTCGTGGTTGCCGGCGATCATCACGATGTCCAGCTTGGGCTGTTGCTCGTGGGCCTGGACGATGAAGTCGTAGAGGCGTTCCTGGGCTTTGACCGGCGGGTTGACGGTGTCGAAGATGTCGCCCGCAATCAGCAGCGCATCCGGCTGTCGCAGGTGTAGCTGGCCGAGCAGCCAGTCGAGGAAGCAGGCGTGTTCGAAATCGCGTTCCTGGCCGTGCAGGCTTTGGCCCAGGTGCCAGTCGGAGGTATGAAACAGACGCATGGATGACCTGTTGGTGTCGAGTCGGGCAAGCGGGGAAAGGGCGGTATGGTAACCCAAGCGGGGTTCGGGGGGCAGGGCGAGGGATTGGGGGAGGGATTGGGGGAGGGACTGGGGGAGGGCGAGGGATTGGGGGCACCAGGTGTTCGCCATGAAAATTTCAGCGCCTGTGAGATCGAGCGCCGCCCGCGCGGCGCATCGCGAGCTGCGCTCGCTCCTACGTTTGTTTCGGGCCAGTTA
>NZ_JBICJS010000098.1:0-63414 GCF_043103305.1 Pseudomonas sp. YQ_5 | reverse complement strand
CCCAGGCACTGAAAACCCCAGGCGCTGCCCCCCCCAGGCGAACACCTACCAGCCCCCCAATCCCGCCCGTCACCCCAGACACACCGCGACATATTGTCGGCTTGACTTTGCCTATGCCCACACAATTGCTGTAAAGTTGACGCACGAGTCAGCTTTCCCGCCAGTACTAGAATCAAAAACAGGGCAGACCCCCTGCTGCCCAGAGGATCCAACATGTCCAACCGTGATATTTCCCGGCGCGCTTTTTTGCAAGGCGGCCTGATCGCTGGTGTCGGTGTGACCATGGCGCCATTAGGCAGCCAGGCATTCGCCGCGCTGATGGAGGAGCGCGTCACCACTTCGCCGCAGAAGTGGATGAACCATGATGGCAAGGCGCGTTTCCGTAACGATGCCTTGTCCAAGGTCTGCGGCGACAAGGTGTTCGCCCGCGACATCCGCGCCAAGGACATGCCCGGCTGGCCCGCCCGGCAGGGGCATGCGCTGCTGCTCAAGGCCACCACGGTTGATCGTATCTATGCCGGGCATGACCTCAGCCTGCTCGGTGCCGACCTGCAGCCGGACCGCATCGTCACCGCCGCCGACCTCGAACAGGACGGCATCGCCTGGCCCGAGGCCCATTCGCCCGACCCGCTACTGCCGCCCGGCAAGGTGCCGATGTTCATCGGCCACCCGGTGGCGATCCTGATCTGGCACGACTTCGAGCGCTTCCGCCAGGCCAAACGCAAACTGCAGTTCAATCAACAGGCGATCCGTTACGGCGCCCAGGCGCCGCTGTACCAGCGCGACCCTTACGGCAGCTTCCGCTTCGTGCGGGTGGGCGGCGCCACGCCGTTCGACGACGATGAGTTCTCCAGCCTGAAGAACTCCATGCTGTTCCCCACCATTCTCAACCGCAAGCCGGTGTGGTCTAAGCAGCCCAACCAGCACGGCGACCTGACCGAGCAGGGGTTGTTCTACGCCAAGCGCATGGCCGAGCAGCTGGACAACCCGCCCGAGGACTGGCTGGTGTTCGACGAGCGCTACAAGACGCCGTCCATCGAACCTGCCGCGCTGGAGCCGGACAACGGTAACGGCTGGTACGACCCGGCCACGGGCACGCTGCACTTCGTGGTCGCCACCCAGTGCCCGTTCGAAGTGGCGCAGGAATGCGTGCACATGATCAAGCCGTCGCGCTTCGCCCTGAACACGCTGAACATGCACCCGGGCTACACCGTGGGCTATGGCTCAAAAGACAACAATATCTTCGTCTTCTATGCCGCGGTGGCCGCGCTGTACGGCGCCGGCGTGCCGATCCGCCTGGCCAACGACCGCTACGAGCAGTTCCAGAGCGGCATCAAGCGCCATGCCTTCGATATCCGCTACCAGCTGGCGGTGGACAAGAAGGACAACAGCTTCAAGATCTTCCGCGCCGACATGAGCTGCGACGGCGGCGGGCGCATCAACTACAGCCCATCGGTGGCAGCCGTAGGCGCCACTGCAGCGCAGTCGATCTACTACATGCCGCAGAACGACCTGTCGGTTACCGCCTACTATTCCCGTGGTGTCGAGGCCGGCTCCATGCGCGGTTACGGCACCCTGCAGAGCATGGCCGCCACCGAGATGATGGTGGATGAAATCGCCGGCCGCCTGGGGGTCGATGCCATCGACCTGCGCCGCGCCAACGCGCTGAAATCGGGCATGAAGAACACCCAGGGCGCGGTGCCGGCGGGCGCGCTGCGGCTTTACGAGATCCTCGACAAGGCCGCTGTGCATGAATGGTGGCGCGACCGCGACGCCCGCAAGCGGCAGATGGACGCGCAGGATCAGGACCACTGGTACGGGGTGGGCTTTGCCATTTGCCAGAAGGACTTCGGCACGGGCTCCGAAGCACCGATGGCCAGCATCGAATTCAGCCGCGACGGGCGAATCAGCCTGCGCCACATCGGCACCGAGCTGGGTACCGGCATGTCCACCTCCCAGGCTTTGGTGGTCAGCGATTTCCTTGGCCGTTCGGCCGACGAGGTAACGACGGCAGTCACCGAATGGCCTGAGCTGCAACTGAGCACCAGCGGTAACCCGTACCTGATCAGCCAGCCTGAGCAGGACGCCGCGCTGCGCAACCCGCGCTGGGTCGGCAAGCTGGCGTCGCCATCGTCGGCGACCAACTCGGCCTTCTACTTCAGCCATGCCACCCGCGAAGCGGCGCGTGTGCTGTTCAACCATGGCCTGTGGCCGGCGGCCATGGCGATCTGGAGCCAAGGCCCGTACGGCGGCCAGGCCAACCCGCTGGTGGTGCGCCGCGAAAATGCGGTGTGGGTCAACGGAGAGCTGACCGGTAACGGTCTGCAGCCGATTCCGTTCGCCCAGCTCGCACAGAAGGCCCACGACATGGGCTTGGTCACCGGCGCCAGTGTGCACGGCTTCAACCGCTGGAGCTGGGCCGAGGCCGACTTCGTCATCGACGGCGTGCGTGAGCGTTTACCGCTCGACGCGGTGGCGGTGAAATACGGCGATGGGGCGGTGAATGCCAAGAAGGCGCAGATGAACAGCCATGGCTACCACCTGCTCGACCGGCAGAATGCGGCCTACCCCGACACCCAGCTGAACAATGCCATGGTCACCTACTACAGTCCGGTGGCGACCATCGTCGAGGTCAAGGTCAACAAAGGCACCTTGGAGACGCAGGTGCTCAACCACCACAGTTGGGTCGAGTGTGGCCGTGTGCTGGTGCCGGAACTGGTCAAGGGCCAGCTTGAAGGCGGGATCGCCATGGGCATTGGCCATGCACTGACCGAAGAAATGCCGTTGTACGAGGGTGGGCCCGGGGAGGGCGACTGGAACTTCAACCGCTACCGCCTGCCGCATGCGCGCGATGTGGCGGTGTGGCAGCAGACCAGCGAAATCCTCCCGCCGCTGTCACCGACCGACCCGTCCAAGGGCATCGCCGAAGTGGTGATGATCCCGGTCGTCGGTGCCATCGGCAATGCCGTCGCGCATGCCATCGGCAAGCGCGTGCGCGATCTCCCCATCACCCCAGCCCGTATCAAGGAGGCCCTCAATGGCTAACCGTCCACTGCAACTGACGCTCAATGGCCAACCGGTCGGGCCGGTCGAGGTCCCTGCGGACCTGGCGATGATCGACTACCTGCACGAACACCAGAACCTCACCGGTTCGCGCCTGGGCTGCGGCCAGGGCATCTGCCACGCCTGCGTGGTGATCGTCGACAACCCCGACGGCACCAGCGAGGAAGTGCGCACCTGCATCACCGGCGCCCATTACTTCGAAGGCAAGAAGGTTCGCACCATCGAAGGCCATGCCAAGAAAGACGAGGCCGGCAACCTGACGCTCAACCCGATCCAGCAGAAGTTCGTCGACCTGTTCGCCTTCCAGTGCAGCTACTGCGCCCCAGGCTTCGTCAACGCGGCTACCGTGCTGGTGGAAACGGCCCAGCGCCAGCCGCTGAAGAAGAGCGAGGTGCAAGACCGCATCGAGGCCAGCCTCGGTCACCACATCTGCCGCTGCACAGGCTATGTGCGTTACTACGATGCCACCCGCAAGGTGCTCAACGATCTCGGCCTGGTCAAGGAGGGTTGAACATGGGCTTCGTACGTAGCGCTTCGGCGTTGGTCCTCGGGCTGGCTGCCAGTTCGTTTGCCCTGGCGGCCGATGATGCGCAGGTCAAGCGCGGTGAATACCTGGCCCGCGCGGCCGACTGCATGGCCTGCCACACCGCCGAAGGCGGCGCGCCGTATGCGGGTGGCCTGCCGATCCATTCGCCGTTCGGCACCATTTATGGCAGCAATATCACCCCGGACAAACAGTACGGCATCGGCAACTACAGCGCCGACGAGTTCTTCGCAGCAGTCACCGAGGGCAAGCGCAAGGACGGCGCCAACCTCTATCCTGCGATGCCTTACACCTCGTACCACCTGATCAAGCGTGAAGATTCGGACGCGATCCTCGCCTACCTGATGACCATACCGCCGATCAACCGCCCGGCACCGCAGACCGCGCTGCGCTTCCCGTTCAACGTGCGCATGGGCCTCAGCGGCTGGAACATGCTGTATGGCAAGAGCGTGCAACTGCAGCCGACCGAGGGCAAAAGCCCGGCCTGGCAGCGCGGCCAGTACATGGTCGAGGTCATGGGCCATTGTGGCGAATGCCATACCCCGCGCAACCCGATCGGTGCGCTGCAGCAGGACCAGCGCCTGAGCGGCGGCCTGCTGGGTGGCTACCTGGCGCCAAGCCTGTTGGCCCAGGACCTGGCCGAGCGCGGCTGGACCCAGCCGGACCTGACCACCTTCCTCAAGCACGGCATCAGCGCCCAGGGCAGCATGTTCAACGAGATGTTCCCGGTGGTGCACCACAGCACCCAGCACCTGGAAGATGCAGACCTTGCGGCCATGGCCACCTACCTGCTGGGTGACCAGCCGCCGCCGGCCAAGGCTATCGAGACTGTTGCCCTGGAGCAGATGAGCGACAGTGCCAAGCGGGGCCACCAGCAGTACCTGAACGTCTGTGCCGGCTGCCATGGGGTCGACGGCGAGGGCAAGCCGCACATCGCCGTGGCCATGCGCGGCAACACCGTGCTGCGCCAGGCCGATTCGCGCAATCTGGTCAAGGTGATCCTCGAGGGCATCCGTGAACAGCAGTTCACCGGCTTCGAGCGCATGCAGCCGATGCCGGGCTTTGCCGACAAGCTGGATGACCAACAGGTGACGGATATGGTCAACTACCTGCGCCAGGCCTGGGGTGGATTGCCCGGTGACCTGAACGTACAGCAGCTCGCCGAGCTGAAGGCGGAGTAAAGCGTGCAGCATCTCGATCTACAGGTGGTTCGTCAGGCTTTGCAGTGGTCCTGCAACGGCCAGCGCGTATGGTTGTGCACGGTGCTCGCCACCTACGGCTCGGCGCCGCGTGCACCGGGTTCGCTGCTGGCGGTGAACGCCAGCGGCCAGTGGCTGGGCTCGCTGTCCGGTGGCTGCGTCGAAGACGACTTTCTCGAGCGTGTGGCCCTGGGTGAGTTTCCGGAGCCGGTTGCCATCGTGCGTTATGGCGACGGCAGCGACCCGCGTTCGCGCGTTCGCCTGCCGTGTGGCGGTGTGCTGGAAGTACTGGTGGAGAACCTGCCGGTTGAATGCGAGGTGCAGGCGCATCTGCGTGAGCTGGAACGTGCGCTGCTGGGCCAGCGCCGGGTACTGCGTGAGGTGAGCCTGCCAACGGGTACCCGCCAGCTGCTCGATGACCATAGTCAGGGGCCACGGGTCGAACGGGAAAATGCCCAGGTGCGCTTGCGTGTCGGCGCCGCCCAGCGGCTGCTGCTGGCCGGCTATTCCAGCGTGGCGCATTTTTGTGCCGAATTTGGCAGGGGGCTGGGTTTTGAGGTCATCCTTTGCGAGCCGCGTGATGAAGTGCTCGACGGCGTCGTGCTGAATGGCATAGAGGTACGCCGCGAGCTACCGTCGGAATTCATCGCCAACGGCGGATGCCATGCCGATACGGCAGTGGTGGCATTGACCCATGATCCAAAAATCGATGACCTGGCCATGCTTGAAGCCGTGCGTACCGAAGCGTTCTACATCGGCGTGATGGGCTCCAAGGCCACCTCCGACAAGCGTCGCGAACGCCTGCAGCGAATTGGTGGCCTGGGCTACGACGAGCTGGCGCGCATCCATGCGCCGATTGGCCTGAACCTGGGCAGCAAGACCCCGGCCGAGATCGCCCTGGCGGTACTGGCCGATATCCTTCGTGCGCGCAACGGCATCGAGCGGGCGGCGCTGTGAGCGTGGTTGCGTTGGTATTGGCGGCAGGCAGCAGTGTGCGTTTTGGCTCTGACAAGCGCCGTTCGCTGCTGGCTGACGGTCGAAGCTTGCTGGTGCACAGCGTAGAGAGCGCCTGCGCAGTGTTCGATGATGTGCGGGTGGTGTTGCGTGAAGGGGAGCGAGGCGTGGACCTGGGGTTGCCAGCGCGGTGCAGGGTGGTCTCCAGTCCGGATTTCACATTGGGCATGGGCCATAGCCTGGCGGCCGGGGCCGCTTCGCTGGCTGACAGCGAGGCGCAGGCAGTAGCGATTCTGTTGGGTGATATGCCCTGGGTGGCGTCCGCGACCCTGGATTTGCTTGCACGCGAGGCCAGTGGGTCAACGATAGTCCTGCCTTGTCATGCCGGACGACAGGGCCATCCGGTGTTGTTCGGGCGTGATTTCTGGCCGGCGCTTGCCCGGCTGAAGGGTGATGAAGGGGCGCGTTCGGTGGTCAAGGCCAACCCGGCGGTTTGCGTCAGGCTAGAGGTGCAGGATGCCGGTGTGTTGCAGGATGTCGATAGGCCGGATGCGGTGCGCCCTTGAATGCGTTCGTCAAAGGCTATTCATCTTCTTCGCCAGTGAGTTCATAGGGTTCGAGTTCGCTCAGTTGGGAAAGCAGCACCAGATGCTCCACTGCCTTCAGCTTTTCAAGACGCTCAAGGCTGTCTGGGCCTCCCAGCATCAAGGCGGGGACAAAGCCATACATTTCGTCTGAGCCCAGGGTGCCGAGCCGTTCCCTGGCAGGTTCGAACAGGTCGTCGAAGTAGACGCACTCGGTCATCAGCCACATGAGCAAACCGTGGATCTTGTTGTCCCGTTCTTCGTCGCCTGAGCTGTGAGCGCCATCGAGGTAACGGGAATGGTAGGCCGCGATGGTCAGCACCGAACCGGTTTTCTCACCCCATAGGTACAGGTCGCCAAAAGCGCTGCGGGCGATGAGGTGATAAGTGTCGCATGCTTCGAAGTGCGTACCTGCCAACCAAGAGGCCACTACACCCTGGTATTCCTGAGGATTTACAAGCCAGAACAAGCCGCCGCCGTAGCCGCACCAGCCGTGGTCTTGCCAGTATTCAAGGAGGCGATTGGGGAGTTTGCCTTGGTAATGATCGATAGCGGCAGGTGGTACGGGTTGCTGGCCGATGGGTTCGCCGAAGGTTTCCAGGAAAATGCTGAAGATGACATCCATTCGTTTAGGTCCTTTTGTGTGCTCAGAAGTCAGAGAAGCTGTAGGGTTCGAGTTTGGTGATTTGAGACAGCAAAATCAAATGCTCTATTGCTTTAAGTTTTTCTAGGTTTTTGAGGTCGGGGCGCCCTCCCAGCATCAATGCAGGAACAAATGCATATATCTCATCTTCTTTCAAGATGCCCAGCTTTTTCTTCGCGGGCTCAAAAAGGCTTTCAAAGTCGTTGTGTTCTTTTTTTCTTGATAGAAAGAAGCTTTGGACCTCTCTGGTTGCTTCCGTTTCAGTGAGTGTGCAGTTTTCACCTGTGTAACGGGACAGAAGACTTGTGATTTTTACTGAAAAGCCACTGTTCTCTCCCCAAAGATACAGGTCGCCGAAAGCGCTTCTGGCAATCAAGTGGTAAGTGTCCCGGTTTTCAAGGAGGGTGTCCTCGGTCCAGGATGAGACAACGCCCTCATAGTCCTGTGGATTAACCAGCCAGAATATACCTTCGCCAAAACCACACCATCCATGCTCTTTCCAGTATGCAAGTAACAACTCTGGAAGTTTTCCGTTATAGCGATCAATGCTGGATGGGGGCACCTCTCGACGGGAAAAAGGCGCGCCTATATTGTCAAGGAATATGGAGAATACCTCATCCATTTGCGATGCCTCTTATCGTTAGCACTTATGAAGTCTTACATTCATGTAAGTCGAGTGGGTGCCGAATTTCGGCGATTTTTCCGCAGCCTCTTTGATGCTGGCTAGTCTATTTCGCCATTGAGCACCAATGCTGGAGTTGACTTGCCTGTCGCCAAAGTCTGAGATCATGTCTCTGCCACCCGCGCTTAAGTCGGGATTGTGTAGCGCGGCCAAGGTGGCCATCGTCTCTTTCGCCTTTATGGTCGACAGTCTAGTTGCTTCTGCTGGGCTCATTTCGGCGAGCAGCTCCTTGTTGATTCTTTTTTCCAACCTGTCTTGTAGATCCCTGCGTGCAGCGCGTGCGACCGCAGGGTCACGCTTTATAGGATTGGCAACGTTCTCCAAAAACTCCTCAACCGTCAGCCGATTCAACCCATCCTGTTGCCCCTTCAGCTGCCGCTCAAACTCGCCATGCTTCGACGCTGGCAATTTATCCGCCTTGAAACACGCCACCGTATGCAACGGCATCCTACCGGGCTTAGCTGTCGAGGGCTCCTTGTCTTTTCCCGCCTGCCGATTCGGCTGAACTGGCTGCGGATCATCCATCGCCCCTTTGCGCCGCTCCGGCACCTGCAGATCCGGCCGTTTCTTCAACCCTTCCTCATGCTTGAGCATCCATTGCCCCAGTCGCGCGCCTTTGCGGCTGGCCGCCATCTCCTGGACCAGCACTCGGGCATCGCCGCGCCCGCGGGTGAGGTACGACACGATTGCCCCCAACAAGAGCACCACGACTTCCACATGGCCTTGGGCAATCTGATGCGTGGCCCGGGATATCGCATAGGGGTCGTCCCGGCAGAACGGGCCGGTGCCTTCATTGCCGCAGGTACCTTCCCAGGCGAAGCGGATGCCATCGACGTAGTACTCGCCGATCCGCGGTAAGCCCTCGACGAAGAACTCGGCAATGGAGGCCAGCCCCAGCGCACCGAGGATCCAGCCGCTGACCTTGAGGCCCATGGCCGCGCCTGCGCCAGCGAACGGAATGGTTCCGGCGCCGCCAGTGAATGCGCCAACCCCCGCGCCAAGCAGGCCGCCGGTAACGGTGCTGCCGATGACGATCATCGCCATCTGCTGCACGACCCTCAGCAGTTCGTCGATGATGCTGTTGATGTCGAGGTCGGCGAAGCGCTGGCGTAGCATGTTCGCCGCCTGCCATTCGGCGTGGTAGAAGGCTGTGCGGACAGCTTCGATCCGGCGCAGGTTGAGGCCCAGTGAGGCGACTTCTTCATTGAGGCTGGTGCGGAACTGGCCACCGCTTTGGTAGCCCACCATGGCGATGACACGTGACTCGATCTCGTGCCAGGAGGGCACGAGGTAATCCAGGTACATGAGGTGTCTCCCTGACAACGTGTGCAGGGGGAAATCCCATCATGGATTCGGATCGGAGGTTTCTGGGTCAGTTGTAGGAAAGGGCGACTTCGTTTCTGTTGTGTTCGAGAAGCTCGGGAATTGGGGTTGAGGCTGCGAGGGGAAGGGTGGCGACCCGCACGGCGCTCGATCTCCCCCAACCCTCCCCAAAAGGTCCATAATCCCCCCTTAATCCGCCCAAGGTGCAATACCAGCCACACCACACCGGGAGCCCCACCATGCACGTTCTGCTCTGCGAGGACGACGACCTGATCGCCGCCGGCATCTGCGCCGGTCTCACCGCCCAGGGCCTGACCGTGGACCGTGTGGGCAACGCCGCCGCTGCGCGGGCAATGCTGCAGGCCGCGCAGTTCGACGTGATGATCCTCGACCTCGGCCTGCCCGACGAAGACGGCCTCAAGCTGCTGCGCCGCCTGCGCGAAAAAGGCGAGACCCTGCCGGTACTGGTGCTCACCGCCCGCGATGCCGTCACCGATCGTGTCGATGGCCTGCAGGCCGGTGCCGACGATTACCTGCTCAAGCCCTTCGATCTGCGCGAGCTGGCCGCACGCCTGCATACCTTGCTGCGGCGGGTGGCCGGGCGGGCGGTGAACGTAATCGAGCACGGCCCGCTGCGCTATGACCCGAGCAGCTGTGAGGCGACCCTGGCCGGCCAGCATGTCGACCTGTCCCGCCGCGAGCAGGCCCTGCTTCAGGCGCTGCTGCAGAACCCCGGGCGAGTGCTGTCCAGCGAGCAACTGAAAGACTGCGTGTACGGCTTCAGCGACGAAGTCGAGAGCAACGCCCTGAACGTGCACATCCACCACCTGCGCCGCAAGCTGGGCAACGGCATTGTCGAGACCGTGCGTGGCCTGGGCTACCGGCTGGGTCCGGCGCAGGCACCGCAAGAGGCCGCATCATGAGCCTGCGGGTGCGCCTGAGCCTGATCCTCGGCAGTGCCTTCGTGATCATCTGGGCACTGGCCGCCGCGTGGATGCTGCGAGACCTGCGCCAGCAGATGATGTTTTCCCTCGACCAGCGGCTGGTGGCGTCGGCGCGTATGGTCGCCGGGCTGATCGACCAACTGCCGCAGCCGCTGACCGCCAAGGGCGGGGAGGCGCATATTTCCGCCGACCAGTTCAACGTACCGGATGGCATGGCCTGCCAGGTCACCTCGCTGCGTGGCGAGATCCTTGCCAGCAACCACAAGCACGATGGCGCCATGGACGACGAGCGCAGCGGGTTCCGTGACCAGACCATCGACGATGCGCTTTGGCGCACCTTCACCTACAACCACGGCGATGTGCGCATCACCACGGCCGACCGGCATATGGAGCGCGAGGCGCTGAACCAGTCGATTCTGCTGGCGGCATCGGCGCCGGTATTGATGGCCCTGCTTGGCAGCCTGGGGCTGTTGTGGATCGGCCTTGGCAAGGGCCTGGAGCCGCTCAACCGCATGCGTGATGCGTTGCGCCGCCGGCGTGCAGACAGTGTCGAACCGCTGCAGGTGGCGGGCATGCCCAGCGAGTTGCAGCCGTTGCTGGAAACCCAGAACCAGCTGTTCCGGCGCATTGCCCAGACCCTCGAGCGTGAGCGGCGCCTGACCGATGATGCCGCGCATGAACTGCGCAGCCCGCTGACCGCGATCAAGACCCACCTGCAGGTGGCGCGGATGACCGACGGTGCGGTGCGCGAGCAGGCGCTGGAGCATGCAGAGCAGGGCACCGACCGCATGCACCGAACGCTGGAGCAGTTGCTGATGCTGGCGCGGGTGGAAGGCAGCCTGTCGTTCGAGGACGGCGTGCAGTGCAGCGCCGAGCAGGTGGCCCATCAGGCGGTGCAGGACGCCGGAGGGGGTGACAACCGCCGTATCGTGCTGCGTTTGCCTGAAGAAGCCACGCAGATCTACCTGGGCATGCCCGCTCCGTTGGCAGTGGCAGCGCTGCGCAACCTACTGGACAACGCCTTGCGTCATGGCGGCGATGAAGCCGTAGAGCTGGACGTGCAGATGGCGGACGGCCAGGTGGGCTTCATGGTGCGTGATCACGGGCCAGGGATTGCCGAAGCGGACCTGGAGCACCTGACCGAGCGCTTCTGGCGCAATGGGCAGAGTGGTGGTTGCGGATTGGGGCTGGCGATTGTGCAGGCGATCGTGCAGCGGTGTGCCGGCAGCCTGCGCTTTGACAGCCGTAGTGACGGCTTGCGGGTCTTCTTGCAGGTACCGGCGCGTCCTGGGCACAGACAGAAATAAAATCCAGTAACAACCGCTAAATCCTCCCCGCACTCAAGCGTTTCCAAAGCGATAACCGCCCATCCGCTTGCTTGCGAGGATTCACCCATGTCCACCGCTTCCAGCCTTGCCCGGGTTGTTCCGGCCAGCGTGCCGCAACCTTTGTACGAATTCACCGATTCGCCTTTGCTACAACGCCAGCAACAGCAAGAGTCCAACGCCCGCAGCTACCCGCGGCGCATCCCGCTGGCGCTAAAGCGCGCCCGGGGCATTCATGTCGAAGATGTCGAAGGCCGCCAGTTCATCGACTGCCTGGCTGGCGCTGGCACTTTGGCGCTGGGGCATAATCACCCGGTAGTAGTCGAGGCAATCCAGCGCGTGCTGGCTGACGAACTGCCGCTGCATACACTCGACCTGACCACACCGGTCAAGGACCGCTTCGTCCAGGACCTGTTCGGCATCCTGCCCGAGGCGCTGCGTCGCGAGGCCAAGGTGCAGTTCTGCGGCCCGACCGGTACCGACGCCGTTGAAGCGGCGCTCAAACTGGTGCGTGGCGCAACCGGGCGCAGCACCGTGCTGGCCTTTCATGGCGCCTACCATGGCATGAGCCAGGGCGCGCTGAGTCTGATGGGCAGCCTTGGCCCCAAGCAGCCACTGGGGGCGTTGCTGAGCAGCGGTGTGCAGTTCATGCCGTACCCCTACGACTACCGCTGCCCGTTCGGCCTGGGCGGTGAAGCCGGGGTCAAGGCCAGCCTGCATTACCTGGAAAACCTGCTGCTCGACCCGGAAAGCGGTGTGCCGCTGCCCGCTGCCGTGATCCTCGAAGTGGTGCAGGGTGAGGGCGGGGTCATTCCGGCCGACATCGAATGGCTCAAGGGCGTGCGGCGCATTACCGAGCAGGCGGGCGTGGCGTTGATCGTTGACGAGATCCAGAGCGGCTTTGCCCGTACCGGGCGCATGTTCGCCTTCGAGCACGCCGGTATCGTGCCCGATGTGGTCACCTTGTCCAAAGCCATCGGTGGCAGCCTGCCGCTGGCGGTAGTGGTCTATCGCGACTGGCTGGACACCTGGAAGCCGGGTGCGCATGCCGGTACCTTCCGTGGCAACCAGATGGCCATGGCGGCCGGCTCTGCGGTGATCAACTATCTGGTCGAGCATCGCCTGGCCGAGCATGCAGAAGCCATGGGCCTGCGCCTGCGCCAGCACCTGCAGCAATTGCAACGTGACTATCCGCAGTTGGGTGATGTACGCGGGCGTGGCTTGATGCTTGGGGTCGAACTGGTCGCGCCGCAGGGCGAACGGGATGCGTTGGGGTACCCGCAGGCCAACCATGAGCTGGCGGCCACGGTGCAGCGCGAATGCCTCAAGCGCGGGTTGATTCTGGAGCTGGGCGGGCGGCATGGCGCGGTGGTGCGCTTCCTGCCGCCGTTGATCATCAGCGCTGAACAGATCGATGACGTGGCTCAGCGCTTTGCAGAGGCGTTGATCGCGGCAGTCTGAACCCTTGTCTGGGCCGCTTTGCGGCCCATCGCCCCCGCCAACGGCCCATCAAGATCAGGTCATCGTCCCGCGGGTTACCAGCCGCGTCCGGAGTCTATCCAGAAGTTCACGGACAGCGACGTGGACACTGACTCTACCTGGTGGAACCAGCCCTCGGGCAGGAACAGCAAGTCGCCGGCCTGCAACACCACACGCAGGAAGGGCACCTCACGGGCTTCGGGGAAACGCTCGTAGTCGGGGGCGTCGGGGTTGAAATCACAGCCGTCCAGGCCGCCCTTCGGGCTGGTTGACCAGGTGCCCAGTGCGGCGCGATGGTGCGGTGCTGCCAGGATGAACGATTTCTGCCCCCAGACCTGGGCGAACAGGTTGTCGGTATCATCCCGGTGCAGCGGTGTAAGCGTGCCTTTGGGGCCGATCCAGATACGCGGTGGAATGAAGCGCTGGCGTTCGAAGTAGTCCGGGTAGCGGATCAGGGCCTGGAGCTTTTCCGGCACGATATTGTTGCCCATATAGGCGGGGGGCTCGCCAGGCTTGACCGGCTGGTCCAGCGACGCGATGAAATCAGCCATGGAAGTGGCGCGAAAGTCGCGATCAGTGGAGAAGGTCTTCTTCACATAATCACCATGCCGGGTAATGCCCTGTAGCTCGGCAAAGTGTGCCAGCGAGGCGTCGCGGCCCATGGTGAACAGCGGCCAATCGCCAAGGGCGTCGCTCAGCACCACTGGCAAGCCCGTTGCCAGGTGCTCTCGATCGAAGCGCGACGGTGGCATTTCGGCCCGTGACAGGCGTCGTACAGCATGCAGCAAAGGTTGGGCTGCCGAGATGTGTTCGCTGTGACGTGCTGGCGTGGGATAGCGCTGGTTCATCGCTGCCTTGCTGGCTGTCGCGCCTTGCCGCGCGCTGCTGATGACCTGCGGCAGCAAGGTTGCCAGGCCCATGTTGCCGGTAATTTTCAGGCGTGCACTGGCGAACAGTTCCTCGACGTCGACATTGCCCGCCATGATGCCGAGGAAGTCTTCTTCGGCCACCTCGAGGGTGACGTCCGGCGTGTCATGCCGGCCACGCCCGGTGCACGTGTTGTCGCATACCTCGGACCAGTAGCTGAGTCCCTGGCCGAAGTCGAACTGGAACACGCCTTCGATGCCGACGGCGTGGGCATTGACGAACAGTTTTTCGAGTATGCGCTGAAGGTCCACGGTAAGCCTCGTCGGTTGTCGTTGTGCAGGGTTGGCATGGGCGCGTGTGGCCGCGCCCGGGTTGTCAGGCGCGCAGGCGTTGGCGCAGTACTTCGACCAAGCGGTCGATTTCCGCTTCGGTATTCAGCAAACCCGGCGCAGTGCGCACCACTGGCCCGGCATCGCGCGACACGGCGTCGACGATGATGCGTTGGCTAGTCAGGTACCTGGCCAGCTCGTCGGCATCCTGGCCTTTGCCGCGAAAGAAGGTGAAGCCCGCCGAATGGGTGCTGCTGCGCGGCGTCACCAGTTCGATGGCAGGCAGGCTTTCCAGCTGTTGCTTCAGGTAGTCGTTGAGAGCGTGGATACGTGCCTGCACGGCAGCCTTGCCGGTTTGCAGGTGCAGTTCGAACGCCTTGCCCAGGGCCCAGCGGTGCTCGAAGGCGTGGTAGCCGCCCGGGCTCATGATGGTGGCGAAGTCTTCGTTTTCCGAGAAGGTGGCGATGCTCGGTTGCAGTTGCCCCAGTGCCGAGGATGCGGCGCAGATGATGCCTGTCCCCCGGGGACCGAACATCCACTTGTGGGTCCCGGAGATGAAGTAGTCGCAGTTCAGGTCGGCGAAGCGCATGTCCTCGACGCCAAACCCGTGAACTCCGTCGATCACATACAGGATATGGTCGCGTTCGTCCCTGTTCTGATTGATCTCGCGTACGAGCGCACCGATTTCGCCAACCGGCAGTTTCACCCCGCTGCCCGAATGTACCCAGGTCATGCCCAGCACGCGTGTTTGCGGGGAAATGGCGGCACGCAAGGTCCCCAGCACCTGGTCGGTGCTCACCTGCCAGGGTTGCTCGAACAGGCGCAGCCTGCGTACCGGGTTGCCATCGCGGGCGCTGCGGTAGTTCATGGTTTGCCGTGCGGCGGAATGCTCGTGCACCGTGGTCAGGATTTCCTGGCCGGGTGCCAGCTTGATGCCGCCATAAATCAAACCCAGGCCCTCGGTAGTGCTGCCCGTCAGGGCAATCTGGCGTGGCGCCACCTCCAGGTAGCGTGCCGCCCATTGGCGTACCTCAGCCTCGTGCTTCCACTCCGACTGGGCATCCCAGTCGACCATCAGCGCCGGGTGACGGTCGAAACGTGCACGCAGGGCCTCGATGGCTTCGCGTACCGGTCTTGGATGAGAGGTGATCAGGAAGTTGGCGAAGTGCGCATAGTTCGGGTCGAGTTCGAACAGGCGGCGAAAATCGGCCCATCGTTGGTTGCCGGCGCTCGGTATCGGCGTGGCGGCCTCGGCACCGGGTAGCAGATGGCCGGCGAGCGGCAGGCCGGCAGCGAGGAGGCCAGCCCGTTTGAGAAAGTTGCGGCGGTCGTTCATAAGGGTGCCCAATGGCTTAGCGCAGTGAAGTGTCGGTACCGCGGGCGGCGTGCTGCACTTGTTCCCAGACGCGCAGGAAATTGCCGCCCCAAAGCTTGGCGATATCGGCTTCGGAGTAGCCGCGGGTAATGAGTTCGGCCGTTACGTTGCGTGCCTCGCTGGCGTCGTGCCAGCCATCGATGCCGCCGCCTTCGTTGAAGTCCGAACTGATGCCTACGTGATCGATGCCGATCTTGCGCACGGTGTAGTCGATGGCATCGCCATAGTCCTTCAGGGTCGCGGGCGGCTCTTGTTCGAGGATGGCATAGAGCTCGTTGGCATATTGTCCGACCTTCTGCTCGGGCCAGCCGGCGATGACCGGGTCGCCAGGCATCAGCGCATAGTTCAGGTCAGCCAGTGGCGGCAGGGCGTAGCGGGCGCGCAAGGCATTGAGCTTTTCCTGGGTCTGTGCGCTGAGCGGCTTGAGGTAGCTGGAGAACGCGACCAGCTGCACGACCCCGCCGCCTTCCTTGATCAATTGCATTTCCTTGTCGGACAGGTTGCGGTTGATATCGACCATGGCCCGTGGCGCCGAGTGCGACGCCACCACCGGAGTGCGGCTGAGCTGAATGACTTGGTTCAGCGCCTTGCTGGACATCTGCGAGACATCGATGATCACGCCCAGGTCATTGAGCCGCTGTACGGCGCGCTTGCCGATGGGGGACAGACCCTCCAGCGCATCGACAGTGTCATTGAAGAACGGCAAGGGGCGAGATGAGTCGGCCCAGCTATTGTTGCCGACGTAGCTGAAGCCGAACATACGCACCCCGCGTGCCGCCCAGCGGTCGAGCTGGTCGATATCGTCCCCCAGCGCATACGCATTGAGCATGCTCAGGAACACCGCGAACTTGCCTTCGCCGTGCAAGCGCCGCATGTCCTGCGGGGTGTAGGCGATGGCGACACGTTCGGGGAAGTCGCGCACCATCGCGGTGATGGCGTTGTAGCGCACCTCCTGGGTGTGGCGGGCGGCCTCGACGAAACCTGGCGTGGGGCGATGCGGGCTGTTTGCGCCCGTCCAGGATTCGGGCCAGGCAAAGATGGTCAGCGCCGCGCCAGACAACCGCCCTTGGGCAGCCTTGGCCAGGTCGAAGCGGCCCGGCCCGTCCTTGTCGGCTTCGCTGCCTTCGTTGCCGAAGTCCAACGGCAAGGTGACATGGCTGTCGAACGAGATGATGCGCTCCTGTAAGTCGTTGGCTTGACGAACGACCTCCCGGGGGTAGCCGCCAGGGGCCGCGAAATGGTACCAGGCAGCCAGACCGGCACCCGCGGCGGCTGCCGCAGCCAGGCTGATGTACAGGGCTTTTTTCCAGCGTGGTGTCGTCATCTTGGTCTCAGTAGGTTCGCCGTCGAGGGAGGGCACAGAGGCCGCCGCTACCTGGGGTGAACGAGTCGACACAGAGGAAATTTAGCCGGCCCGGCCGAGGCGTTAAATTTCTGCGCAGATACAACGTTCTAGCCTTGGACGGGCCGTGCTCCATGGCCGCTATGAAGGCACAGGTAGTTGCAATGACGATTTCTCGACGCGGGTTCATCGCCGCTGTGGCATTGACCGGCGTGGCGGTGCCCGGTGCGCTGTATGTGCAGCGCCAGCGGGATGCCGATGCGTTTCCGGAAACGCCTGGCGAGGCTGTTGTCGAGTTGGCCGATACCCGCCTGCAGCAGCTGGGCGACATCCTGCGGGGCATCTGGCGCTGGACTGCACATGGCAAGGATGCCCAACTGCTGGGTATGCCCGACGGGGAGCTGGAACTGTTTCTGGATGTCGCCAGCAATGGCCGGGGGCTGCGAGGTTACCTGGACACCGCCGATCGCTTGCGCAGTGAGCAGGAACCACGTTATCGGGTCATGGGTGACTTGCTGACGGACAAGCCCGGGACGTTGCGCTGGCGGCTGTTTTCAACCGAGCCCGGTGCAGGGCGTGCGCGCTATGAATGCCATGTGGTGCTCGATGAGGTCTGGGGCGCCTATGGCAATGCCGGGCCGGCAACGCTCAATGGTCGTATCTCGGCCCTGGACCGCGCCCTGTCTCTGCCTGTTCTGGACAATGGCTTCCTGGCCTTGAAGCGGCCTTTCCCGGAGGCTCGCGAACGTACGCCGCTGTCGCCACAGTTGCTGGCTTGGCTCATTTCGCCGGAGCACCGGCTGTTTCACCAGTTATGGCACGCATCGCGGGACAAGTGGCACAAGCTGGAAGAGGACAAGCAATCCGCCCTGCGTGGTCTGGGCTGGCAACCCGGGCCGCGGGGCCAGGAGCGTGATGCGCGTGGCAGGCACAAGGATCGCAACGGTTCCGGAGAAGACTTCCTGTTCATGCACCGGCACATGCTCGGCAGTGCCAGGGCCCTGCAGGACCTGCCCTCGTGGACGCGGTTCCCGCTGCCTCAGCCGGAGCTTGAGCGTGACCGCGTCGGTTTCGCCCGTTACTTCGACAACTGCGACGGCAATGCCTTGCCACCGACCTGGCTGGCCCATGACGACCAGGAGTACACCCAGTGGGTACGCGACATCAAAAGCCCGGATACCTTCCATGGCAACTTTCAGGTCTGGGAGTCGCGGTACAGTGATCCGGAATATCTGAGCAAGCTGACCTTGGGGCAGTTCGGCTCAGAGCTGGAACTGGGCCTGCATGACTGGTTGCACATGCGGTGGGCGGCGGTGCCGCGCGACCCGTCCAACGGTATGCCGGTGCCCGCAGCACGTACCCCGGGGGATTTTGCTGAGCGCTGGTTTGAAGCACGTAACGATTTTCTTGGCGACCCGTTCTCGTCACATGTAAACCCGGTGTTCTGGCATTTTCATGGGTGGATCGACGACCGAGTCGACGACTGGTTCCGCGCCCACGAGCGGGTTCACCCGGGCGAGATCCGCCGCTTGCAGGTGAATGGTGTGCCCTGGTTCGCACCCGGGCGTTGGGTAGAGGTGGCTGACCCGTGGCTAGGTCCCGATACCCATGGCTGTTCCACGGTGCCGGGCCTGCGACCTGGTCGAAGCGTCGAGATGGACCCGGAAACCATGAAGCTGGCGTTGCGCATCATTTATGGCAATGAAGACCTCTTTGCCCGGCTGCGACCACGGGTGCCGCAGCGCCCCTGGTATGCCCGCAATCTCAAGGTCGTGCGGGCATCGGGCTGACAGTGGGCCCAGCGCAGGTGTGCGTTGCTGAGAATCATTATATTTTGTAAGATCGCACGCTGATATCACTCAGTTCTGCATCTGCCCCGTCGTGGGTGTGCAGGACGATTCCAGGTGTGTTTGTGGAACGTTACTATCGTGAATTGGTGAGTTTCCTGTCCGCGCGCCTGGGTAACCGTCAGGCGGCAGAGGATGTTGCCCACGATGCCTACCTGCGGGTACTGGAGCGAACGGACAACGGGCAGATCGAGCATCCGCGCGCTTTCCTGTACCGTATCGCCCTGAACCTGGTGGTCGACCGCCATCGTCGCCATCTGGTGCGTCAGGCCGAACCGCTGGAGATACTTGACAGTGATGAGGGCTGTCATGTGCCGGCGCTGGCGCAGGAACTGCAGCTCAACCAGCGCCTGACCCTCATGCAGCGGGCACTGGACGAACTGAGCGGCCCCTGCCGCGAATGCTTCCTGCTGCGCAAGATCGAAGGCCTGTCCCATCTGCAGATCGCCGAGCGGCTGGGCATTTCGCGTAGCCTGGTGGAAAAGCACATCGTCAATGCCATGAAGCACTGCCGGGTGCGCATGCGGCAATGGGAATCCTGATTGCCAGGTTAAAGGCAAATGCAAATTCCGTCAGTCAATCACTTGATTTATGCGGCTTTCCCGACTTCTATCAGATAAGACCGTTGCCGTACATGGCCTTGGCAGTAGCCGTTACTGGCGCAGTATGGTCATGGAGCGTGCCCATTACCTAATGGCCCAGGTCCGACCATGGCAAACAAGACCCTGCGCATTCTCATCGCCGATGCACACCCGTGCCAGCGCCTGCAGCTGGAGCGGTTGCTCAATGGTTTGGGCTATTACCGGATAGCCCCAGTGGATAGCTTCGAGGAGCTGCAGCGCCTGGTGCAGTGCGCCTTGCAGCCCTTCCACCTGTTGCTGGGCAATATCGAGCTGGCCAGCCATTGCGGAGTAGACCTGGAACGCTTCTGCCGCGTCAGCACACAGATCCAGCACGCCCTGCTTTACCATTCCAGCCAGTTGAAAGTGCCAGCAGTGCCGCAGACCGAGCGCCAGGCGGTCAGTCTGAGCCTGCCACAGGCGCCCGATAACGAGGCGCTGGAGACGTTCATGGCAATCATCGACGCACCGATGCTGGTCGGCAAGCTACCGCTGCCGAGCACCTTGGCGGCGAGTACAGCGCGGCCACGGCCGCGAGCCAACTTCGCGCATACGGTGTTCAACCGCTAGCGGTGCCGCAGGCGGGGCAATGGGGCAGCTATTTGTTATGCTCTTGCCCTTTGCCGATCTGCGGACCCTGCCATGACTGCCATCGATACCGCTCGCCCGCCCCGGTTCAGCCGCGGCGACCATCGGACCCTGGGCCTGGCGGCGCTGGGTGGCGCGCTGGAAATCTACGACTTCATCATTTTCGTGTTCTTCGCGCTGACCCTCAGCCAACTGTTCTTCCCTCCCGAGATGCCCGAATGGCTACGCCTGCTGCAAAGCTTCGGCATTTTCGTCACCGGCTATCTGGCGCGGCCGCTGGGCGGCATCCTGATGGCGCACTTTGCCGACCATCTGGGGCGCAAGCGGGTCTTCAGTCTGAGCATCCTGATGATGGCCCTGCCGTGCCTGTTGATCGGGGTGATGCCGACCTATGCCGACATCGGCTATGCCGCCCCGCTGATACTGTTGGCCCTGCGCATCCTCCAGGGTGCTGCCGTAGGCGGTGAAGTGCCAAGCGCCTGGACGTTCGTTGCCGAGCACGCACCCAACGGGCGGCGCGGCTATGCCTTGGGCTTTCTGCAGGCCGGGCTGACCTTCGGCTACCTGCTGGGGGCGCTGACCGCAACCTTGCTGGCGCAACTGTTCACCCCGCAGGAAATCCTCGATTACGCCTGGCGCTACCCGTTCCTGTTGGGTGGGGTGTTCGGTGTAATTGGTGTGTGGCTGCGCCGCTGGCTCAGTGAAACACCGGTGTTTCTCGCCCTGCGCGCGCGCCAGGAGCAACCTGTGGCATTTCCGCTGCGGCGAGTGCTGGGCGAGCACCGCCGGGCGTTGATCCCTGCCGCGTTGCTGACCTGTGTGCTGACCTCGGCGGTGGTGGTGCTGGTGGTGATCACCCCGACAGTGATGCAGCAGCGCTTCGGCATGAGTGCCGGGCACACCTTCGCCCTCAGCAGTGTGGGCATCGTCTTCCTCAACATTGGCTGCGTGCTGGCCGGGCTGCTGGTCGACCGTGTGGGTGCCTGGCGCGCGCTGATGCTGTATAGCCTGTTGCTGCCGCTGGGTATCGGCACGTTGTACGCCAGCCTGGTGGGGCAGTGGGGCATGACCTGGCTGGCCTATGCGCTGGCGGGGTTGAGTTGTGGCGTGGTGGGGGTGGTGCCCTCGGTAATGGTAGGGCTGTTCCCGGCGCAAATCCGTGTATCGGGCATTTCCTTCACCTACAACGTGGCCTACGCAGTGTGGGCCAGTACCACGCCGCTGGCACTGATTGCGCTGATGCCGTGGAGCCCATGGGTGTGTGTCGGGTTTTGTCTGATCATGGGCGCGGTGGGGCTGCTGACGGCCTTGTATTTCGGGCGTCGTGAGCCATTGGTGTTTGCTGCGGAGCCGATGCCGGTCATGTGTGGCGACAAATGAGCAGGTGCATGTCCTGGGTTGTGTAGCAAGGCTTGCACCGAGCGCCGCCCGCGCGGCGCATCGCGAGCAAGCTCGCTCCTACATTTGTTCCGGGCCAATTATGCCTGTGGGATTTGCGCGCGAACGCCCTGGCGCATGGCTCGATATCGCGTCGTACAAACAAGGCGGTCGCGCGGGCCTGGCACAGGATGGACTGGCTCGAAACAGATGTAGGAGCGAGCTTGCTCGCGATGCGCTCCTACATTTGTTCCGGGCCAATTATGCCTGTGGGATTTGCGCGCGAACGCCCTGGCGCATGGCTCGATATCGCGTTGTACAAACAATGCGGTCGCGCGCGCCTGGCACAGGATGGACTGGCTCGAAACAGATGTAGGAGCGAGCTTGCTCGCGATGCGCCGCGCGGGCGGCGCTCGATCTGATAGGCGCTGAACCTCTCACGGCGAACACCTCGTAGGTCCAGACGCATACTCACAACAAAAAGCCCCCGGCCCATGAGGACCGGGGGCTTTTTGTTGCCGCAAGGGCAGGGGCCTTACATGTTCGGGTAGTTCGGCCCGCCAGCGCCTTCAGGGGTGACCCACGTGATGTTCTGGGCCGGGTCCTTGATGTCGCAGGTCTTGCAGTGCACGCAGTTTTGCGCGTTGATCTGGAAACGCTTGTTGCCGTCTTCCTGGGTGACCACTTCGTACACGCCTGCCGGGCAGTAACGCTGGGCAGGCTCGTCGTACAGCGGCAGGTTGCTGGCGATCGGTACGCTCGGATCGGTCAGCTTCAGGTGGCAGGGTTGTTCCTCTTCGTGGTTGGTGCTGGAGAGGAATACCGAGCTGAGCTTGTCGAAGCTGAGCTTGCCGTCCGGTTTCGGGTAGTCGATCTTTTTCGAGTCGGCGGCCAGCTTGAGGCAGGCATAGTCCGGCTTGGTGTCGTGCAGGGTGAACGGCAGTTTGCCACCGAACCAGTTCTGGTCGACATAGTTGAACGCCGCGCCCAACAGCGGGCCGAACTTGTGCATGGCCGGGCCGAAGTTGCGGCTGGCGAACAGTTCTTCGTGCAGCCAGCTGGCCTTGAAGGCGCTGACATAGCTGTTCAATTGATCGCCGCCTTCGCCACCGGCGATCAATGCGTCGGCCACTGCTTCGGCGGCGAGCATGCCGGATTTCATCGCGGTATGGCTGCCCTTGATCTTGGCCACGTTCATGGTGCCCAGGTCGCAACCGATCAGCGCGCCACCATTGAAGACCATTTTCGGCAGCGAGTTGATGCCGCCCTTGGCCAAGGCGCGGGCGCCGTAGCTGATGCGCTTGCCGCCTTCGAGGTACTGGCTGATCACCGGGTGGTGCTTGAGGCGCTGGAACTCGTCGAACGGCGACAGGTATGGGTTGGCGTAGGACAGGTCAACGATCAGGCCGACCACCACCTGGTTGTTTTCCAGGTGATAAAGGAACGAGCCACCGGTGTTTTCCTTGGCCACCACGTCCAGCGGCCAGCCGGCGGTGTGCACCACCAGGCCCTGTTCGTGCTTGGCCGGGTCGATTTCCCAGATTTCCTTCAGGCCGATGCCGTAGTGCTGGACGTCGGACTCGCTGTCGAGGTTGAAGCGCTTGATCAGCTGTTTGCCGATATGGCCACGGCAGCCTTCGGCGAACAGGGTGTACTTGGCGCGCAGTTCCATGCCTGGGGTGTACAGGCCATCCTTGGGGTTGCCTTCACGGTCGACACCGAGGTCGCCGGTGACGATGCCGCGGACCACGCCGTTGTCGTCGAACAGCGCTTCCTGGGCGGCGAAGCCCGGGTAGATCTCCACACCGAGGTTCTCGGCCTGCTGGGCCAGCCAGCGGCACAGGTTGCCCAGCGAGATGATGTAGTTGCCATGGTTGTGCATGGTCTTGGGTACGAACAGGTCAGGCACCTTGGTCGCGCTGCCGGCATCCTTGAGCACGTAGATGTCGTCGCGCTTCACTTCGGTATTGAGTGGTGCGCCGAGCGCTTTCCAGTCGGGGAACAGCTCGTTCAGGGCGCGAGGCTCGAACACTGCGCCAGAGAGGATGTGGGCGCCGACTTCAGAGCCTTTCTCCACCACGCAGACGCTGATTTCGCTACCGGCTTCGGCGGCCTTCTGCTTCAGGCGGCAGGCGGCGGACAGGCCCGCCGGGCCGGCGCCGACGATGACCACGTCGAATTCCATGTATTCGCGTTCCACTGGTTCTCTCCTACTCATCAAGGCTCGTGCTGTTGCTTTGTCTTATGGGTGCGGGGCATTCGCAGCGGTTCTACGCAACGGCGGAACTGTAGCTGGGCAAATGACGGACTACACCGTTTTGTCTTGGCCGCGCATTATATCTACACCACTTGGCGGGTCCAATACAAACGTTTGTTTGAATTTGCCGCAGGCCAGTAAAATCACAGGAACGCGGCTGGAGGGTGACCGATTTGCCGTATTGACCGGAATGGGTGTTACGGTCAAGATACGAGCGGTTTTACGTTCGCCGTAGGCTTGCAGCCGGGCGCAGGTACACCTCTAAAGACCAGGTGTGGAGCAGGGTTTTGCGGGCTTAGGCCGGTTTGTAGTGGAGTTTACACGCCACGACAGAAAATGACCCGCGAGGATTTGTCGCAAGAGTCCGAACAAGACTGTTCGGTCACTGTGAAATTGCTGCCTCCCGATACGTTTTTAGAGGTGCCCTTGTACCCACGCGCATCGCAGGGCTCTGCCCCAGGCGACTATCTATTCACCGGAGAGTAACGAGGAATCCATGAAGGTTCTTGTAGCTGTCAAACGAGTGGTCGACTACAACGTCAAGGTTCGCGTCAAAGCGGACAACTCCGGCGTCGACCTTGCTAACGTCAAGATGTCCATGAACCCCTTCTGCGAAATCGCCGTGGAAGAAGCCGTACGCCTGAAAGAAAAAGGCGTTGCGACCGAGATCGTCGTCGTTTCCGTCGGCCCGACCACTGCCCAGGAGCAGCTGCGTACTGCCCTGGCTCTGGGTGCCGACCGTGCCATCCTGGTAGAAGCCGCTGACGAACTGAACTCCCTGGCTGTGGCCAAGGCGCTGAAGGCCGTTGTCGACAAGGAGCAGCCGCAGCTGGTCATCCTCGGCAAGCAGGCCATCGACAGTGACAACAACCAGACCGGCCAGATGCTGGCCGCGCTGACAGGCTTCGCCCAGGGTACCTTCGCGTCCAAGGTCGAAGTCGCTGGCGACAAGCTGAATGTCACCCGTGAAATCGATGGCGGCCTGCAGACCGTTGCACTGAACCTGCCAGCCATCGTCACCACCGACCTGCGCCTGAACGAGCCACGCTACGCGTCGCTGCCGAACATCATGAAGGCCAAGAAGAAGCCGCTGGAGACTGTTACTCCAGACGCGCTGGGCGTTTCCCTCGCCTCCACCAACAAGACCGTGAAGGTTGAAGCCCCGGCTGCCCGCAGCGCTGGCATCAAGGTCAAATCGGTGGCCGAACTGGTCGAGAAGCTGAAGAACGAAGCGAAGGTAATCTAAATGACTATCCTGGTTGTCGCTGAATACGAGAACGGTGCCGTAGCCCCGGCCACCCTGAACACTGTCGCCGCAGCCGCCAAGATCGGTGGTGATGTGCACGTGCTGGTCGCAGGCCAGAACGTCGGTGGCGTTGCCGAATCTGCTGCCAAGATCGCTGGCGTGGCCAAGGTGCTGGTTGCCGACAACGCGGCCTACGCCCACGTGCTGCCGGAAAACGTCGCGCCGCTGATCGTCGAGCTGGCCAAGGGTTACAGCCACGTGCTGGCCCCGGCTACCACCAACGGCAAGAACATCCTGCCGCGTGTTGCCGCGCTGCTGGACGTGGACCAGATCTCCGAGATCATCTCGGTCGAGTCCGCCGACACCTTCAAGCGCCCGATCTACGCGGGTAACGCCATCGCCACCGTGCAATCGAGCGCGGCCATCAAGGTGATCACCGTCCGTACCACCGGCTTCGATGCCGTGGCTGCCGAAGGTGGTTCGGCTGCTGTCGAAGCTGTTGGCGCTGCACACAACGCCGGCATTTCGGCTTTCGTTGGCGAAGAGCTGGCCAAGTCCGACCGCCCAGAGCTGACCGCTGCCAAAATCGTCGTTTCCGGCGGCCGTGGCATGGGCAACGGTGACAACTTCAAGCACCTGTACAGCCTGGCCGACAAGCTCGGCGCGGCTGTCGGTGCCTCGCGCGCCGCAGTCGACGCAGGCTTCGTGCCGAACGACATGCAGGTCGGCCAGACCGGCAAGATCGTTGCGCCACAGCTGTACATCGCCGTCGGTATCTCCGGCGCGATCCAGCACCTGGCCGGCATGAAAGACTCCAAAGTGATCGTTGCGATCAACAAGGACGAAGAAGCGCCGATCTTCCAGGTGGCCGACTACGGCCTGGTCGCTGACCTGTTCGAAGCGGTTCCAGAGCTGGAAAAGCTGGTCTGATCCGGCTGCTTCACTTATAAAGAACCCGGCCCTCGCTTTGAGGGTCGGGTTTTTTTATGGGTTGAGGAGTGAGGCATGACGTTGCGCGGAACGGGCAGGGTGCTGGCATGCGTGGCGCTGTTGTTGCCGCCACTGGCGATGGCGGCAGGCAAGTGCGAGCGCCTGGTGGCGACCGGTAGCCCTGATGCGCCGCCCTATTCCTGGCAAGACCCGAAAGACCCCAGGCACCTGATCGGCGCCAACGTCGACCTGTTGCGCCAGGTGGCCGGCGAGCTGGGTGTGAAGGTCGAGGTGCTGAGTGCCGGTCGCCGTGACCAGGCGCTGGAAGAGGTGCGCAGTGGGCGCATGGACTTGCTGCTCGACACCCCCATGCAGGTGGAGCAACTGACCGCGCTGGACTACATCCATCCGCCGTTGCAGCTCAATGAGTACCTGGTGTGGACCCGCCATGATGCAGCGGTGACCTTTGATGGCCCGGCCGACCTGGCCAGGTACCAGGGCAGTTTGTCCGAGCGTGCGCGCCTGACCCCGGCCTTTACTGCGTTCGCCAAGGCCCAGCTCAAGCTGGTGCCGGCGCAGAACCTGACCCAGGCTTTCCAGAAACTGGTACTCGGCCAGGTGGATTATGTGCTGGCTGGACGTTACTCCGGTATGGCCATGGCCCAGAGCCTGGGCATGAGCAATGACCTGATAGCCCGCGGCTTGCCGGTGGACAGGCCAGGCCTGTACCTGGCGCTGTCGCACAACTCGGCGTGCAATGACAGCTGGTTGCGTGGGCAATTGGCAAAAAAACTGACAGAATTGCCGATCTCTGGTGCATCCGAAGCGGTGCTGCAACGTAATCTCGAGCGCTGGAAAGCGCAGTTGCAGGTGCCGGCGGACGCCCCCAAACACTAGGAAGATTGCGTGAGAACCCAACCACTAATCCTTGCCCTGGCCGTGCTCGGCCTGGCTGGCTGCGCCAATGATCCGGCCCCTGACGAGCAGATGCGCATTTCCGAGCAAGCACTGGACCAGGCCAAGGCCGTCGGCGCCACCGGGCAGGTCGAAGCGCTGAAACTGGCTGAAGACAAGCTGGCCCGCGCCAAGGCCAACATGCTCACCCAGGACTACCGCGATGCGCGCATGCGCGCCGAGCAAGCCGAGCTGGATGCGCGGCTGGCCGAGGCCCAGGTGCTGAACCAGAAGAGCGAAGAGCAGCTGCAGGTGCTGCAGTCGCGGGTCAAGCGCTTGCGCAAGCAACTGGAGGTGCAGCCATGATCCGTCGTACGCCTTTGGCTGCACTGGTACTGTTGGCGCTGACGGCAGGTTTGCAAGGTTGCGCCAGCCAGCGCAGCAGTGCCGCGCTGGATGAGGCCACTGTCGCCTTCCAGGGGGTCAAAGATGATTCCGACGTGCTGCGCAGCGCGCCGCGCGACGTGATTCGCGCGGGCGAATCGCTGGCTCGCGCCGAGCGCTTGTCCAGCTACATCGGCACCGGTTCTGATGTGCGGCATTATGCTTACCTCAGTCAGCGCTACAGCGAGATTGCCCGCGAACATGCCAAGCTGGCGCTGAGCCAGGAACGCCAGGCCAAGCTCGACCTGGAGCGCCAGCGCCTGCAGCTGGCTTTGCGTGAGGCCAAGCTGGCCAGCGTGCAGCAGCAGGGACAGTGGGTCGAATCGCAGATTGCCGCGTTGGCTTCGGAGCAGGCCGACCGTGGCCTGGTGATGACCTTGGGCGATGTGCTGTTCGATACCGGCAGTGCCGACCTGAAGAACTCGGCCAGCCGGACTGTGCTCAAGCTGGTGCAGTTCCTGCAGCTCAACCCGCGCCGGGTAGTGCGTATCGAGGGCTATACCGACAGCACGGGCGCGGGCGAGGACAACCTTAAGCTGTCGCGCGACCGGGCGCAGTCCGTGGCCGACATGCTGGTGGACCTGGGCATCGACGAAAAACGCCTGCAGGTTGAAGGCTATGGCGACCAGTACCCGATCGAGGCCAATGCTTCGGAGCGGGGCAGGGCGCAGAACCGTCGGGTGGAGATCGTATTCTCCGATGACAAGGGGCGGCTCGCGCCAGCGCGCTGAGTCTTGTGGAAAGGGCCGCTTTGCGGCCCGCTTTATGTCGGTTTAATCGTTTCGATAGCTGTCACGCTGTTGTATTGTCGACTATGTTGCAATCTGTCCCAGTACACTTTGCAACTGTTACGGTATCCTCTACCGTCTGTGACCTGTACAAGAACAACGAGCATGTCGACATGACCAACCTGCTGCTGTACCAGCGTATCGCCCAGCAACTGGCCGATGATATCCGTCGCGGTGTCTACCAGCCAGGCGAGCGGGTACCCTCCGTGCGCAAGATGAGCGCCCAGCTCAATGTCAGCCATGCCACGGTGCTGCAGGCCTATGCCAATCTTGAGGACCAAGGGCTTATCCGGGCGCGGCCGCAGTCTGGCTATTACGTTCACCAGACCCCTGCCTTGACCGCGCAAACCCCGGACATCGCCCGGGTGGAGCGCCCCGGCCTGGTCACGCGTGCCAGCATCATCCAGCAGGTGCTGACTGAGGCGCGTCGCGATGGTGTGTTCCCGTTTGGTGCTGCAGTGCCGCATGTCGACTACCTGCCGGTGCGCGCCTTGCATCAGCAAATCGCCAAGGTAACGCGCTTCCATAGTCCGCGCGCCTTCAGCTACATGTTCAGCCCCGGTTTCGAGCCGCTGCGCAGGCAGATCGCCATACGCATGCGCGATGCCGGCGTGCTGGTCGACCCGCGCGAAGTGATCGTGACCCATGGGTGTGTCGACGCCCTGCAGATGTCGCTGCGGGTGCTGACCCGCCCAGGTGACTTGATCGCCGCCGAGTCGCCGACCTATTACGGCTTGCTGCAGCTGGCTGACCTGCTGGGTTTGAAAGTGATCGAAATCCCCAGTGACCCGTCCACCGGTATCAGCCTCGAAGCCTTGCAACTGGCGGCTAACCAGTGGTCGATCAAGGCGTTGGTGCTGACTGCGCGCTTGAGCAATCCACTTGGTGGCACTGTTCCGGAGGAACGGCAAAAGCAATTGCTGCGCCTGGCCTCGGACTTCGATATCCAGATCATCGAGGATGACATCTACGGTGAGCTGATGTTCGAGCAGGGCAAGACCAAGGCGCTGAAGGCGTTCGACCGGCTGGATCGGGTCATCTACTGTTCAAGCTTCTCCAAGACTTTGTCCCCCGGCGTGCGTGTGGGCTGGATGATCGCCGGGCGTTACCAGGATGAGATTCAGCGCCTGCAGACTTTTACCACCCACTCGGCCTGCAGCGTGACGCAGATGGGGGTGGCAGCCTACCTGGAAAATGGCGGCTACGACCGGCATCTGCGCTACATACGTCAGGAGTATCGCAAGAACCTCAGTGCCTATCAGTTGGCGGTACAGCAGCATTTCCCCGAGGGCACCCAGATGACCCGGCCGACAGGTGGCTTCATCCTTTGGGTAAGCCTGCCGGGTCGGGTCAATACCCAGGAGCTGCATGTGCGTGCGCTGGAGCAGGGCATCAGCATTGCACCGGGGCTAATATTCAGTAACACAGAGCAGTTCAACCACTGTGTCCGGCTCAATTGTGGCATTCCATGGAATAAAGAGGCCGAGCGGGCTGTGATTACGCTGGGTTTGCTGGCCCAACAGTTGTGCAGAGAGACGGCGGTCACGCTTTTGTAAGGCTTGCAAGCTGCCTGTGGAACAGGGAGCATACGCATTTTTCCTGCCAGTCTGTCCATTTGCCATGAACGCTTTGCGCTGCTTTGTTCTGATCGTGTGCCTTCTGCCGTTGTGCTGCCCGGTCGTCCCCGCCTTGGCTGCGCAACCGGTCCCCCAGGCTCAGGCTGCTCCGGGTAAGCAGGTGCCAAGAAAGGCGACAGCCAAGCCCGCGCACAAGCCGCTCAGCAAAGCGGTCGCCAAGCCATTACCCAAGACTAAGCTGGACCTGAGCCTGCCAGTTGATATGGTCAACAACCTTGAGCCGAATGTGGGCACACCTTCGCCAATCCAACGGCGCAAGCCTTTGTTGCCACCCATGTTCACAGAAAAGCCAGAGACCAATGACAGCCCGTTCCAGCTCAATGGTCGGCTGATCAACAACGAGATGCAGCTGCAACTGCGCAATGACAGCCGTCATGACGTGGAGGGGGCTGCCATCGATTTCGAGTATCGCCAATAGGTGGGAACTGACTGCAGGGTCACGGCAGATTTCATCGTGCCAGTAATTTCAAACGGCTGTTTGAGCGGTTACTATCCAGGGACGTTCGTCCCGTTTTGTTCCAAGGGAGTCCTGATTTTGGTGAATAGCCATGAAATGCCGTGAGGGCTGTGGTGCCTGCTGCATCGCCCCGTCCATCACTTCTGCGATGCCGCGAATGCCCAATGGCAAGCCGGCTGGTGAGCGCTGCCTGCACCTGACGGCCGCCAACCTGTGCGACCTGTTCGGCAAGCCTGAGCGGCCGGCGGTGTGTGGTGGTTTCAAGGCGGATGCCGAGGTGTGCGGCAGTGATCGTGACGAGGCAATCAGGATTCTTGGCTGGTGGGAGCAGATGACGGCGGCGTGACAGGCTGGATCTTCGACAACAAGGATAAACATGATGAGATCGTTCAAGCGTATTGCACTGCTGTGTGGCGTGGGTGTTCTGCTGTCGCCTGTGGCCTGGGCTGAAAACTGGCAAGTGGCCAAGAACGAGGACGGGATCAAGGTATCCCTCAGCGAAGTGGCCGGTTCCAAGTACAAGGCCTATCAGGGTGTTACCGTGATCAAGGCGCCGTTGGCCAAGGTGCAGGCGTTGCAGGAAGATGTGGTGGGCGCCTGCGCATGGATTCATGAGTGCAAGTTGCAGAAATTGCTCAAGCAAGAAGGTGATCAGACCTGGACCTACACCCAGTTCAATACGCCTTGGCCGGTGACGCCGCGTGATTCGGTTTTGCATGTGACCACGGTCAAGGGGGCGGACGGCAGCCTGGTGCGTAACCTGAAGGAAGAGCCGACCTATCTGCCGGAAGAGAAGGGCTTTGTGCGGGTGGCCAAGGTTGAGGGCTTCTGGAAGCTGGTGCCCAAGGGCGACAGCACGGAGGTGACCTACCAGGTGCACACCGAGCCGGGCGGCAGCGTGCCGGCAATGGTGGCCAACAAGTTCGTGGTGGATGCGCCGTTCAATACCTTGAAAGAGCTGCGTGAGCGGGCTGAGAAAAACTGAGGTTTAACGCGGCGCGCGGTTCTCTGTGGTAGCGGCCATGCGTCGCGAATGGGCGCGCGCAGCGGCCCCGGAATCTTAGGATTAGCGCAATATTGCTTGGGCTGCTTTGCAGCCCTTTCGCGACGCAAGGCCGCACCCGCAAAGGCCGAACTGCGACCATCAGGTTTACAATAAAAAAGGCTGCCCGAGGGCAGCCTTTTTGCGTTCGGCTATCAAAGCTTACTTGCGGTCCTTCAGGGCAACGAGGTCGCGCTTTTGCTCGCCGGTGTACAGCTGGCGCGGACGGCCGATCTTGTACGGGCTGGAGAGCATTTCTTTCCAGTGCGAGATCCAGCCCACGGTACGTGCCAGGGCGAAGATCACGGTGAACATGCTGGTTGGAATGCCGATTGCCTTGAGGATGATCCCCGAGTAGAAGTCGACGTTCGGGTACAGCGAGCGCTCGATGAAATACGGATCGGTGAGGGCGATCTCTTCCAGGCGCATGGCCAGTTCCAGCTGCGGATCGTTCTTGATGCCCAGCTCGCGCAGGACTTCGTCGCAGGTCTGCTTCATCACGGTGGCGCGCGGGTCGCGGTTCTTGTACACGCGGTGACCGAAGCCCATCAGCTTGAACGGGTCGTTCTTGTCCTTGGCCTTGGCGATGAATTTGTCGATGTTCGAAACATCACCGATTTCATCGAGCATGGTCAGTACGGCTTCGTTCGCACCGCCGTGGGCCGGGCCCCACAGTGCGGCGATACCGGCGGCGATACAGGCGAACGGGTTGGCACCCGACGAGCCGGCCAGACGAACGGTGGAGGTGGAGGCGTTCTGCTCGTGGTCGGCGTGGAGGATGAAGATCCGGTCCATTGCCTTGGCCAGCACCGGGCTGATCGGTTTGATCTCGCACGGGGTGTTGAACATCATGTGCAGGAAGTTTTCCGCGTACGACAGGTCGTTGCGCGGGTACATCATCGGCTGGCCCATGGAGTACTTGTAAACCATCGCAGCCAGGGTCGGCATCTTGGCGACCAGGCGCACCGCGGAGATTTCGCGGTGTTGCGGGTTATTGATGTCCAGGGAGTCGTGATAGAACGCCGACAGGGCGCCGACTACGCCGCACATCACCGCCATGGGGTGAGCGTCGCGGCGGAAGCCGTTGAAGAAGGTCTTCAACTGCTCGTGAACCATGGTGTGGTTCTTGACGGTGCTGACGAACTGGGCCTTTTGCTCGGCATTCGGCAGTTCGCCATTGAGCAGCAGGTAGCAGGTTTCGAGGTAGTCGGACTGTTCGGCGAGTTGCTCGATCGGGTAGCCGCGGTGCAGCAGGATACCTTTGTCGCCGTCAATATAGGTGATCTTCGACTCGCACGAGGCAGTCGCCATGAAACCTGGGTCGAAGGTGAAGTGACCAGTGGCCCCTAACCCGCGGACGTCGATTACATCAGGACCAACGGTGCCGGTTAAAATGGGCAGCTCGACGGGGGCAGCGCCCTCGATGACCAACTGCGCTTTTTTGTCAGCCATGTGGCCTCCTATTAATGCTTGAAATCATCAGACAGACCCCCCACGCAGGGCCCGCACCACTATAGAGGGATAAATTCAGATGTCAATTTGCCTAAAGGCTTGTTGAATCAAGCATTCAAGCCTGATTTTTCCCGAAATTCTCGCCCATTTACGCCTTTTGTTCATTAAAGGCAATGCGCTATTTGGGCTACCCCGTCACGTTGTCATAAGCAGCCTAACTGTCTATACTCGGCACCCGACCGCCAGGGGCTTCCAAGCCCGAACTGCTGGGGGTCGCCGTTCCCTGGGTGGTGGGTACCTGACCAGTACACTTACCAACAACTTTGCCCTGATTCGCTAGGGGCTCTTCAGTGTGAAAAAAGCCGTGAAAAGCCAACGACCTGTAAACCTAGACCTAAGGACCATCAAGCTCCCCGTCACTGCATACACGTCCATCCTGCACCGTATCTCCGGCGTCATCCTGTTCATCGGCCTTGCCATCATGCTTTATGCACTGGGCAAGTCGCTGGGTTCCGAGGAAGGCTTCGGTGAGGTGAAGGCGTGTCTGACCAGCCCGCTGGCCAAGTTCGTGACCTGGGGTCTGTTGTCCGCCCTGCTTTATCACCTCGTGGCAGGTGTTCGACACCTGATCATGGACATGGGTATCGGTGAGACGCTGGAAGGCGGCAAGCTGGGCTCGAAAATCGTGATCGTCATCTCCGTGGTGCTGATCGTTCTGGTGGGAGTTTGGGTATGGTAACCAATGTCACGAACCTGTCGCGTTCGGGCCTCTATGACTGGATGGCGCAGCGCGTTTCTGCGGTCGTTCTCGCGGCTTACTTCCTCTTCCTGATCGGCTACGTGGTCGCCCACCCAGGCATCGACTACACCCAGTGGCATGGTCTGTTCTCCAACAACGCGATGCGGATCTTCAGTCTGCTGGCCCTCGTTGCCCTGGGCGCTCACGCCTGGGTCGGCATGTGGACCATTGCAACCGACTACCTGACGCCTATGTCGTTCGGCAAGTCGGCAACTGCGATTCGTTTCCTGTTCCAGGCGGTATGCGGCGTTGCGATGTTCGCTTACTTCGTCTGGGGTGTGCAGATTCTCTGGGGTATCTGATCCATGGCTAGCATTCCAACCATTTCCTTCGACGCCATCATCATCGGTGGCGGCGGCGCCGGCATGCGCGCAGCGCTGCAACTGGCTCAAGGCGGCCACAAGACTGCCGTAGTCACCAAGGTCTTCCCGACCCGTTCGCACACCGTATCCGCCCAGGGCGGCATCACCTGCGCCATCGCTTCGGCCGACCCGAACGACGACTGGCGCTGGCACATGTACGATACCGTCAAGGGTTCCGACTACATCGGCGACCAGGACGCTATCGAATACATGTGTCAGGAAGGCCCGGCTGCGGTCTTCGAGCTGGACCACATGGGTCTGCCGTTCTCGCGTACCGAAACCGGCCGCATCTACCAGCGCCCGTTCGGCGGTCAGTCCAAGGACTTCGGTAAAGGTGGCCAGGCCGCCCGTACCTGTGCCGCGTCGGACCGTACCGGTCACGCGCTGCTGCACACCCTGTACCAGGGCAACCTGAAAGCTGGCACCACGTTCCTCAACGAGTACTATGCCGTTGACCTGGTGAAAAACCAGGACGGCGCATTCGTTGGTGTGATCGCCATCTGCATCGAAACCGGCGAAACCCTGTACATCAAGTCCAAGGCCACTGTGCTGGCCACTGGCGGTGCGGGCCGTATCTACGCTTCCACCACCAACGCCCTGATCAACACCGGTGACGGTATCGGCATGGCCCTGCGTGCAGGCGTGCCGGTGCAGGATATCGAGATGTGGCAGTTCCACCCGACCGGTATCGCCGGCGCCGGTGTACTGGTCACCGAAGGTTGCCGCGGTGAGGGTGGCTACCTGATCAACGCCCACGGCGAGCGCTTCATGGAGCGTTACGCGCCGAACGCCAAAGACCTGGCTGGCCGCGACGTGGTTGCCCGTTCCATGGTCAAGGAAATCATCGCCGGCAACGGCGTGGGCCCGAACAAGGACCACGTACTGCTGAAGCTGGACCACCTGGGCGAGGAAGTGCTGCACAGCCGCCTGCCAGGTATCTGCGAACTGTCCAAGACCTTCGCCCACGTCGACCCTGTGGTCGCACCGGTGCCGGTAGTGCCAACCTGCCACTACATGATGGGCGGCGTTGCCACCAACATTCATGGCCAGGCCATTACCATGGACGCCGACGGCCAGGATCACATCATCCCGGGTCTGTTCGCCGTAGGTGAAGTGGCGTGCGTATCGGTTCACGGTGCCAACCGCCTGGGCGGCAACTCGCTGCTCGACCTGGTGGTGTTCGGCCGTGCTGCCGGCCTGCACCTGGAGAAGGCGCTGAGCGAAGGCGTGGAATACCGTGACGCCAGCGACACCGACGTCGATGTTGCCCTGAACCGCCTGAACAAGCTCAACGAGCGTACCAGCGGTGAAGACGTTGCCAGCCTGAAGCGCGAGCTGCAGAGCTGCATGCAGAACTACTTCGGTGTGTTCCGTACTGGCGAATACATGCAGAAGGGTATCGAGCAATTGGCCGGTCTGCGTGACCGTATCGCCAACGTCAAGATCAACGACAAGTCCCAGGCCTTCAACACCGCGCGTATCGAAGCGCTGGAGCTGCAGAACCTGCTGGAAGTTGCCGAAGCTACCGCCATCGCGGCCGAAGCCCGTAAAGAGTCCCGCGGCGCTCACGCCCGTGAAGACTTCGAAGACCGTGACGACGAAAACTGGCTGTGCCACACCCTGTACTACCCGGGTGAGAAGCGCGTTGCCAAGCGCGGCGTCAACTTTGCGCCGAAGACTGTTCCAGCCTTCGAACCAAAAGTCCGGACTTACTAAGGGTGGCTGCTATGTTGAAAGTCGAAGTTTATCGTTACAACCCGGACACCGACTCGGCGCCAAAAATGGAGTCGTTCGACGTCGATACCGGCGGCAAGGACCTGATGGTGCTGGATGTATTGGCACTGATCAAGGAAAAGGACGAGGGTTTCTCGTACCGTCGCTCCTGCCGTGAAGGCGTTTGCGGTTCCGATGGCATGAACATGAACGGCAAGAACGGCTTGGCCTGCATCACTCCGCTGTCGGCGGTTGTGAAGGGCGGCAAGCTGGTTCTGCGTCCGCTGCCAGGCCTGCCGGTCATTCGTGACCTGGTGGTCGATATGAGCATCTTCTACAAGCAGTACGAGAAGGTGAAGCCGTTCCTGCAGAACGATACCCCGGCACCGGCCATCGAGCGCCTGCAGTCGCCGGAAGACCGTGACAAGCTGGACGGCCTGTACGAGTGCATCCTGTGCGCTTGCTGCTCGACTTCCTGCCCGTCGTTCTGGTGGAACCCGGACAAGTTCCTGGGCCCGGCAGCACTGCTGCAAGCTTACCGCTTCCTTGCCGACAGCCGCGATACCAAGACTCAGGAGCGCCTGGCGTCCCTGGATGACCCGTTCAGCGTATTCCGCTGCCGCGGGATCATGAACTGCGTAAACGTTTGCCCGAAAGGTCTGAACCCGACCAAGGCAATCGGTCACGTACGTAACATGCTGCTGCAAAGCGGCACCTGATACAAAGCGTTGTACCTGCAGTAAGCCGAGGTGCGGGTGGTGAGCCCGCACTGAGGTAAAACCCGAACAAGGGCCCACAAAGCCCGCGTTCATTACCTATGAAGATATGAGACCAGCAGGGGCTTTCCGGGCTGGTACCCGGAAAATCAGCAGGATCCAGGTGGCGTGGTTCAGTCGCTGTTTTCGGACTTTTCCAGGTTTGCTGTGGCTCTCGCCGATCAGTCCCCTAATCGAGGGTGACCAAGCATGCAAGAAAGCGTGATGCAGCGCATGTGGGATAGCGCCCACCTTTCAGGTGGTAACGCTGCATATGTGGAAGAGCTCTACGAGCTCTACCTGCACGACCCTAACGCTGTGCCAGAAGAGTGGCGCACTTACTTCCAGAAGTTGCCAGCCGACGGCAGCACCGCTACTGATGTATCGCACTCGACAATCCGCGACCATTTCGTACTGCTGGCAAAGAACCAGCGCCGCGCCCAACCGGTTTCCGCCGGGAGCGTGAGCAGTGAACACGAGAAGAAGCAGGTTGAAGTTCTGCGACTGATCCAGGCCTATCGTATGCGCGGCCATCAGGCTGCCAAGCTCGACCCGTTGGGGTTGTGGCAGCGCCCTGCGCCCGTAGACCTGTCGATCAATCACTACGGCTTGACCAATGCCGATCTTGATACGACCTTCCGTGCCGGCGACCTGTTCATCGGCAAAGAGGAGGCGAGCCTACGCGACATCTTCGATGCACTCCAGAAGACATATTGTCGCACCATTGGCGCCGAATTCACCCACATCGTCGATTCCGAGCAGCGCAGCTGGTTCCAGCAGCGCCTGGAAAGCGTGCGCGGCCGTCCGGAGTTTTCCGCTGACGTGCAGGCCCACTTGCTCGAGCGCGTGACCGCCGGTGAGGGCCTGGAAAAGTACCTGGGCACCAAATACCCGGGCACCAAGCGTTTCGGCCTTGAAGGCGGCGAGAGCCTGATTCCGATGCTGGATGAAATGATCCAGCGTTCCGGCTCTTACGGCGCCAAGGAGGTCGTGATCGGCATGGCCCACCGTGGCCGCCTGAACGTGCTGGTGAACACCTTCGGCAAGAACCCGCGCGAGCTGTTCGACGAGTTCGAAGGCAAGAAGATGAACGAGCTGGGCTCCGGTGACGTGAAGTATCACCAGGGCTTCTCCTCGAACGTGATGACCCCGGGTGGCGAAGTGCACCTGGCCATGGCGTTCAACCCGTCCCACCTGGAAATCGTATCGCCGGTGGTCGAAGGTTCGGTGCGCGCCCGTCAGGACCGCCGCAACGACACCGTTGGCGACAAGGTGCTGCCGATCTCGATCCACGGCGACGCTGCATTCGCCGGCCAGGGCGTGGTCATGGAAACCTTCCAGATGTCGCAGACCCGCGGTTTCAAGACTGGCGGTACCGTGCACATCGTGATCAACAACCAGGTTGGTTTCACCATCAGCAACCCGCTGGATGCGCGCTCCACCGAGTACGCGACCGACGTTGCCAAGATGATCCAGGCACCGATCCTGCACGTGAACGGCGATGACCCGGAAGCCGTGCTGTTCGTCACCCAGCTTGCCATCGACTACCGCATGCAGTTCAAGCGTGACGTGGTCATCGACCTGGTCTGCTACCGTCGCCGTGGCCACAACGAGGCTGACGAGCCTAACGGCACCCAGCCGCTGATGTACCAGCAAATCAGCAAGCAGCGCACTACCCGTGAGCTGTATGCCGAGCAGCTGATCCAGGCCGGTCGCATCGACGCCGAGCGCGCTCAGGCCAAGATCGATGAGTACCGCAACGCGCTGGACAATGGCCTGCACGTGGTGAAGAGCCTGGTCAAGGAGCCGAACCGCGAGCTGTTCGTCGACTGGCGTCCGTACCTGGGCCATGCCTGGACCGCGCGTCACGACACCCGTTTCGACCTCAAGACCCTGCAGGATCTGTCGGCCAAGCTGCTCGAGCTGCCGGAAGGTTTCGTGGTGCAGCGTCAGGTGTCGAAGATCTACGAAGACCGTCAGAAGATGCAGGCCGGTGGCTTGCCGATCAACTGGGGTTATGCAGAGACCATGGCTTACGCCACCCTGCAGTTCGAAGGTCACCCGATCCGCATGACCGGCCAGGACATCGGCCGTGGCACCTTCTCGCACCGTCACGCGGTGCTGCACAACCAGAAGGACGCCAGCACCTACATCCCGTTGCAGAACCTGTTCCCTGGCCAGCCACGTTTCGATCTGTACGATTCGTTCCTGTCCGAGGAGGCGGTACTGGCCTTCGAATACGGCTACTCCACCACCATGCCGAACGCGCTGGTGATCTGGGAAGCCCAGTTCGGCGACTTCGCCAACGGTGCGCAAGTGGTGATCGACCAGTTCATCACCAGTGGTGAGCACAAGTGGGGCCGCCTGTGCGGTCTGACCATGCTGCTGCCACACGGCTATGAAGGGCAGGGGCCGGAGCACTCGTCCGCGCGTCTGGAGCGTTACCTGCAGCTGTGCGCCGAGCACAACATCCAGGTCTGCGTACCGACGACGCCGGCACAGATTTACCACCTGCTGCGTCGCCAGGTCATCCGCCCGCTGCGCAAGCCGCTGGTCGTCCTGACGCCGAAGTCGCTGCTGCGCCACAAGCTGGCCATCTCGACCCTGGAAGACCTGGCAGAAGGCTCGTTCCAGACCGTGATCCCGGAAATCGACGCAATCGATCCGGCCAAGGTCGAGCGTCTGGTGCTGTGCAGCGGCAAGGTCTACTACGACCTGCTGGAAAAGCGCCGTGCCGAAGGCCGCGAAGACATCGCCATCCTGCGTATCGAGCAGCTGTATCCGTTCCCTGAGGACGATCTGGTCGAAATCCTCGCCCCTTACACCAACCTCAAGCATGCGGTCTGGTGTCAGGAAGAGCCGATGAACCAGGGCGCCTGGTACAGCAGCCAGCACCACATGCGCCGTATCCTGGGCCGCCACAACAAGGCATTGACCCTGGAATACGCCGGTCGCGACGCTTCCGCCGCGCCAGCCTGTGGTTACGCTTCGAAGCACGTCGAACAGCAGGAAAAACTGCTGCAAGACGCCTTCACTGTCTAACGCCTTCGCGCACCTGAAACCGAATTTAAGGAAACACAGATAATGGCTATCGAGATCAAAGCCCCAACCTTCCCGGAATCGGTTGCCGACGGCACCGTTGCCACCTGGCACAAGAAGCCGGGCGAAGCCGTCAAGCGTGACGAGCTGATCGTCGACATCGAGACTGACAAGGTTGTCCTGGAAGTACTGGCTACTGCCGATGGCGTGCTGGGCGATATCGTCAAGGGCGAGGGCGACACCGTCCTGTCCGACGAACTGCTGGGTTCGATCGTTGAAGGCGGTGCTGCCGCAGCACCAGCCGCGGCAGCCGCTCCTGCTGCTGCTCCGGCCGCTGCTGCCGCTGACGCCGGTGAAGATGACCCGATTGCTGCCCCGGCCGCGCGCAAGCTGGCTGAAGAAAACGGCATCGACCTGGCTACCGTGGCAGGTACCGGCAAAGGCGGTCGCGTCACCAAGGAAGACGTGGTTGCTGCTGTTGCCAACAAGAAGTCGGCACCTGCCGCTGCACCGGCTGCCAAGCCTGCCGCTGCTGCCGCTGCCCCGGTTGTCGTCGCTGCTGGCGACCGTACCGAGAAGCGCGTGCCGATGACCCGCCTGCGTGCCAAGATCGCCGAGCGTCTGGTCGAAGCCCAGTCCAACATGGCGATGCTGACCACCTTCAACGAAGTGGACATGACCGAAGTCATGGCCCTGCGTTCGAAGTACAAGGACCTGTTCGAGAAGACCCACAATGGCGTGCGCCTGGGCTTCATGTCGTTCTTCGTCAAGGCTGCTACCGAAGCGCTGAAGCGCTTCCCGGCCGTCAACGCCTCGATCGACGGCAACGACATCGTCTACCACGGCTTCGCCGACGTCGGTGTTGCCGTGTCCAGCGACCGTGGCCTGGTGGTACCGGTGCTGCGTAACGCCGAGTCGATGAGCCTGGCTGAAATCGAGAACGGTATCGCTACCTTCGGCAAGAAGGCCCGTGACGGCAAACTGGCCATCGAAGAGATGACCGGTGGCACTTTCACCATCACCAACGGTGGCACCTTCGGTTCGATGATGTCGACCCCGATCGTCAACCCGCCGCAGGCCGCCATTCTCGGCATGCACAACATCATCCAGCGCCCGATGGCCATCAATGGCCAGGTCGTGATTCGCCCGATGATGTACCTGGCGCTGTCGTACGATCACCGCCTGATCGACGGCAAGGAAGCGGTAACCTTCCTGGTCACTATCAAGAACCTGCTGGAAGATCCGTCCCGCCTGCTGCTGGACATCTAATCGCGCAGCTGTAAGCTGCAAGCCGCAAGCTTCAAGCTGAAGCCTGCTGGTCTTGCGGCTTGCAGCTTGCCGCTTGAAGCTAAAAAGGAATCTTTTATGACCCAGAAATTCGACGTAGTGGTGATTGGTGCAGGTCCTGGCGGCTATGTGGCTGCCATCAAGGCTGCCCAACTTGGTCTGAAGACTGCCTGTATCGAGAAATACACAGACGCCGAGGGCAAACTGGCCCTGGGCGGCACCTGCCTGAACGTAGGTTGCATCCCTTCCAAGGCGCTGCTGGACAGCTCCTGGAAGTACAAGGAAGCCAAAGAAAGCTTCAACGTCCACGGTATCTCCACTGGCGAAGTGAAGATGGACGTCGCCGCGATGGTTGGCCGCAAGGCTGGCATCGTCAAGAACCTGACCGGTGGTGTTGCCACCCTGTTCAAGGCCAACGGCGTTACTTCGATCCAGGGCCACGGCAAGCTGCTGGCCGGCAAGAAGGTCGAAGTCACCAAGGCTGACGGCACCACCGAAATCATCGAAGCCGAGAACGTGATCCTGGCTTCCGGCTCGCGCCCGATCGACATTCCACCGGCCCCGGTCGACCAGAACGTCATCGTCGACTCCACCGGCGCCCTGGAATTCCAGGCCGTACCGAAGCGCCTGGGCGTTATCGGTGCAGGCGTGATCGGCCTGGAGCTGGGCTCGGTATGGGCTCGCCTGGGTGCTGAAGTCACCGTGCTGGAAGCCCTGGACACCTTCCTGATGGCTGCCGACACCGCCGTGTCGAAAGAAGCCCAGAAGACCCTGACCAAGCAAGGCCTGGACATCAAGCTGGGCGCTCGCGTCACCGGCTCGAAAGTCAACGGCAATGAAGTCGAAGTGACCTACACCAACGCCGAAGGCGAGCAGAAGATCACCTTCGACAAGCTGATTGTCGCAGTCGGCCGTCGTCCGGTGACCACCGATCTGCTGGCTTCCGACAGCGGCGTGACCATCGACGAGCGTGGTTACATCTTCGTCGACGATTACTGCGCCACCAGCGTTCCGGGCGTGTACGCCATCGGTGACGTGGTACGCGGCATGATGCTGGCCCACAAGGCTTCGGAAGAGGGCATCATGGTCGTCGAGCGCATCAAGGGCCACAAGGCCCAGATGAACTACGACCTGATCCCTTCGGTCATCTACACCCACCCGGAAATCGCGTGGGTCGGCAAGACCGAACAGGCCTTGAAGGCCGAGGGCGTTGAGGTTAACGTGGGCACCTTCCCGTTCGCGGCCAGCGGCCGTGCGATGGCTGCCAACGACACCGGCGGTTTCGTCAAGGTCATCGCCGATGCCAAGACCGACCGCGTTCTGGGTGTTCACGTGATTGGCCCATCGGCTGCCGAACTGGTGCAGCAGGGCGCAATCGCAATGGAATTCGGCACCAGTGCCGAGGATCTGGGCATGATGGTCTTCAGCCATCCAACCCTGTCCGAAGCGTTGCATGAAGCAGCGCTGGCGGTGAATGGCGGCGCCATTCACGTGGCCAACCGTAAGAAGCGTTAATTATAAGAAACCACGGCGGGCTGCCCGTCGTGAGTCTTGCGTGCATGACTCACCGCGGAAAGTCCGCCGGACCGGATCACATGGGATAACCCGGGGTCAACGGTCACAGGTGGTGCGGCGCCACTGATGGCGCAGCGCCGAAGCGCAGTACCTAACGAAGACGGTAAAAAGCATGAATCTTCACGAGTATCAGGGTAAGCAGCTGTTCGCTGAATACGGCCTGCCAGTTTCCAAGGGTTTCGCAGTCGATACCCCTGAGCAAGCTGCAGAAGCCTGCGACAAGATCGGCGGGAACGAGTGGGTTGTAAAAGCCCAGGTTCACGCGGGTGGTCGCGGTAAAGCGGGCGGCGTAAAGCTGGTTCGCAGCAAGGAAGACGCCAAGGCGTTTGCTGCACAGTGGTTGGGCAAGAATCTGGTTACCTACCAGACCGATGCCAACGGTCAACCCGTCTCCAAGATTCTGGTCGAATCCTGCACTGACATCGCCAAAGAGCTGTACCTGGGCGCTGTAGTCGATCGTTCGAGCCGCCGTATCGTGTTCATGGCTTCCACCGAAGGTGGCGTGGACATCGAGAAAGTCGCTCACGAAACGCCTGAGAAAATCCTCAAGGCCACCATCGACCCACTGGTCGGCGCTCAGCCGTTCCAGGGTCGCGAGCTGGCATTCCAGCTGGGCCTGGAAGGCAAGCAAGTTCAACAGTTTGCCAAGATCTTCGTTGGCCTGGCCAAGCTGTTCAAGGATCACGACCTGGCGCTGCTGGAAGTGAACCCGCTGGTGATCAAGGCCGATGGCGACCTGCACTGCCTCGATGCCAAGATCAACATCGACGCCAACGCCATGTACCGTCAGCCGAAGCTGAAAACCTTCCACGACCCGTCGCAGGACGATGCCCGTGAAGCCCACGCTGCCAAGTTCGAACTGAACTACGTTGCCCTTGAAGGCAACATCGGCTGCATGGTCAACGGTGCCGGCCTGGCCATGGGTACCATGGACATCGTCAACCTGCACGGCGGCAAGCCGGCCAACTTCCTTGACGTTGGCGGTGGTGCTACCAAAGAGCGCGTAACCGAAGCGTTCAAGATCATTCTGTCCGACAGCAATGTCGCGGCCGTTCTGGTCAACATCTTCGGCGGCATCGTTCGCTGCGACATGATTGCCGAAGGCATCATTGGTGCAGTGAAAGAAGTCGGCGTCAAAGTTCCGGTTGTCGTTCGCCTCGAAGGCAACAACGCCGAACTGGGCGCTAAAGTACTGGCAGAAAGCGGTTTGAACATCATTGCGGCAACCAGCCTGACCGACGCTGCTCAACAAGTTGTCAAAGCTGCGGAGGGCAAGTAATGAGCGTCCTGATCAATAAAGACACCAAAGTCATCTGCCAAGGCTTCACTGGCTCGCAGGGTACTTTCCACTCCGAACAGGCCATTGCCTACGGCACCAAGATGGTCGGCGGCGTAACCCCAGGCAAGGGTGGCACCACCCACCTGGGCCTGCCGGTGTTCAACACCGTCAAGGAAGCCGTGGAAGCTACCGGCGCTGACGCTTCGGTCATCTACGTACCGGCTCCGTTCTGCAAGGACTCGATCCTGGAAGCTGCCTTTGGCGGCATCAAGCTGATCGTCTGCATCACCGAAGGCATTCCTACCCTGGACATGCTGGATGCCAAGGTCAAGTGCGACGAGCTGGGCGTTACCCTGATCGGCCCTAACTGCCCAGGTGTCATCACCCCGGGCGAGTGCAAGATCGGCATCATGCCAGGTCACATCCACTTGCCAGGCAAGGTCGGTATCGTTTCGCGTTCCGGCACCCTGACCTACGAAGCTGTGAAGCAGACCACCGACGCCGGCTTCGGCCAGTCGACCTGTGTCGGCATCGGCGGTGACCCGATCCCGGGCTCCAACTTCATCGACATCCTGAAGCTGTTCCAGGAAGACCCGAAGACTGAAGCGATCGTCATGATCGGTGAGATCGGCGGTTCGGCTGAAGAAGAAGCTGCGGCCTACATCAAGGCCAACGTCACCAAGCCTGTCGTTTCCTACATCGCCGGTGTTACTGCACCTGCGGGCAAGCGCATGGGCCACGCTGGCGCCATCATCTCCGGCGGCAAGGGCACTGCGGACGAGAAGTTCGCCGCTCTGCAGGACGCGGGTGTGAAAACCGTGCGTTCCCTGGCTGACATCGGCAAGGCCCTGGCCGAGCTGACTGGCTGGGAAGCCAAGAAGTAATACTGCTACACCCCCCACGCGCACAAAGGCCACCTTCGGGTGGCCTTTGTCGTATGTGGGGTTTCTGTATGCCTATGCCGCCCTCTTCGTGGGTAAGCACGCCCCCTCAGAGAGATGACAATCCCTGGGGGGCTATGCAGTACCTGTGGGAGCGGGTTCACCCGCGAAGGGGCCGGTGCTGGCGATAGGGATTCTTCGATAGGTTTAATAGGAATTTTCACGCAGACGAATGTTTCAATCCGAGGATAATTCCTCCTGTCCTCGGTCGCACAGACGACAAACATGTACGCACATCGGACAAGCAGCACTGTGCCAGTGCGTTTGACTGACAAAACAGTTACATTACGCGTTCACTCTGTGCCCGTACCCCAAAAGGGAACGACACGCTAAACGGGTCTGGCCTATCAAGCCGGGCAGCATTTCCCCTCATCCAAAGGGAAATCCCCTCTCGAATCCCGATTTCAGCAGTGTGGTACTACCTTAAATGAAAGTTCTCAAAGGCCAGGATATCCTGGCGCTTGGCTTTATGACGTTTGCGCTTTTTGTGGGTGCAGGCAACATCATCTTCCCGCCTATCGTCGGTTTGCAGTCTGGCCCGCATGTATGGATGGCTGCACTGGGCTTCCTGGTGACTGCCGTCGGCCTGCCGGTCATCACCGTGGTCGCCCTGGCCAAGGTCGGTGGCGGCATGGACGCCCTGAGCAGCCCGATTGGCAAGTTCTTCGGTGGCTTGCTGGCGGCCGTGTGCTACCTGTCGGTAGGCCCGCTGTTCGCCACCCCGCGTACCGCGACCGTGTCGTTCGAAGTGGGTGTTGCGCCGCTGACCGGTGAGAGCCCGCTGGCGCTGTTCATCTACAGCCTGGTGTACTTCGTCGTGGTACTGGCGGTGTCCATGTACCCGGGCAAGCTGCTCGATACCGTAGGCCGCTTCCTGGCACCGTTGAAGATCATCGCCCTGGCGGTGCTGGGCATCGCTGCCTTCGCCCTGCCAGCCGGAACCATTGGTGACGCACAGCCGGCCTATGCCGCTGCCGCATTCTCCAAGGGCTTCTCCGACGGCTACCTGACCATGGATACCTTGGGTGCCCTGGTGTTCGGTATCGTCATCGTCAACGCCATCCGCTCGCGCGGGGTGGAGTCGCCGAAGCTGATCACCCGTTACGCCATCATCGCTGGCCTGATCGCAGGTGTCGGCCTGGCGCTGGTATATATCAGCCTGTTCCGCCTGGGTGCCACCAGCCACGATATCGCGGCTGACGCGACCAACGGTGCCGCGGTGCTGCATGCCTACGTACAGCACACCTTCGGCTCGCTGGGCAGCGGCTTCCTGGCCGTGCTGATCGCGCTGGCCTGCCTGGTAACCGCAGTTGGCCTGACCTGTGCCTGCGCCGAGTACTTCAGCAAGATTCTGCCGCTGTCGTACCGCGCACTGGTGGTGATCCTCGCCGGCTTCTCGCTGCTGATTTCCAACCTTGGCCTGACCAAGCTGATCATGTTCTCGATCCCGGTGCTCACCGCCATCTATCCACCGTGCATCGTGGTGGTCGGCCTGAGTTTCGTGAAAGACCTGTGGAACTCGCCAACGCGCATCCTGGCGCCCGTGATGCTGGTATCGCTGCTGTTCGGCATGGTCGATGCGATCAAGGGCAGCAGCCTTGCCCACGTGTTGCCGGACTTCATGGCGCACCTGCCATTGAGTGATGCCGGCATGGCCTGGCTGGTGCCTTCGGTGGTGACCCTGGCGGGTGCCGTGGCCTGCGACCGCATGCTCGGCAAGCCGCGCGAGGCGTTGGCCTGACCGCACAAGTCGAAGCCTGAGGGCGGCACCGGCCACAAGCCGAAGGGTGCGCGCCAAGGGTGAAAACAAGAGAGCCCCGTATCCGTAAGGATGCGGGGCTTTTCGTTGCTTGCCTGTTACAGTCTCTTCGCAGCAGGCCAGGCATTTTCCAGTGTGCAGGTGTGCCTTTTGCCGCTTGCCAGCGTCGAAATCCGGTCCCTATCCTTTAGGCACATGGCCCTTTCGGTAACCCTGCATGAACTTCATCCAAAGCAACCTCAACAACCTGCTGGCCATCGCCTGGTTCGCCCTGTGCTGGGGTGGCTATACCCGCTATGCGATCTGGAAGGGGCGCGACACCGCTTGCCTGGCCAGTGTGCTGCACCTGTACCGCGAAGACTGGATGCGCCGCATGTTGCTGCGCGACAACCGCATCGCCGATGCCAGCGTGATCGGTAATCTGGAGCGCAACGCCTCGTTCTTTGCCTCCAGCACCCTGATCATTCTGGCTGGCATCCTCACCGTGCTCGGTGCCTCCGACCGGGCTCTGTCGTTGCTGGCCGACCTGCCGCTGGTTCAGCAGACATCCCAGGGCATGTCGGAGATCAAGCTGCTGTGCCTGGCCATGGTATTTGTCTATGCCTTCTTCACGTTCAGCTGGTGCATGCGCCAATACAATTTTGCCGCTGTGCTGGTGGGGTCGGCGCCGATGATCGGCGAGCGGCTGGTCAACGAGCTGGAGCGAAAGGCGTTCGCCTCCCGCGCGGCGCGCGTGCTTTCACTGGCTGCCAACCAGTTCAACTTCGGCCTGCGCTCGTACTATTTCGGCATGGCCATGCTGACCTGGTTCATCAGCCCCTGGCTGTTCATGGTGGTGAGTGTGGGCGTGGTATTGATCCTGTACCGCCGTGAGTTCCATTCCGATGTACTGGATGTGATGGTCTTCACGCCCACTGAAAGTGCCCCCACGGACGCGGGAAAGGAAAGCGCCGCTGGCAACGCTTGAGCCGATCAGGGGGCGCCACCCGGTTGTCTAGCGGCTGCCAGCCTGCGTCTGCAGCCAGGCGACTGTCGCTGGCGAGGCCTGGCTCAGGGGAATCGAAGCCTGGTGCACGCTGCCATCCCAGCCCTCCATGGTGATCCACAGTTCAGCGCTGGGCCGGGTCTTGGCTGGAACCGGGACGGAAGCGCCCATGCTGTACGGTGAACCGAAGAAAATGCTCCCGGCCGCGCGCAGGCTGCGTGGCTTGCCCACCCGCAGGTAAGTGGCCTTCACTTCGCCGATACAGTGGTTGCACAGCGCCGCACTGAAACTCTTGAAATACCCGGCTGGGCCTTCCTGGCGGGGCGCCGCAGCACGGAATTCGGCCAGACGCAGGCTCCATGGGCCTACTGCGACCACACCCGCCTCACGCTCACCCAGCCCGGCTTCTCCTTTGAACAATGCCTGGTCGGCAAAATACCTGGGCATGAACCCCAAAGGGACGAGTATCAGCAGGATGTTCAGGTGAAAGCGCCATTTCAGCCACAGGCGGCGTGAGGCCGAAGGTGCGTCGGTGGTGGTGGCTCGGCTCATCGGGCGGTCTCCGGCAGGTGGGCGTCTTGCGCGGCGGTGGCCGTTGGTGCGCTGCGCGGCTTGCGTTTCAGTGCGGCTGCAGTGGCCTGTGCGGTGCGCTTGCTCCAGATCAACAGGCCGCTGAGCACCATCAAGGTCAGCACCAGGCCAAAAACGAACCAGATCATCTTGACCCACAGCCCGCCGAAGTCGCCAGTGTGCAACGGGCGCATGGATTCGGTGACGAACTCCAGTGAGGTGCGATCATCCAGGGTGTGCGAGGTGGCGACCACGCCTGTGTACGGGTTGATGCTGGCGCTCTGGAACATCAGCGGGTACCAGCCGCGGCCACGGATGTTGAAGGTGTCATAGGCATTGCCTGGCAGGCGCACGAAGGATGCCTCGAAGCCGGGGATCTGCGCCTTTACCGTTTCGATGGCATGCTCCAGGCTGACCAGCCGGGGCGCTTCGCCAGCCTGCAGCAGCGGTACGTCATCGCGGGCCACCACCGCGGGTACGTCGCGGCTTGAGATCGAGATGTGGTTGTCGGCCAGCAACGCCTGGATCAGGAACCAGGTGCCGGTGATCGCGATCACGGCAATGAACCAGATCGACCAGATACCGCTCAGGCGATGGAAGTCACCCCAGAAGATGCGCGCACCTTGGCGAAAGCGCAGGGTAGGTTTCAGAAAGCCTTTCCAGAAGCGCTTGTAGACGACCAGGCCGGTGACCAGCGAGGCAAGCATCGGCAAGCCCAGCAGCGAGACCAGGTACCACCCCCACGGGTAGCCGTTGCCGAAAGGTACCAGCCACCAGCCATGCAAGGCGCGGGTGAACTGGCGAAAGTCGAAGGAGGGGCTGATGCCCTGGATCTTGCCTGTATAGGGGTTCACGTAGAGGTTCTGGGTGGTGTTGTCCGGCTGCACCACCTGCACCTGCAGCGCAAAGTGCGACTCGTCCGGGCGCATGATGTATTGCACATCCAGCTCGGGGCGCGCTTCACGCAGGGCCTTGAGCACCTGGTCGTAGGTCAGCAGTGGCGCATCATCGCTCGGCTTCGCCGCGCGTATCTCCGGTTTGGCCAGCCACACCAGCTCCTGGCTGACCACTGCCAGGGTGCCGGTGAAGCAGACGATCAGCACGAAGAACCAGATGGGCAGGGCCAGCCAGCTGTGAACCAGGAACCAGAGTTTCGAGCGTGACTTCTTGGACATAGGGGCCGGTGCCTTGTGGTTTGGGTGGCTTGCGCGTCGATCCCTCGCGGTATGAGGAAAATCCCGCCGGTACCCTTATGACGCGCGAGGGCAGGCAAACCGGAAAACCGTCTGTCATGGCGAACCCCAGGCCCCCGCTGAGCCTGCCTTTGCCGGTGGCCGTGACGGGTTAATTTTCCCGGTGTTCCATCCGTTTCGTAGGGATAGCCGAGTTGTTACTCGAAACCCATGTGCACGGATGAATCCCGATGAATGTTGAGAAGTCCCTGAAGCTCGCCCGCCGTTTCATTGAGCTACCGGTGGAAAAGCGGCGGCTGTTTCTCGAAACCCTGGCCAGCGAGGGTATCGACTTTTCACAATTCCCGATCCCTGCGGACGTTGCTGTCGACGATCGCCATGCACTGTCCTATGCCCAGCAGCGCATGTGGTTTCTGTGGCAACTGGACCCACACGGTGCCGCCTACAACCTGCCCAGTGCGGTGGTGCTGAAAGGGGCGCTGGACACCTCGGCGGTCCAGCGCGCGTTCGAGCAGGTACTGCAGCGACACCAGGCCCTGCGTACTGTGTTCCAGACCCAGGGTGACGAAGTGGTGCAAGTGGTGCAGCCAGCGGCCATCGTCATTGAAGAACACGACCTTCAGGCGCTGGCCGGCGAGGCCCGCGACGCCGCTGTAGCGCAAGCCGTCCGGGACGAAGCCGGTTTGCCCTTCGACCTCCAGCAGGGCCCGCTGTTTCGCGTACGCTTGTTGAAGCTGGCGGCACAGGAGCACGTGCTGCTGTTGACCCTGCACCATATCGTCGCCGACGGCTGGTCGATGAACGTGCTCATCCAGGAATTCGTCCACGGCTACGACGCCTTGGTTCGCGGGCAGGTGCCGGTGCTGCCTGAGTTGCCGATCCAGTACAGTGACTATGCGCTGTGGCAGCGGCGTTGGCTGGAGGCCGGGGAGCAGGCGCGACAGCTGGCTTACTGGCAGGCCAAGCTGGGCGACCAGCACCCGGTATTGCAGCTGCCTGCCGACTACCCGCGCCCGCTGCATGCCAGTCGCCAGGGCCAGCGCCTGCCCATCGCGGTGCCACAGGGCCTGAGCGAGCGCCTGGCGGGCCTGGCGCGTCAGCAAGGGGTCACCTTGTTCAGTGTGCTGTTGGCCGGTTTCAAGCTGCTTTTGCAACATTACAGTGGCCTGCAGGACATCCGTGTCGGGGTGCCGGTCGCCAACCGCAATCGCCAAGAAGTCGAGGGGCTGATTGGCGTATTCGTCAACACCCAGGTGTTGCGCACCGAGCTCGACCCGCAGATGTCCGTCGCCCAATTGCTGGCCGATATCCGCGAAACCACCCGCGCGGCCCAGACCCACCAGGATTTGCCGTTCGAGCGTTTGGTCGAAGGCCTGCAAGTCGAGCGCAGCCTCAGCCATACGCCGTTGTTCCAGGTGTTGCACAACCATCAGGCGAACGTCGCCGACATCGGCGCCTTGCGCAGCGAATCAGGCCTTGAGCTGCACGTGCTGGAGCGCCACGAGCGCAGTGTCCAGTTCGAGCTCACCCTCGATACCGTGGAGCGCGACGGCCAGGTGCAGGCAGCCTTCACCTATGCCCGCGAATTGTTCGCCCCGGCCACCATCGAGCGTATGGCGAGCCATTGGCTGAACCTGTTGCAGGCCATGGCCGCCGACCCGCTGGCGGCCATCGGCGAATTGCCGCTGCTGGGTGCCGGCGAGCGGCAGCGGCTGCTGCAGGCCAGCCAACCGGCCGCCAGCGAGTTCGCCGTCGACAGCATACTTGCGCTGTTCGCCGCGCAGGTGGCGCAGCAGCCGCAGGCCCCGGCACTGGTGTTCGGCGACCGGCAACTGAGCTATGCCGAACTCGATGCCGATGCCAACCGGCTGGCACACCAACTGATCGAGTGGGGCGTCGGGCCTGAAGTACTGGTGGGTATTGCAGTCGAACGGTCGGTGGAGATGATCGTTGGCCTGCTGGCCATCCTCAAGGCCGGCGGTGCCTATGTGCCGTTCGACCCCGAATACCCGCAAGAGCGGCTTGCCTACATGCTCGACGACAGCGGTGTTCAACTGCTGCTGACCCAGCAGGCGCTGCTGGCCCGTCTACCGCAGGACACACAAGTGCGCTACCTGGTACTCGACCAGGCAGCAGAGGAACTGGCGCGCTTCAGTACGACGGCTCCGCCTGCTCAGCTGAATGCCGATAACCTGGCCTATGTCATCTATACCTCGGGCTCTACCGGGCGTTCGAAGGGTGTCACCATCAGCCATGGCGCCCTGGCCAACTACGTGCAGGCGGCCTTGCAGCGCCTGGCGCTGGGCCGGGTCGCGAGCATGGCGGTGGTTTCCACGCTGGCGGCCGACCTTGGCCACACCACCCTGTTCGGCGCACTGTGCAGCGGCAGCTGCCTGCATGTGATTGCCCTGGACATCAGCCTGGACGCTGAGCGCTTCGCCGCCTACATGCACGCACATGCCGTGGACGTGCTGAAAATCGTCCCTTCCCACCTGCAGGCATTGCTCGATGGCCCACACCCGGCCCGGGCACTGCCGCAGCGTGCGCTGGTGCTGGGCGGCGAGGCTTGCCCCGCCGGGCTGATGGCACAACTGGCGCAGCTGGCCCCACACTGCACGCTGTTCAACCATTACGGCCCCACCGAAACCACCGTGGGTGCGCTCGCTGATGCGGTCGAGGCGCCACCGGCGACGGGGCGTGCGCCGCTTGGGCGGCCGTTGGCCAACATGCAGGCTTATGTGCTGGACGCTTCGCTGCAACCGCTGAGCACCGGCTGCCAGGGCGAGTTGTATCTTGCCGGCGCAGGGGTAGCGCGAGGCTATCACCGCCGCGCGGCGATGACGGCCGAACGCTTTGTGCCCAACCCGTTCGGTGCCGCCGGTAGCCGCGTGTACCGTACCGGCGATCTGGCGCGGCAATTGGCGAACGGCCAGGTCGATTACCTGGGGCGGGTTGACCATCAGGTGAAGATTCGCGGTTACCGGATCGAACTGGGTGAAATCACCGACACCCTGAAGCGCCAGCCCCGTGTCCACGACGCCGTGGCCGTTATCCACGGCAGTGGCAGCGCGGCCCGCATCGTGGCCTACGTGGTCCCTGACAGCCAGGCCGATGCCCCGCAGGTGCTTGCCGAAGTACAAGCGGCGCTGGCCAGGCAGTTGCCGGACTACATGCTGCCGAGCCGCTTCATGGCATTGCCCGGCATGCCACTGACACTCAACGGCAAGCTCGACCTGCGTGCCTTGCCTGTGCCTGACGATGGCCCGGCACAGGCCTACCGTGCTCCGCAGACAACCTTGCAGCAGCAGCTGGCGCTGATCTGGCAGGACGTGCTGAACGTCGCCCAGGTAGGGCTTGACGACAACTTCTTTGCCCTGGGTGGGCATTCCCTGCTGGCGACGCAGATCATCGCCCGGGTCCGGCGCATCCTTGGGCGTGACGTACCGTTGCGCAGCCTTTTCGAAAGCAACTCGCTACAGGCCTTTGCCGAACAGGTACTGGGCGCTGGCGCCCAGCAAGTCGAGCCGATCGCAGCGGTGCCGCGTGACCAGCCCCTGGTCGCGTCGCATGCCCAGCAGCGGCAATGGCTGTTCTGGCAGATGCAGCCGCACAGCACCGCCTACCACACACCTATGGTCGTGCGCCTGCGCGGCGAACTGGATCGTGCCGCATTGACCCAGGCCTTCTCGATCCTCTGCGAGCGCCATGAAGCCTTCCGCACTACGTTCGTCGAGCGCGATGGCGTGTTGCTGCAGCGCATCCAGCCTGCGGGTGAATTACCGCTGGCCTGGGACCGACTGCCGGCAACAGCCGAGCTGGCACAGATACAGGCTCAGGTACTGGCCGAGACCCAGCGGCTGTTCGACCTGGGCACCGGCCCGTTGTGGCGCGCCAAGGTGCTGCAGTTGGGCGAGCAGGACCAGCTGCTGGTGGTCACCTTGCACCACATCATTTCCGATGGTGGCTCGATGAGCGTGATGGTGCGTGAGTTCGTTGCCCTGTACCAGGCCTTGCACCGGGGGGAGGCGCCGGCGCTGGCCCGGCTGCCGATCCAGTACGCCGATTACGCCGCCTGGCACAAGCACTGGCTCGACCAGGGCGAACTCCAGCGCCAGCTGGACTACTGGCGCGGGCAGCTGGGAAGCGAGCAGCCCATCCTGGAACTGCCAATCGACCACCCGCGCAGCGCGCTGAAAGACCACCGTCTGGGGCGGGTCGCGTTCGCCTTGGACAACGACCTGGCACAGCGCTTGCGGCAGTTGGCGCGTGAGCATGAGCTGACCCTGTTCCAGCTGTTCCTCGGCGCTTTTGCCCTGTTGTTGCAACGCTACTGCGAACAACCCGATGTACGCATCGGTATACCGGTGAGCAACCGTAGCCGGCAAGAGCTGGAAAACGTCCTGGGCTTTTTCGTCAATACCCTGGTCATGCGCGTCGAAGTCGACCCGGCGATGAGCGGCGCAGCGCTGCTCAGCCAGGTCAAGGCTACGGCACTGGCCGGGCAGGCGCATCAGGACCTGCCGTTCGACCGCCTGGTCGAAGCCTTGAACCCGCAACGCTCGCTGGACCGTAACCCGTTGTTCCAGGTGATGTACAACCACCTCAGCATTGCCGGGCAGCAGGTGGGCAGCACCAGCCTGGCAGGTTTGCATGCCGAGGAAATGACCCTGCAGGGTGGCACCGCGCAATTCGACCTGACCCTGGAAACGCTGGAGACCGACGCGGCGATCAACGTGTCGTTTCTCTACGCTGCCGAGCTGTTCGAAGCCGCTACCCTGCAACGCATGGCTGAGCACTGGTGCAACTTGCTGCGCGGCCTGGTCGCCGACCCAAGCCAGGCTGTCGGCGAGCTGCCGTTGCTGGCACCGCAGGAGCAGGCGGCCCTGTTGCAGGGCTGGCAACGGGCGGGGCTCGCGGCTGCGCCGGCGGAGGTTCACCAGCTGATTGCCGAACAGGCCCGGCGCCAACCGCAAGCGGTAGCGTTGCTGGTCGGCGACCAGCAACTGAGCTACGGCGAGCTTGAGGCCCGGGCCAACCAGCTGGCACACCGCCTGCGGGCGCTGGGTGTCGGCCCCGACGTGCTGGTGGGCATCGCCCTGGAGCGTTCGCTCGACATGGTTGTCGGTTTGCTGGGCATTCTCAAGGCCGGTGGCGCGTTCCTGCCGCTTGATCCTCAGTACCCGGCAGAGCGCCTGGCCTACATGATGCAGGACAGCGGCATCGACCTGTTGCTCAGTCACAGCCGGGTGCTGCCGGGCCTGGACGTGCAGGCCGGTATTCGTACGCTGCTGCTCGACCAACTGGTTGAACAGCCGGGCGCCGAACAGGCGCCCACCGTGGCATTGAACCCACAGAACCTGGCCTACGTGATCTACACCTCGGGTTCTACCGGCCAGCCCAAAGGCGTTGCGGTCGCACACGGGCCGCTGGCCATGCACTGCCTGGCCACTGGCCAATGGTACGAAATGACCCCGGCGGACCGTGAGCTGCATTTCCTGTCGTTTGCCTTCGACGGTGCCCATGAACGCTGGCTGACCTCGCTGGTCATGGGTGGCAGCCTGCTGCTGCGCGACGATGAGCTGTGGAGCCCCGAGCGCACCTACGAGGAGATACGCCGGCATGGGGTGACCATGGCCGGATTCCCGCCGGCCTACCTGCAACAGCTGGCCGAGCATGCGGCGCATGCCGGTAACCCTCCGCCGGTTCGTCTTTACAGCTTTGGCGGCGATGCCATGCCGCGGGCGACGTACGAGCGGGTGCAGCAAAGCCTGCAACCTCAGGTGATGATCAATGGTTACGGCCCCACCGAGACCGTGGTCACACCGATGGTCTGGCGTACCCGCGCCGGGGATCATTGCGACAGCGCCTATGCACCGATCGGCCAGCCTGTCGGTGAGCGCAGTGCGTGTGTGCTGGACGCCGCCCTGGGCCTGCTGCCAGCAGGCGTGCCCGGGCAGCTGTACCTAGGCGGTGCCGGCCTGGCCCGCGGCTACCTGGGGCGCCCGGGCCTGACAGCCGAGCGCTTCGTGCCCGACCCGTTTGGCACCGAGGGTGCGCGTCTGTACCGCACCGGTGACCAGGTTTGCCTGCGCGCCGACGGGCAGTTCGATTACCTGGGACGAATCGATAACCAGGTAAAAATCCGCGGCTTCCGTGTCGAGCTGGGCGAAATCGAGGCGTGCCTGCTGGCCTGCGCTGAGGTGCGCGAGGCCGTGGTGGTGGCCGTGGACGGCCCCAGCGGCAAGCTGCTGGCGGCTTACCTGGTGCTGGCCGATAGCATTGCCGCACACGGGCCGGCCGAGCAGCGCGAGCAGCTGAAGGCGGCGCTGCGCCAGAGCCTGCCGGACTACATGCTGCCGACCCACTGGCTGGTGCTTGAGCAACTGCCGTTGTTGCCCAATGGCAAGCTCGACCGCAAAGCACTGCCGGCACCAGACTTCAGCGCCCTGCAGCAGGCCTACGTGGCGCCACGCAATGCCCTGGAGCAGCGTCTTGCCGCGTTGTGGCAGCGCGTGCTGAAGCTGCCGCAGGTGGGCGTGAGTGACAACTTCTTCGAGCTCGGGGGCGACTCGATCGTCTCGATCCAGCTGGTCAGTCGGGCGCGTCAGGACGGCCTGCTGTTCAGTGCCCGTGATCTGTTCGAGCATCAGACCGTGGCAGCACTGGCCAGCGTTGCCCAAGTCGGTGCATGCGAAGCGCAGGCCGACCAGGGGCCGCTCAGCGGCGAGCAGGAGCTGCTACCTGTACACCAGCTGTTCTTTGCCCAGGCGATTCCGGCACGTCACCACTGGAACCAGTCGGTACTGCTTGAGCCACGGCAGCCCTTGAGCGCCGCAAGCCTGGAACAGGCGCTGCAAACTATGGTCGATCACCATGACGTCTTACGCCTGAGTTTTGCAGCCGCCGATGACGGCTGGAAGGCGCACTACCGCAGCCCCGCACAGTGCGCCCAGGCGGCACTGCTGTGGCAGGCCGCGGTGGATGATGAAGGGGGGCTGCATACGTTGCTCGAGCAAGCACAGCGCAGCCTTGACCTGGAAAACGGGCCATTGCTGCGCGCGCTGCTGGCAACGCTGGCGGACGGCAGCCAGCGCTTGCTGTTGGTCGTTCATCACCTGGTGGTGGACGGGGTGTCATGGCGCATCCTGCTGGAGGACCTGCAACAGGCCTACGCTGCCGTGTTTGCGGGTAACAAGCCGAACCTGCCCGCCAAGAGCCATTCCATGCAGGCATGGGCCAAGCGCCTGCAGGGGCATGCAGCGCACATGCAGGGCCAGCTTGGCTACTGGTGCGAGCAGTTGCAAGGGCGCGCCGCACTGCCACGTCGGCAGGTCAGCGACCTGGCCGCAGCCAATTTGCAGTGCCACGCCCACACGGTTTACAGCCGCCTGGACCGCGCATGGACCGAGCGGCTGCTGCGCGAGGCGCCGGCAGCCTACCGTACACGTGTCAACGACCTGCTGCTTGCAGCCCTGGTGCGGGTGATTGCAGGCTGGACCGGGCGCGACGAAGTGTCGGTGCTGCTTGAAGGTCATGGCCGTGAAGCACTGTTCGACGACCTGGACCTCAGCCGCACGCTCGGCTGGTTCACCACGGTGTTCCCGCTGAAGCTGGTGGTGCCCAGTGAGCTTTCCCACACCTTGAAGCAGGTCAAACAACACCTGCACAGCATTCCCGACAACGGTATCGGTTTCGGGGTGCTGGGCCAATGGGGCAGCGCCGAGGCGCGCCAGCAGTTGGGCCATGCACCGCTGCCGGAAATCACCTTCAACTACCTGGGCCAGTTCGATGGCAGCTTCGATCAGGCCGAAGCGCTGTTCGTGCCGGCCAAGGAAGACAAGGGCGCCGATCACGACGCGCAGGCGCCGCTGGGCAACCTGTTGAGCCTCAATGGCCAGGTGTACGGCGGTGAGCTGAGCCTGGGCTGGACGTTCAGTCGCGAGTTGTTCGATAGCGCCACCCTTGAGCGTCTGGCCGCCGATTACACCCGCGAGTTGCAGGCGTTGATCGAGCACTGCTGCACACCGGGGGTGTGTGGTGTAACGCCGTCCGACTTCCCGCTGGCGCGCCTGTCGCAGACCCAGCTGGACCAACTGCCAGTGCCGGCGGCCGAGATCGCCGACCTCTATCCGCTGGCGCCGATGCAGCAGGGCATGCTGTTCCACGCCTTGTACGAGCAGCAGGCGGGGGATTACGTGAACCAGATGCGCGTCGATGTCGATGGCCTGGATGTCGAGCGTTTCCGCCGTGCCTGGGAGGCCGTGCTGCAGCGCCACGATATCCTGCGCACGCAGTTCCACTGGGAGCACGAGCAGGCTCTGCAGGTGGTACGCAAACACGTTGAACTGCCGTTCGTGGTGCACGACTGGCAGGGGCGCGAAGGCCTTGAGGCTGCCCTCGAGCAACTGGCAGTCGACCAGCGCCAGCAGGGCTTCGACCTCAGCCAGGCGCCATTGCTGCGCCTGGCGCTGGTGCGCACTGGTCCGGCCCGACAGCACTTGCTCTATACCAGCCATCACATCCTCATGGATGGCTGGAGCAACTCCCAGCTGTTGGGCGAAGTGCTGCACCAGTACGCCCTGCTGGGCGACGGTCAGCTCTCGGCATTGCCACCGGTCACCAGCCGTTACAGCGACTACATCGGCTGGCTGGGCCGGCAGGACGCCGCTGCCGGTGAAGCGTTCTGGAAAGACTGCCTGCGCGATCTGCAAGGGCCCACCCGCCTGGCGCAGGCCATTGCCTACGAAGCCCAGGCCGAAGCCGGGCAGGGCTACGCCGAGCATGTGCAGGTGATCGATGCCGCCACCACCGGGCAGCTGGTGGCACTGGCGCGCCAACACAAGGTCACCCTCAACACCTTGCTGCAGGGTGCCTGGCTGTTGCTGCTGCAACGCTATACCGGGCAGGACAGCGTCACGTTCGGGGCCACGGTTGCCGGGCGCCCGGCGGCGCTCAAGGGCATCGAGCAGCAGGTGGGCCTGTTCATCAACACCTTGCCGGTCACTGCCAGCCCGGCCCCGCAGCTGCCGTTCGCGCAATTCCTGCAGCAGTTGCAGGCGCAGAACGTGGCCATGCGCGAGTTCGAACACACCCCGCTGTTCGACATCCAGCGCTGGAGCGGGCAGGGCGGCGAGGCCTTGTTCGACAACATCCTGGTCTTCGAGAACTACCCCGTTTCCGAAGCGCTGCAGCAGGGTGCCCCGGCAGGCTTGAGCTTCGGCGAGGTCTACAGCCGCGAACAGACACATTACCCGCTGACCCTGTCGATCAGCCAAGGGCAGACCTTGCAGTTGCACTACAGCCATGCGCTGGAGCATCTGCAGCGCCCGGCGCTGGCTGCACTGGCCGACAACTTCCAGCATGTGCTGCAGCAGTGCCTGAGCTTGCCGCTGGACAGCTGCCTGGGCGCGTTCTGCCTGGTAGCCCCTGCCACCCGCGAAGGGCTGTTGCAGCACGTCAACCAGACGGCTGCCGATTACCCGCTGCTGCACAGTTATGCCGGGCTGTTCGAAGCGCAGGTGGCCCGTACCCCGCACGCGGTCGTGGCGCGCTGCGGCGACCGGCAGTACAGCTACAGCGAGCTCAACCGCCGTGCCAACCGTGTGGCCCATGGGCTGATTGCCCTGGGGGTCGGGCCTGACCAGCCAGTGGCCTTGCTGGCGCAGCGCAGCCTTGAGCTGCTGGGCATGATGGTGGGCACCTTCAAGGCCGCCGCCGGCTACCTGCCACTGGACCCTGGCCTGCCACAACAACGCCTGAGCCATATCGTCGCCTTGAGCCGCACCCCGGTGTTGCTCTGCACCGAGGCGTGCCAGGCGCAGGCCGAGGCCTTGCTGCACGCAGTGGACGAGGCACGGCGGCCGCAGCTGCTGGTGCTGGAAACCCTCGACCGGCCTGACAGCGCCGAGCACGATCCGCAGCGCTACAGTGGCCCGCAGCACCTGGCGTACGTGATCTACACCTCGGGTTCGACCGGGCAGCCCAAAGGGGTGATGGTCGAGCAGGCGGGCATGCTCAACAACCAGCTGAGCAAGGTGCCTTACCTGGGCCTGGGGCCGGACGACGTGATCGCCCAGACTGCGTCGCAGAGCTTCGACATCTCCGTGTGGCAGTTCCTTGCAGCGCCACTGTTTGGCGGCTGTGTACAGATCGTGCCAAACGAACTGGCCCATGATCCCGAAGCCTTGCTGCAGCAGGTGCGCGAGCAGCGCATCAGTGTGCTCGAGAGCGTGCCGTCGTTGATCCAGGGTATGTTCCAGACCCCGGCCATTGCGGTGCCATCGCTGCGCTGGATGCTGCCCACCGGCGAAGCGCTGGCGCCGGAAACCGCACGTCAATGGTTGCAGCGCTATCCCGATGTCGGGCTGGTCAATGCCTATGGTCCGGCTGAATGTTCCGATGACGTGGCGTTCTTCCGCGTCGACCTGGCGAGCACGCAAGGCGTGTACCTGCCCATTGGCAGCCCCACCGACAACAACCGCCTGTATGTGCTGGACGCCGCATTGGAGCTGGCGCCGCTGGGCGTCACCGGAGAGCTGTGCGTGGCAGGAACCGGCGTGGGCCGTGGCTATGTCGGCGACCCACTGCGTACCGCCCAGGCCTTTATTCCGCACCCTTGCGGGGCGCCCGGCGAGCGCCTGTACCGCACTGGCGACCTGGCCCGGCGCCGTGCCGACGGCGTGCTGGAGTACGTCGGCCGGGTCGATCACCAGGTCAAGATCCGCGGTTTCCGTATCGAGCTGGGCGAAATCGAAGCCGCGTTGCTCGACAGCGATCAGGTACGCGAGGCGGTGGTGATGGCTCAGCCTGGCGCCAACGGGCCGCAGTTGGTGGCCTATTGCGTGGCTGAAGACGCGGTGGCTGCCGACGCGCTCAAGCAACAGCTCAAAGCCAGCCTGAAAGCCCGTCTGCCCGACTACATGGTACCCCTGCACTGGGTGCTGATGGCGCGCCTGCCGTTGACGCCGAACGGCAAGGTAGACCGCAAGGCGCTGCCGCTGCCGGACATGAGTCAGGCACGCCAGGCCTATGTTGCCCCGCGCAGTGAACTGGAGCAGCAGCTGGCCGCGATCTGGCAGGACGTGCTCAAGCTTGAGCAGGTGGGGCTGGACGACAACTTCTTCGAACTGGGTGGCGATTCGATCGTTTCCATCCAGGTGGTCGGGCGCGCCCGCCAGGCCGGCATCGCCTTCAGCCCCAAGGATGTTTTCGAGCAGCAGACGGTGCAGGGCCTGGCGCGTGTCGCTCGGCTGGGTGCCGCTCAGCAGCAGATCGACCAGGGCCCGGTCAGCGGTGAGCTGCACCTGCTGCCGGCCCAGGCCGAATTCTTCGCGCTGGCTATTCCCGAACGCCATCACTGGAACCAGTCGGTGCTGCTGGACACCTTGCAGCCGCTGGATGTCGACCGGCTGGAACACGCCCTGCACCAGTTGGTGGTGCACCACGACGGCTTGCGCCTGAAGTTCGACGAAAGCGAACAGGGCTGGCGCGCCAGCTTCGGCGAAGCGCACGTGCGCCACGCGCTGTTGTGGCAGCGTGACTGTGCCGATGCGCAGGCGCTGGAGGCACTGTGCGACCAGGCCCAGGCCAGCCTGTGCCTGGGCAATGGCGACCTGGTGCGTGCGGTGCTGGTAACGCAGCCGGGCGAGTGCCAGCGCTTGTTGCTGGTGATCCATCACCTGTTGGTCGACGGGGTGTCCTGGCGGATCCTGCTGGAAGACCTGCAGCGTGCTTATCGTCAATGCGTGGCGGGCCAAGCGGTGGTGCTGCCGGCCAAGACCAGTTCGCTCAGGGACTGGGCCGGGCAGTTGCAAGCCTATGCCGGCAGCGAAGGGCTTGGCAGCGAGCTGGCGTACTGGCAGGCGCAGTTGCAACACGACCACGCCGAGCTGCCCTGCGACCACCCGGGCGCCGGGCAACAACGCCGACGTGCGCGTACGGTCAGCACGCAACTTGATCGCGAAGTGACCCGGCAGCTTCTGCAAGAGGCTCCCGCCACCTATCGTACTCAGGTCAACGACTTGCTGCTGACTGCGCTGGCGCGAGTGGTGGGACGCTGGAGCGGCCAGGCCGCGACGCTGATTCAGCTGGAAGGGCATGGCCGCGAAGAACTGTCCGCCGACCTTGACCTCAGCCGAACCGTCGGCTGGTTCACCAGCCTGTATCCGGTGTGCCTGCGCGTCGAGGGCGAGCTGGGCGCGTCGATCAAGCAGGTCAAGGAGCAGTTGCGCGCCATCCCCAACAAAGGCCTGGGTTACGGTGTGCTGCGTTACCTTGGCAGTGACGAGCAGCGTCAGGCCCTGCAAGGCCTGGCAACACCACGCATCACCTTCAACTACCTGGGGCAGTTCGACGCCAGCTTCGATGGCGCCGGTGATGCCTTGCTGCAACCTTCCCGGCTGGGCGTCGGCGCCGAACAGAGCGCTGACGCGCCGCTGGAAAACTGGCTCAGCCTCAATGGCCAGGTCTATGGCGGCGAGCTGCGCATGGGCTGGACGTTCAGCCTCGACCTGTTCGACGAACAGACCGTGCAACACCTGGCGGACGATTACGGGCGCGAGCTGCGCAGCCTGGTCGAGCATTGCCTGCAGGCCAACGAGGCCGGTGAACAGGGCATGACACCTTCGGACTTCCCGCTGGCGGGCCTCAGCCAGGCCCAGCTCGATGCGTTGCCGGTACCGGCGGCGCAAGTCGAAGATATCTACGCGCTGTCGCCGATGCAGCAAGGCATGCTGTTCCACTCGCTGTACGAGCAAGGCAGCGGTGACTACATCAACCAGATGCGTGCCGATGTGCAGGGGCTGGATGCCGAACGCCTGCGGGCCGCCTGGCAGGCAGTCTACGACCGCCACGAGGTGCTGCGCGCCAGTGTGCTGTGGCAGGGCCAGCAGCAACCGTTGCAGGTGATCCACAAGCACTTGGCCGTGGCGCTGGTGTACCAGGACTGGCGCGAGCGGCGGGAGCTGACTATCGAGCTCGACCAGCTGGCCAACGCCGAACGCCTGCGCGGGTTCGACCTGGGTAAAGCGCCGCTGCAGCGCATCCAGGTCATCCGCATTGGCGACGATCGCTACCACCTGATCGATACCAACCATCACATCCTCATGGACGGTTGGAGCTATTCGCAGCTGCTGGGGGAGGTACTCGAACAATACGGTGCCCAGGCCCGCGGCGAGCCTCGCCCAGCGGCGCCGGCAGGGCGCTACCGCGATTACATCGGCTGGTTGCAGCGCCAGGATGCGCAGGCCAGCGAGCAGTTCTGGAAAGCCCGCCTGGCGGACCTGGAACAGCCCACACTGCTCAGCCGCAGCCTGGCGACCGGCCAGCCATTGGCCGAAGCCGACGTGGCCGGGCAGGGGCAGGTTGTCTTGCTGCGTGATCGCCAGCAAACCCGCCAGCTCAGCGATTTTGCCCGGCAGCACAAGGTCACCCTCAACACCTTGATGCAAGGGGCCTGGTTGTTGCTGTTGCAGCGTTATACCGGGCAGGCGGCGGTCGCATTCGGTGTCACCGTAGCGGGCCGCCCTGCCGAGCTGCGCGGCGTCGAAGCGCACATCGGGCTGTTCATCAACACCTTGCCGGTGGTTGCCAGCCCGCGCCCGGAACAACCCGTGGTGCAATGGCTGCAAGCGTTGCAAAGCCTCAACCTGCAATTGCGTGAACACGAACACACGCCGTTGTTCGAGATCCAGCGCTGGGCCGGTCACGGCGGCGAGGGGCTGTTCGACAGCATCATGGTGTTCGAGAACTACCCGGTCTCGGAGATCCTCCAGCAAACGGCACCCGAGGGGCTGCGTTTCGATGCGGTGCACAACCATGAGCAGGCCAACTACCCATTGACCCTGGCGGTCAACCAGGGCGAGACGCTGTCGGTGACCTTCGGCTACGACCGTGGCTGCTTCGCTGCCGTGCAGGTCGAGCAACTGGCTGGGCACCTGCGACAGTTACTGGAGCAGATTGTCGAGGCCTCGGCGCACCAGGCGCTGGGCAGCCTGACGCTGCTCGATGCGCAACAGCAGCAGGCCACCTTCGCCCAGTGGAACCCGGCCCCCGCCGAGCACCCGGCCGATCAGGCCCTGCACAGCCGCATCGAGGCCCAGGTGCAGCGCACCCCCGATGCCATTGCCGTCACCTGCGAAGGCCAGGCCCTGAGCTATGCCCAGCTCAACCAGCGCGCCAACGCCCTGGCCCGGCGCCTGGTCGACGACGGGGTCGGGCCCGACGTGCTGGTCGGCCTGGCTGCCGAGCGCTCGCTGGACATGGTCGTCGGCATCTTCGCCATCCTCAAGGCCGGCGGTGCCTACGTGCCGCTGGACCCGGCCTACCCGGCCGACCGTTTGGCCTACATGATCGAAGACAGCGGCCTGCAGCGCCTGCTGGCCCAGCCCCAGGTGCTGGCCAGCCTGCCAGTGCCGGCAGGCGTGCGCGTGCTCAGCCTGGAAAGCAACGATGACAGCACCCAGGCCGACCCGCTGGCCTGCTCGCCGGTCACGGTCAGCCCGGACAACCTCGCCTACGTGATCTACACCTCCGGTTCCACCGGCAACCCCAAGGGCGTACTGCTGCCGCAGCGCAACGTGCTGCGCCTGTTCACGGCCACCGACGCCGACTTCCGCTTCGCCAGCGACGACGTGTGGAGCCTGTTCCACTCCTATGCCTTCGACTTCTCGGTGTGGGAAATCTTCGGCGCCCTGCTGCATGGCGGGCGCCTGGTGATCGTGCCGCAGCACACCAGCCGCTCGCCCGAGGCCTTCTACCAGTTGCTGGCCGATGAACAGGTCACGGTGCTGAACCAGACCCCGTCGGCGTTCAAGCAACTGATGGCGGTGGCCACCACGGCCGAGCCGCAGCGGCCGCTGGCACTGCGCAGCGTGGTGTTCGGGGGCGAGGCGCTGGACGTCAACAGCCTGGCACCGTGGTTCGAAC
>NZ_JBICJS010000097.1:0-116274 GCF_043103305.1 Pseudomonas sp. YQ_5 | reverse complement strand
AGCAAGGCGGTCGCGCACGCCTGTCACAGGCGTTTCTGGCCAATTATTCCTATGGGATATTCGCGCGAACGCCCTGGTGCATGGCTCGATATCGCGTCGTACGAGCAAGGCGGTCGCGCGCGCCTGTCACAGGCGTTACTGGCCCGAAACAAACGTAGGAGCGAGCGCAGCTCGCGATGCGCCGCGCGGGCGGCGCTCGATCTCAGCAACACCCCACAACCCACGGCAAGCCCAGCGCCTCAACCCGCAGGTATCTCGGTCAGGGCCTGCCACAGCGAAGGCCCACCCGCCGATTTGGCAACCGCTGCCAGACGCTCGGCATGCGCCTCCAGCTCCTCGGCGCTGGCCATGATCACCCGCCCCGGGGTACGCCCGACAATCCGGCGAATCTCGCTGCCGCCAGCCCCCTGCCCGTCATCATCTGCATCTGCACCATGGCCAGCCAGCGACAAACTGGTCTGGCCACCGGTCATGGCCAGGTAAACGTCTGCCAGCAGTTCCGAGTCGAGCAGTGCGCCGTGCAGCTCACGGCCCGAGTTGTCGATGTCGTAGCGTTTGCACAGCGCATCGAGGCTGTTGCGCTGCCCCGGGTGGCGCGAACGTGCCAGCAGCAGGGTATCCAGAATAGTGCAGTGCTGCGAAATGTCAGCGCGGTCCTGCTGGCCCAGCAAGGCGAATTCGTTGTTGATGAAGCCAACGTCGAACGCCGCGTTGTGGATGACCAGCGTGGCACCCTGGATGAAGTCGAAGAACTCCTCGGCGACATCGCCAAAGCGTGGCTTGCCGACCAGGAAGGCATCAGTGATGCCGTGAACGTTGATAGCGCCCTCGTCACTTTCGCGGTCGGGCTGCAGGTAGACGTGAAAGTGCCGCCCGGTCAGACGCCGGCCGATGACCTCGACACAGCCGATCTCGATGATCCGGTGGCCTTCGCCAACCGGCATACCCGTGGTTTCGGTATCGAGAATCACGAACCTTACTGGAGAGTTACTGTCAACCACCACTCGATTCCCACGTTAATTTCAGGAAAAATAGTACCATAACCCCAAAACTGATCCAAGAGTTGTAAACAGAAATGTAAACGCCATTTGAAAATCCTTGATATACCGAACAGAATGTAAACATGACACTCCCGATAAAGTACTACATTGCCCAAAGCGGCGAGCGCGTCTCCTTCCTGTTCGCCCCGGACAGTCTGTTTTATCCCGCCGCCTATGTATCCCGACAGCTCAGGGAAAACCATACGCACCAAACCAAGACCGCCGCCTCAGACGGCATCCGCAGACTGGGCCAGCAAGAGCGTGATCGAAGGATTAGCCTGAAAGACCGCCTGTTTGCAGGAAAGCTTCTGAGTCCGCATGAAATCGATGACCTCGCAGGTCACATGTAGACCCGGTGATCAGGCAAGCCTGGAGAAAGAATCCCCGCTCAAAAGTTCAATACATACTATGCTCGGTACGCACCTACATTGCCTGGCTGACAGATTAACTCCTGGCTCACGCGGATGATGCTGCAGTTCGTGAACTTTTAGAAAAACTTCCGCCGTGTCGCGGAGAACTTCTATGACCAAGCCGAAGAACTTTACAGAGGCTAGCGGTGGGCAACTATCTTACATACGACCTGTATGAAAATACCTTGAGACAAAGGTCAGGCAAGGTAAAAACAGCCGAAGAAGCGGAGTTTACGGGTTGTAAATGAGCATTCCAAGGCTGTTTTCAACGCAGCATCACCAAGTATCAAGGCTAGAAGCTGAACGAATCCACAATGATGAGTGGGTCACCGAAAACAGCAGCCTGTGACTAGGCTTTGTACGAAATCCCGAGAAACCCGATTACCGCCCCTCGAACGCTGAGATTTTATAAAGCCCCCCGCCATCGACGGAAAGGCATTTTGTGATGGCAAAGCATTACCATCTCTCCAACGAGGCCTGGAGCGTGGTCTCCGATCTCTTCATCGAGACTCATGGCCGTGGGCGGCCGCGCCTCATCTGGCGCTCGGAAAAAGGAAGCCTGACGAGCCTGCCGATCACGTTCCAGGCCGCTGTCGTGGCGGCTCCCGTCCAACCCCACACGCCGATCACACCGGACAGACTGAGGCCAATCAGAAGCAAACCGGCGACAATGCGCAGGCTACGGTCAATGGCTGCGCCGGGTCTCCAGCGCAGTAAACAACAGCATGCCGGCCAGCATGGCCAACATGAATACGATCACTTGCCAGCGCCCTGTCAGCAGAATTGCCACTGCTGGGCCTGGACAGATACCCGCTATTCCCCAGCCGATACCGAACAACAGACTCCCGCCAATCAAGCGCGGGTCTAAATCACGTTTGACCGGTAGCTGCATTGGCCTTCCCAGCAGCGAACCAGATTGTTGTCGCGCCCAAGTTAGCGGGCCAACGGCGATGCCAATTGCCCCGACCATTACCAACGCCAAGGAAGGGTCCCAAGCACCGGTTAAATCCAGGAAAGCCAGGACCTTGCTAGGGTTGGCCATGCCTGCCAGAAGCAGACCCAAGCCGAACAGCAGGCCAGCAATGAATGCGGTCAGTTTGATCATACCCCCCCCAAAAAAAGATGACGAAGAACAAACACTGTGGCAAAACCACTGAACATGAAACAAACAGTGGCGACCATCGATCGCGGCGAAAGGCGCGAGATGCCGCACACCCCATGGCCACTGGTGCAACCTGAACCATATCGTGTGCCGATGCCCACCAATACACCGGCGACGCTCAGCCCGAACCAGCCACCTTGGAACTCAATCTGCGGCAGCGTGGCGAACAAGCCCCATAGAAGCGGCGCGATGAGCAACCCCAGGAGAAAAAGAGCTTTCTCACTCACCCCCTCGCTCCCACGCTGTAAAAGACTGCCAATCAGACCGCTGATGCCTGCGATACGCCCGTTGGCTACGGCGAATAGACTGGCCGCCAAGCCTATCAATGCGCCGCCTGCAAGGGATGACCAGGGAGTGAAGTTGAGCCAGTCGATATTCATGGAGTTTCTCCGGCGCAAAATTGTTGATACAGGGTTAGGATGACTGCCAATGCTGGGGGACTGCTCATACGATAGAACACCTGCTTTGCGTCACGGTGAGTCTCCACCAGGCCTTCGCAGCAAAGCACAGCCAGCCGTTGAGAAAGTCGGTTACTGTATCCCCAGCAGTGACGCCAGATCGCTGACATTACGCTCACCTCGGGATAATGGGCATCTACCGAATAGCTTTTACCAGCAAGGCCACCGCAACCACTGCAGATACGATGGCAAACCCTTTTTGTAAGTTTGGCCCCGACAGCTTGGCAGCGACCAAGCGCCCGCAGATCATGCCGGCTAATGCTCCAATGGAAAATGGGATGGCAACTGCCCACTGCAAATGCCCAGTTGCCGAGCTTGCAGCAACGCCGGAAATTGAAACCAGCGCAATAACGGCTAGAGACGTTGCAAGCACTGACTGTGCTGTCAAATTGGTGTATCGCTGGAGCGCCGGCACCATCACAAAGCCGCCGCCCACGCCGAGCAAGCCAGAGAGCCCACCCGCGACAATGCCGGAAACGGTGAGTGCCCATGCACACGGCCTCGTCCAGTTAAGCTTTCCTCGGTTCACGTCCAACTGACAAGGCGGTGGTCTGGATGTGACGGGGGGCTTCGACTCCGAGGAGCATGCGAGCGATCGTTGATAGACCCGGAACGCAACGTACATCAGCACGATGGCAAACATGATCGTCAACGGACGGTTAGGCGTGCGCTGCGCCAGCCAGAGACCAAGTGGAGAACAGACGATCCCCGCACCTGCAATTAAAAGTGCCGCTTTATAGCGGACGGTGCCATTTTTGAGTCCCATCACGGCACCCAGGGTCGCGGCTAAACCGACAGCCAGTAAACCAATTGGCCCAGCCTCCGCCATGCTCAACCCCACTCCAAACACCAGCAATGGAACAGCCAGTATTCCTCCGCCTGCGCCGGTCAGCGCCAGAATAACGCCAACAGTAAGCCCGAGCAGTAAGACGATGATCATCTCAGTCTCCTTGCTTTCAGATCTGATTCACAGGTCAGCCAACTCGGGTTTCGCCATCCACTCACGGCCCTTGAGCATTCCCTTCCAGTACAGGGGAGGAAGAAGTCGCTCCTTGAGCAGCCATGCCAGCCTCGATGGCCGGGTACCGTCAATCAGCCAGGACGGGAAGCTGGGAGCGACCTTTCCACCATAGGTGAACTCAGCCAATACGATCTTGCCGCGCTCAACCGTCAGCGGGCAGGAGCCATAACCGTCGTAATGGGCGCCACCTTTCGCTTTGCCCATTGCAGCCAACACATTGTGGGCAACGACTGGCGCCTGCTTGCGGGCTGCTGCAGCGGTTTTTGCGTTGTTGGAGTTGGCGGCGTCTCCCAGCGCGTGAATATTTACCCAGGTTTTATGGCGCAGAGTGGCGGGGTCGACATCAATCCAACCAGCCGCGTCAGCTAGAGGGCTGACCCGAACGAAATCCGGCGCAATCTGCGGTGGCACTACATGAAGCAGATCGAAGTCTCGAGTAACAAGATGGGCGCTGCCATCCGGGTTGACGCAGCTGAACGTCGCAGTCCGTGCAGGCCCATTCACGCTGGTGAGGGTGTTGCCGAAATTCAGATCGATACCATAGGCCTTGATGTATTCCATCAGTGCGGGCACGTAGTCGGGAACGCCGAACAGCACCGCGCCGGCGCTGCAAAACTCGATCTCGACTTTGTCCAATACACCGGAACGTTTCCAGTGATCAGCAGAGAGGTACATGGCTTTTTGCGGCGCCCCGGCACATTTGATCGGCATGGGCGGTTGCGTGAAAATGGCTCGGCCACCCCGCAGTTGCTGCACCAGTTCCCACGTATAGGGGGCAAGCTGATACAGGTAGTTTGAAGTCACGCCGTTGCGGCCAAGGGTGTCCGACAAACCTTCGATTGCATGCCAATTGAGCTTGAGGCCAGGGCACACGATCAGTTGCTCGTATTTGACGACCCTGCACCCTTCAAGAACGACGGCATTTCTCTCGGGTTCGAAAGCGGCGACCGCCGACTTGATCCAATGCACACCGCGAGGGATGGTCGAGGCCATCGTGCGGGCAGTTTGTGGCGCATCGAAGACACCACCGCCGACAAGTGTCCAGCCAGGCTGGTAGTAGTGCACATCGGCCGGGTCGATGATGGCAACGTCGAGTCCAGGTTCTCGTGCAAGCAAACTGGAAGCAGCCGCGATACCTGCCGCACCGCCTCCGATGATGACCACGGCATGCTGCGCCTCGGCCAGTTCGACCGGCGTGCGCCCCTGATTCGCGATCCGGCGAATGACGCCTTTCATATCGAACCCGGCTTTTTTGGCCGTCTCAACGATGTATGGCAGGGGTTGTCGACCCGCTTGTGACAGTGCCCACATCGTTGTCGAGCGCATACCGGAACGGCAATAGGCCAATACCGGTTTTGGAAGCGTTTCAAAGAGCTTGCCGAAGGCAATACCTTGCTCATCGGTCACTTTGCCTGATTCAGCAGGAAGGTAGTGCGCCTCAATACCGATCGCTTGGGCCGAACGTTTGATTTCGGCAAACAAGGGCTGATCGCTGCCTTCACCATCGGGCCGGTTACATATAATGGCGCGAAAACCAGCTTCTTTCAGTTCAGCCAATTGGTCGGGAAAAATTTGCTCTGATACAAACAGTCCAGGCACAAGGCAACGAATGTCCATGAGGGTCTCCGTTATAGGTATGTTTCTTATCGGTTGTTCGGGGATGCAACGTCAGGCGACGTTGAGCGGGATTTTCAGGTAACGCGTCCCGTTCGATTCGGGCTCAGGAAAGTGCCCGGCTCGCATGTTTACCTGAACCGATGGCAGGATCAGAGTAGGCATGTCCATCGAGGCATCTCGCTTTGTGCGCATCGCCACAAACTCCTCCTCACTGATCCCGTTACGCACATGAACGTTGTGCGCGCGTTGGTCTGCAACGGTACTGACGAATTGCACCTCGCGGCCCCCCGGCTGATAGTCGTGGCACATATAGAGCAACGTATTGGCCGGCAGGCTCAGCACCTTGTTGATTGACTGGAACAGCGTGCGCGCGTTTCCACCGGGAAAGTCACAGCGTGCAGTACCGTAGTCGGGCATAAACAAGGTATCGCCAACAAATGCGGCCGTTTCGGTGCCGTCGCTGATCACATAAGTCATACAGGCCGGCGTATGGCCGGGTGTATGGAGAGCCTGGCATTGCAGCGTGCCGATGGTGAACGGTTCGTCATTGACGAACAGGTGATCGAACTGACTTCCGTCACGGGGCATCTCGCCAGCGGTATTGAACAGCGTGCCAAACACCTCCTGCACCGTCGAAATCTGGCTGCCGATCCCTATTTTCCCGCCAAGTTTCTCCTTCAGGTATGGTGCTGCCGTCAGGTGGTCTGCGTGGACGTGAGTCTCGAGAATCCAGTCGACCCTCGCACTGAGTTCTTTCACCCTTGCAATCAATTTGTCGGCAGAGGTTGTGCCGGTATGGCCGGACTTAGGGTCGTAGTCCAGTACGCTATCGATCAACGCGCAGTGGCGGGTCGCCTCATCCAACACAAGATAACTGACGGTATTGGTAGCAGGATCGAAGAATCCTTCGACGTGAAGTTTCACACTCATTGGCCTGTCTCCTTAGGGGCTTTTACCAAGCCGCTCACACTGAAGACTGACATAGCAATAAGCCTGCCAGACTCAAACAGAGCCAAGATATGGTCATATCTACTTGATTTTATTGATTTTATTTTTCAGTACGGTTTTGTTTTTTCTGTATTCACCTGGATTCACTGCCATTGGCAGTGCCTGTTGACAGAGGTGGCAGTGCCAGAACAGGATGAATGGACTGTCAGGAGCCACGATGAAGACTTACTTGCCCACCCCGACCCACCCACTCCCGCTCTCGGATCAAGTGCAATCACTGGTTTCGTTCCTTGAGCACGAACCACAGCCGATGATCGTGCTTGATCCGAACTACAACATCCTGGCTGCCAACACGGCCTATCAGCGGCAGTTTGGCAGCGCTGACAAGCCCTTTATCGGCCATAAGTGCTATCAAGTCTCACACCACTACGACGTTCCTTGTGATCAGGCGGGCGAGAACTGCCCGATGAAAAAAGCGCAGGAAATGCGCGGACCGGATCGTGTCCTGCACATTCACCACACGCCTCGCGGCCCGGAGCACGTCGACGTCGAACTACGCCCGATTCTGGACGACCACGGTGTTATCACTGCCTATGTGGAGCGTCTCACGCAGGTTCGCAGCGCCTCAGCGCGCCCCAGCAACGAAGGCCTGGTTGGCCGCTCACCGGCCTTTAACCTTGCCCTGTCGGAACTGCAGCGGGTGGCCCCATCCATGCTGCCGGTACTGCTACTGGGCGAGTCCGGTACGGGCAAAGAGCTGTTCGCCCGCGCCGTACATGAAAACAGCGATCGAGCCACGGGGCCCTTCGTCGTCGTCGATTGCTCGGGATTGCCCGAAACGCTGTTTGAGAGCGAACTATTCGGCCATGAAAAAGGGGCATTCACCGGGGCCACCACGCGCAAGCCCGGACTGGTTGAAACGGCCCAGGGCGGCACCTTGTTTCTCGATGAGATTGGTGACGTTCCACTCGCCATGCAGGTGAAACTGCTGCGCCTGATCGAATCGGGCACCTATCGCCGTGTCGGCAGTGTCGAGACCCTTCACGCCAACTTCAGGTTAATTGCCGCGACCCACAAACCCCTTGAAAAGATGATGGAGAACGGAGAATTCAGGCAGGACCTGTACTACCGCATCAGCGCCTTTCCCATTCAGTTGCCCCCCTTGCGCAACCGGGTTGAAGACATTGGTTTGCTTGCGAATTCATTTCTACAACGTGCCAGTACCGGCAAGCGCCGGCTGACAATAGAGGCGGAGGCTCTGACACAACTACAGCGGCACTCCTGGCCCGGCAATATCCGCGAATTACGCAATGTGCTGGAAAGAGCCAGTCTGTTCGCTGACGATGGAGTGATCCGCTCCACACATTTGCCCCAGGCATCGGTGGCGATATCGCCTCAGCCCCCCGCCTCAACGCCTTTCGACGGCAGCTCGCTGGCGCAGATACTGGCCACCTTCAAAGGTACCCGCAGTGAACTGGCCAGGCACATGGGTATTAGCGAACGCACGCTGTACAGACGACTGAAAGAGCAAGGTTTGGCCTGATCAATCGCCCTCACGCCCCACGACTGCCAACGACTGCCAATCGCTGCCACCCTGGCAGGTTGGCAGCGTGCTCACCCGGCAAGGCCTGCCGCACCCGCCAGAAATCACCACTAAGCCACTGTTTTTAAAAGATAAAAAAGCAAAACAACCCCTTGGCATGCCGTGTGCATATTGGCAAGTCATGACCATTTCCGACAAACGACTTCGACGCCATCTGCTCACGGCAGTAGTGATCAAACTACTGGTGCTGACAGTGCTGTGGTGGCTGTTCATCCGGGATTCGCACGTCAGTGTCGACCCGAACATTATCGGCAACCGTTTCGGAGTACCCACCTTGACTCAAGGGGCAAGCAAGTGATTTCAGAACACCTGGTAGATTTGTCTCGGCTGCAATTCGCAGCCACTGCGCTTTACCACTTTCTTTTCGTACCGCTCACGGTTGGCATGGTGTGGCTGTTGGTCATCATGGAAAGCGTCTATGTGATGACCGGCAACGTCATCTGGAAAGACATGACGCGTTTTTGGGGCAAGCTGTTCGGCATCAACTTCGCCCTGGGGGTGACAACCGGTATCACCCTGGAATTTCAGTTCGGTACCAACTGGGCGTATTACTCGCACTACGTGGGCGATATCTTCGGTGCGCCGCTGGCCATTGAAGGCCTGATGGCGTTCTTCCTTGAGTCGACCATGATCGGTCTGTTCTTCTTTGGCTGGGATCGCCTGAAGAAAGAGCACCACTTGCTGGTCACGCTGCTGATGGCCATCGGTACCAACCTGTCGGCACTGTGGATTCTGATCGCCAATGGCTGGATGCAGAACCCGGTGGGTTCAGAGTTCAGTTACATCACCATGCGCATGGAGATGGTCGATTTCTGGGCAGTGGTGTTCAACCCGGTGGCCCAGGCCAAGTTTGTCCACACGGTGTCCGCCGGTTATGTCACCGGTTCGATGTTCGTGTTGTCAATTTCCAGCTGGTACCTGCTCAAGCGTCGTGATGTCGAGTTCGCCAAGCGCAGTTTTCGGGTGGCGGCGGCTTTCGGCCTGGCCTCGGTGCTCAGCGTCATCGTGCTGGGGGATGAGTCGGGGTACACGGTGGGTGAGGCGCAGCAAACCAAGCTGGCGGCCATGGAAGCCATGTGGGAAACCAAACCCGCACCGGCAGGCTTAACCTTGCTGGCCAGCATAAATGAAGCCGAGTCCAGAAATAACTGGGAAGTCGACGTGCCATGGGTAATGGGCTTGATCGGCACGCGCTCGGTCAGCAAGCAGATCCCGGGCATTCATGACATCAAAGAGAAAAACCGCGAGCGCATTCTGCGTGGCATTACTGCCGTCAATGCGCTTGAAGCCCTGCGGGCCGATCGCACCGACAAGGCGGCGTTCGACACCTTCGAAGCCTACAAGACGGACCTGGGCTTTGGCCTGCTGCTGAAAAAGTACGTCGAGGATGTCAACCAGGCCACACCGGCGATTATCGACAAGGCAGTGAACGATACCGTACCGCGCGTGACGCCGATGTTCTGGGGATTCCGGATCATGGTCGCCCTTGGTTTTGCCATGCTCCTGCTGTTCGGGGTGGCCTTCTGGAGCACCTTGCAATCGGCCTGTACACGCCGCCGCTGGCTGCTGCGCTGGGCACTCTGCATGCTGCCTGCGCCCTGGATTGCCTGCGAGCTGGGCTGGTTCGTCGCTGAATACGGCCGTCAACCCTGGACCATCTATGGCGTACTGCCCACCCACATGAGCGTCTCCACCCTGAGCATCAATAACCTCTATGGCTCGCTGGCTGGATTCGTGGCTTTCTACACCGTGCTGCTGGTGGTTGAAATGTTCCTGATGGTCAAGTTCGCCCGTCAAGGGCCCGGCAGCCTCAGAACCGGCCGTTATGCTCACGATGCCAACCTGAAGGAACTCCACCATGCTTGATTACGTCACCCTGAAAATTATCTGGTGGGCACTGGTCGGCGTACTGCTGATCGGCTTCGCCATCATGGACGGTCATGACATGGGGGTCGGCACCTTGCTGCCCTTTGTAGGCCGCTCGGACCTGGAACGACGCGTAGCGATCAACACCGTAGGGCCGCACTGGGACGGCAACCAAGTGTGGTTCATCACTGCCGGCGGCGCACTGTTCGCCGCGTGGCCGGTGGTGTATGCCACCGCGTTCAGCGGGTTTTACTGGGCGATGATTCTGGTCCTGTGGGCCTTGTTCTTCCGCCCGGTGGGCTTCGACTATCGCAGCAAGATCCACAATGCCAAATGGCGCAGCATCTGGGATTGGGGCCTGTTCGTCGGCGGGGCCGTGCCGCCGCTGGTGTTCGGGATCGCCTTCGGCAACCTGCTGCAAGGCGTACCGTTCCACTTCAATGACATGCTGGTATCGACGTACACCGGGAGTTTCTGGCAACTGCTGAACCCCTTCGCACTGCTGACCGGTGTGGTGAGCAGTGCAATGATCACCTTGCAAGGCAGTACCTACCTGGCGCACCGCACTGAAGGCGTGATCCAGGCCCGTGCCATCAAGGGCGGGGTCGGCGCAGCGCTGGTGCTGCTGTGCACATTTATCATTGCTGGCGTGTGGTTGCAGTCGATCGAAGGCTATCGCATTACCTCGGTAGTGGACATCGCCGGGCTGCCGGACATTCTCAACAAGACCGTGGTACGCGAAGCCGGGGCCTGGATGGCCAACTATGGCCATTATCCTGCGTTGTGGCTGCTGCCCGCGCTGGGCATGGCCGGCGCCGTCGGTGCCACGCTGTTGCTGCTGATGCGTCGTACACTCGCCGCGTTTGTCGCCTCGTCGCTGGCGGTGGTCGGGGTGATCAGCACCGCCGGTGTGTCCATGTTCCCGTTCGTCATGCCGTCATCAACCGTGCCGGCGGCCAGCCTGACCGTGTGGGACAGCGTGTCCAGCCATCTGAGCCTGGCAATCATGTTCTGGGCAACGTTGATTTTCATGCCGCTGATCGTGATCTACACCTCGTGGGCCTATCGCGTCATGCGCGGCAAGGTCACCGTGGCACAGATCAAAGCCAACGAACATTCTGCCTACTAAGGCCCTCAGAGGAGCAAGGACCATGTGGTATTTCGCCTGGATGCTGGGAGTCGGTTTTGCCTTACTGCTGGCCATACTGAATGCGATGTGGGGCGAGACCGAAGCCGGTCGTGCCCAGAGCGACCGTGACGAGGCACAGCCATGATGACGCGGGTCGCCGACGCCTCGGCGTCCTCACGCCTCCACCCGCTGAGCCTGCTTATCGCAATCGCGATCATGCTCGTGTGTACGCTCTATCCGCCGCTGATGGCGTCCCCGGACGGGAAAGCTGATCACGGGCTGGCAACGGCCTTGTTCGTGGCAATGAGTGTTGCCTTCGTCAGGGGCGTGGGCTTCGTGCCGCGAGCGCGCGCGTGGCGCTGGCTGTTCTCGGGCTGGACCTGCTGTGTCGCGCTAGCACTGGCTTGCTGGGTAAAGTTTATTAATTGAGGGCTGGTGACATGTCTGCGAGCGTTTCCTGGCCGAGATGGAGCAGGTGGTGCCATGGAGGAGACGCTGTACGACATCACTTCGATGCGCCAGTTTGCGCGACTGAGGCTCAGCGTTCCTGTCCCAGAAGACACGACAATCATGAATTTTCGGCACCTGCCGGAAAAGAATCAGCTGACGTCGGGCATTCTGGAAACCATCAACAATCACCCGCGAGACAAAAGCCTGTCGTTGCGCCAGGGCACGATTGTCGACACAGCGATGCAAGATCGGGCAACTGCTACCGTATCAGTGGGGTGGGTACCTGCCTGACTCACGCAAAGTGAGTTGAGCGTGCCCTCACCATTACCCCTGGAACGCTGAATGACTACCAGAGCGAACCCCGGACTGGGCGCGCACCTCATCGACCCCACGATTGGCCAACTGGTCGGCGCGTTCGTTGCCAGGGTGGCCAATATGGCCGCGCACCCACTTCCAGGTCACCTTGTGGCGGTTGACCTGCTCATCGAGCTGCTGCCACAGGTCGGCGTTCTTCACCGGCTCCTTGGCCGCCGTCTTCCAGCCGCGCTTCTTCCAGTTGACCATCCACTCGTTGATACCCTTCATCACGTATTGCGAGTCGGTGGTCAGCACCACTTCGCATTCGCGCTTCAGCGCCATCAGCCCCTGGATGGCAGCCATCAGTTCCATGCGGTTGTTGGTGGTTTCGCGTTCACCACCCCACAGTTCCTTTTCGACGCCCTTGTAGATCATCAGGACGCCCCAGCCACCCGGGCCGGGGTTGCCCTTGCAGGCGCCATCGGTAAACATTTCGATGCTTTCGCTCATGTACCACTCATGTTCAGTGCTTTTCGGTATCAGGGTTGGCCGCCGTGCGATTGACCTTGGCCAGCGGCAGCGGCAGTAGCTTGCCCATTGGCTCGCGGCGTTCCGGTCGCAATGGCCGCAGGCCCACCACCATCTTGCGCGCCACCAGCAGGTACACCCCGCCACCGAAGCCCTGCCAGCCGCCGGCCAGTCGTTCCCAGCCTTCAAGGCGTTGCTGCCAGGCCGGTGAGGCAAGCGGCGGACGATAGCACCCGAAGCGGCGTTTCTCCAGCGCGAAGCCCAGCAGGTTGAGCCAGTCGCCCACCCGTGACGGCGAGATGCAGCGCGCCTTGCGCAGAGCATCGTGACTGAAGAAATGGCGCATGCCCCAGCTGCTCCACGGGTTGATCCCCACGATCAGCAGGTGCCCGCCCGGGCGCACGGCACTGGCGGCCTCGCGCAGCAGGCCATGGGGCGACAGACAGAAGTCCAGCCCATGCTGCAGCACCACCACATCGGCAGCGTGCTCGCTCAACGGCCAGGCCTGCTCTTCGCAGACAATCTCCACCCCCGGCAACGGCGCACCAAGGCGCACGTTACGCTGCACCTGGGGGGCTCTGGGCGGTGGCTCGGCGCAAGGCCCGTAATGTACGAGATAACCGCCAAAGAAGCGCCCGAGCTCTTCTTCCAGCAGTTTGTCCTCCTCCATGAGCATCAGTTGGCCGAGTGGGCCATTGAACCACTCACGGGCCAGGCTGATCAGCTCGACCCAGTCCGGGTCGGCCTGAGCAAAGGCTTGGTCGGTCATTGCGCTCTCCCTCGAAGGTTCTCCCACCGCGCCATCGCGGCTAAGATGCCCTCATGTGCCACGCTAGGCGAATCGGATCCGCACCATGATACAGATCGATGCTCTCCCCGCTTTCTCCGACAACTACATCTGGTTGTTACAGGATACTGCCAAACGCCGTTGTGCGGTGGTCGACCCGGGCGATGCCGGCCCGGTGGAACGCTGGCTGGCTGCCAACCCCGAGTGGGTGCTGAGCGACATCCTAGTCACCCACCACCACAATGACCACGTCGGCGGGGTGGAACGGCTCAGGCAATTGACCGGTGCACGGGTCTGTGGCCCGGCCAACGAGCGCATTCCCGGCCGCGACCTGGCACTGGACGAAGGCGACAGGGTCGACGTGCTGGGTGTGACATTCCAGGTACTGGCAGTACCCGGCCACACCCTGGGGCATATCGCCTTCTTCAGCGACCAGCCAGCAACGCCCGTCCTGTTCAGTGGCGACACCCTGTTCGCCGCCGGTTGCGGACGCATGTTCGAGGGTACACCCGAACAGATGCAGCCCGCCCTCGCCCGCCTGGCGGCCCTGCCAGCGCAAACAGAAGTGTACTGCGCCCATGAATACACCCTCAGCAACCTGCGCTTCGCCAAAGCTGTAGAGCCGAGCAACCCGCACGTTCAGCAACGGTTTGAGGACGTTACCCGTTTACGCGCCGAAAATCGCATCAGCCTGCCCTCAACGATTGGCCTGGAGCGCCTGACCAACCCCTTTCTGCGTACCTCTGAAACATTAGTTAAACAAAAAGCAGACGAATGGAAGGGACATTCAAACACCTCGCATGTCGCTGTTTTTGCTGCCTTGAGGTCTTGGAAGGACAGCTTCTGATAACCGCAAGATATATCGCAAGTGAGGGTCAAAGGTTGACCGGGGCCGGAGCGGTTTCTAGAATCGCCGAAATTTTTCGCCCGGATACCTGTGTCAGCCGATGTCTTCCCGTAGCCGCAGAACCTCTCATTCCGTCGCCCTGACGCGCCTGGCCCAAATCAGTGCGCTGGCCTTGGCAGCCACGCTGGTGGGCTGCCAGAGCACCCGTCAGCTCGACGAATCCGATAGCGTTCGCGCGCACAACTACCAGGCGCGGATCAAACACAAACCTTCCCCGCTGCTGGTCAAACCGGCCGAGCAGGCACCGCAGGATGTCTGGGAGCGCATGCGCCAGGGCTTCGCCCTGCAGGACAGCATCGATGTCAACCCACGCATCGAGCAGCAGCGTTTGTGGTTCGCCAGCAACCCGTCCTTCATAGAAAGCGCCGGGGAACGTGGCAGCCTCTATCTGCACTACATCGTCGAACGCCTTGAAGAACGCGACATGCCGCTGGAGCTGGCCCTGCTGCCCGCCATCGAAAGCGCCTACAACCCCATGGCCTACTCACGCGCCAGCGCTGCCGGCATGTGGCAGTTCATGCCGGCTACCGGTCGTCACTTCAACCTGCGCCAGACCAATTTCTATGACGGCCGCCGCGATGTCACCGCGTCGACCAACGCCGCGCTGGATTACCTGACCCGCCTGCACGACATGTTCAACGGCGACTGGCTGTTGGCCCTGGCGGCCTACAATGCCGGCGAAGGCACCGTCAGCCGAGCCATCGAGCGCAACGAAAAGCTCGGCCTGCCGACCGACTACTGGAACCTGCCGCTGCCACAGGAAACCCGCGACTACGTGCCCAAGTTGCTGGCGCTGTCGCAGGTGGTGTCCACGCCAGAAGCCTATGGCATCAATCTCACCCCGATCGCCAACGAACCGTACTTCGAAGCGGTGGCGATCAAAGATCGCCTGGACCTTACCCGGGTCGCGGCCTTCGCCAACATCGACGAGGACGAGCTGATCCAGCTCAACCCGGCATTCAAGAAGCGCATGACCGTCGATGGCCCGAAACAGCTGCTGGTGCCCACCGCCAAGGCGCAGTTGCTCAGTGCCAGCCTGTCCAACCTCAACCCCGAGCAGCTGGTCAGCCTGCAACCACCGAAAGCAGCGTTTGCCCGAGCTGTGGCTGAAGCCAAGGCACCGGTGGCGGCACGCAGCTACCGGGTCAAGCGTGGCGATAACCTGAGCGTCATCGCCAGGGCCAACCGCGTATCGGTCAAGGACATCAAGCGCTGGAACCGCTTGTCCGGCAACAGTCTGCGCGCTGGCCAGGTTCTGGCCCTGCGTGGTGGCAGTGCTCCGAGCGCCGCCGGCAACCGGGTCGCAGCATCCGGAAAGCGCTCCACCAAATACAAGGTGCGCAAGGGCGACTCCCTGTACCTGGTGGCCAAGCGCTTCAATGTGGAAATGAAGCACCTCAAGCGCTGGAACCCACGCAGCGGCCACGCCCTCAAGCCAGGCCAGACACTGACCGTCTACGTCGGGCATTGAGTCGTTACAGGGGCTGCTTTGCAGCCATTCGCGGGCACGCCCGCTCCCACAGGTTTTTCACAGCCCTGAAAGCCAGTGCCGTACCTGTGGGAGCGGGCGTGCCCGCGAATGGGCCTGAAAACCCAGCCACTGGAAAACCCCAGCCCCTCTCTTTTTCCAATCCCACCAAGCTGTTACTGTACTCGATCAAAGCCCAACGCCTCTGGATCGGATGCCGACTTGATACGTCCCCTCCTGCTGTCACTCAGCCTGGCCTTGAGCTTTCCCGCAGCCGCGATGGTGAGCGAAAGCCACGGATACGCGCAGTTCGGCACGCTCAAGTACCCAGCCACCTTCACCCACTTCGACTGGGTCAACCCGCAAGCGCCCAAGGGCGGCACATTGCGGGCCATGGCTTTTGGCACCTTCGACACACTCAACCCCTACACCTTCAAGGGGTCGAGCCCGATTACCACGCCCAACTTCCAGCAGTACGGCATCAGCGAGCTGAACGAGCCACTGATGGTAGGCACCGGCCAATACGACCCGTCTGGTGACGAGCCGACCTCCAGCTACGGCCTGATCGCCCGCTCGGTGGAATACAGCGAGGACCGCAGCTGGGTGGTGTTCAACCTGCGCCCGGAGGCCCGCTGGCATGACGGCCAGCCGATCACCTCGGCTGACGTGGCCTTCTCCTACCGCACGCTGCTCAAGGATGGCCACCCGATCTACCGCACCAACCTGCAGGAAGTGCAGCGGGTAGATATCCTCGGCCCGCTACGCATCCGCTTCGTGTTCAAACGCGCCGGCAACCCGCTGCTGATTCTGCGTCTGGGCGAAATGCCTGTGCTGCCTAAACACTACTGGCAGAAGCGCGACTTCAAGGCCACCACCTTCGAGCCCCCGTTGGGCAGCGGCCCCTACCGCATCACCCAGGTACAACCCGGGCGACGCCTGGTGTTCGAACGGGTGAAGAACTACTGGGGCAAAGACCTGGCGGTCAACCGTGGCAAGTACAATTTCAATCGGGTGGAATACGAGTTCTATCGCGACGCCACGGTGGCCTTCGAAGCATTCAAGGCCGGCGAGTTCGACATCTATATCGAGCACCAGGCAAAAAACTGGGCCAACGGTTACAACTTCCCTGCCGTGCGCCGGGGTGAAGTGATCAAGGCACAAATCCCGCACAGCATCCCCACGCAAACACAGGGCCTGTTCATGAACAGCCGCCGGGCCGCGTTCAGCGACCCGCGGGTACGCCAGGCACTGGGGCTGATGCTGGACTTCGAGTGGACCAACCGCGCGCTGTTCAGCAGCGCCTACCGCCGCTCGACCAGCTACTACCCCAACAGCGAGTTCGCCGCCAGCGGCCTGCCCACCGGCAAGGAGTGGCTGCTGCTGGCGCCGTTCCGTGACCAGTTGCCCGCCAAGCTGTTCAGCGAACCCTACAAGGTCAGCCACACCGATGGCCGGGGTATCAGCCGCCAGACCCTGCGCCAGGCCCTGGGCCTGCTCGCCGAGGCCGGCTGGAAGCTGCACGGCCAGCGCCTGGTCAACAGCAAGGGCCAGCAATTACGCATGGAACTGCTGCTGGTAAACCCCAACCTTGAACGCATCCTGCAACCTTATGTCGAAAACCTGTCCAGCATCGGCATCGATGCGCGCTTGCGTACCGTGGACCGCGCCCAGTACAAACAACGCCTGGACCAGTTCGATTTCGACATGATTCTGATGACACTGAACCAGACCCTGAGCCCCGGCCTCGAACAGTGGCTTTACTTCCATTCCAGCCAGGCCGCGACAAAGGGCAGCAAGAACTATGCTGGGGTCAAGGACCCGGTAGTCGACCACCTGCTCGACACCCTGCTCGCCGCCCGTACCCGCGATGACCAGGTCGCCGCTGCCCGCGCCCTGGACCGCGTGCTTTCATGGCACTACTACATGATCCCCAACTGGTACCTCGACAACCATCGCCTGGCCTACCGCAACCGGTTCGCCTTCGTCACCACGCCGCCCTACACCCTTGGGCTGAACAGCTGGTGGATCAAGACTTCGGAGAAAGCCCAATGACGCCAACGCACCGTCTGCGCCGGCTGGCAGGCAGCCTGTTGCTCGCCTGCCTGAGCCTTCCCGCGCTGGCCGCACCGCAGCACGCGCTCACCCTTTACGATGAGCCACCCAAGTACCCCGCCGACTTCAAGCACTTCGACTACGTCAACCCGGATGCGCCCAAGGGGGGCACCTTCCGCCAGTCCAGCTTCGGCGGCTTCGACAGCCTCAACCCGTTCATCAACAAAGGCGTGGCGGCCGAGAACATCGGCATTATCTACGACACCCTGATGCGCCAGAGCCAGGATGAACCGTTCACCGAATATGGCCTGGTTGCCGGCAAGATCGAAAAGGCCCCGGACAACAGCTGGGTGCGCTTCTACCTGCGCCCCGAAGCGCGTTTTCATGACGGCCACCCCATGCGCGCCGACGACGTGGTGTTCACGTTCAACGCCCTGATCAAGGACGGCGCCCCGCTGTACCGCCAGTACTACGCCGACGTTGCCGAAGTGGTTGCCGAAGACCCGCTGAAGGTGCTGTTCAAGTTCAAGCACACCAACAACCGCGAACTGCCGCTGATTCTCGGCCAGTTGCCGGTATTGCCCAAGCACTGGTACGAAAACCGCGAATTCAACCGCGGCAACCTGGAGATCCCGCTGGGCAGCGGCCCGTACAAGGTCGCCAAGGTCAAGGCCGGGCGCTCGGTGCGCTACGAGCGGGTCAAGGACTACTGGGCCAAGGACCTGCCGATCAACCGGGGCTTCTACAACTTCGATGTCATGACCTTCGACTCCTACCGCGACACCACCGTCGCCCTTCAAGCACTCAAGGCCGGGGCGTTCGACTATGCCCTGGAAGTCAGCGCAAAGAACTGGGCCACCGCCTACGACGTGCCCGCCGTGCGCGAGGGTCGCCTGATCAAGGAGGAGCTGCCCAACGGCAACCCCACCGGCATGCAGGGTTTCATCTTCAACATCCGCCGCCCGGTGTTCCAGGATGTTCGCGTGCGCCAGGCACTGAGCCTGCTGCTGGACTACGAGTGGACCAACAAACAGCTGTTCAACGGCGCCTATACCCGCACCAGCAGCTACTTCGACAACTCGGAAATGGCCGCCCACGGACTGCCCAGCCCCAACGAGCTCAAAATCCTCGAACCACTGCGCGGCAAAGTGCCCGAGCAAGTGTTTACCGAGGTCTTCCACAACCCGGTCAGTGACGGCAGCGGCATGATCCGCGAGCAACAGCGCCAGGCCTACAAGTTGTTGCAGGACGCGGGCTGGAAAATCGTCGACGACAAGATGGTCGACGCCCAAGGCAAGCCGGTAAGCATCGAATTCCTGCTGGCGCAGACCGAGTTCGAGCGCATCCTGCTGCCCTTCAAACGCAACCTTGCCGACCTCGGTATCGAGCTGAACATCCGCCGGGTCGACGTTTCGCAATACATCACCCGCCTGCGTTCTCGGGACTACGACATGATCGTCGGCGGTTATCCGCAGTCCAATTCGCCGGGCAACGAACAGCGCGAGTTCTGGTCCAGTGCCGCCGCCGACAACCCCGGCAGCCGCAACTTCATAGGCCTGCGCGACCCGGCCATTGACCAGTTGGTGGAACAGCTGATCAACGCCGACTCGCGCCAGAGCCTGATCGACCACTGCCGCGCCCTCGACCGCGTGTTGCTGTGGGGCTACTACGTGATCCCCAACTGGCACATCAAGACCTGGCGTGTGGCCTACTGGAACCACATCGGCCACCCGAACGTGTCGCCCAAGTACGACATCGGCATCGACACCTGGTGGATCAAGCCCGAGGTAACTCCGGCGGTCAGCGAAGACCCTGTGGACGAGGCCAACTGAGATGCTGGCCTACATCCTGCGCCGCCTGCTGCTGATCATTCCGACCCTGTTCGGCATCCTCATCATCAACTTCATCATCGTCCAGGCCGCCCCCGGTGGCCCGGTCGAGCAGATGATCGCCAAGCTCGAAGGCTTCGAAGGCGCCACCAGCCGCATTGCAGGTGGCGGCGCCGAGGTTTCCGTGGCCGGCTCCAACTACCGCGGCGCCCAGGGCCTGGACCCGGCGCTGATCGCTGAAATCGAGCGCATGTACGGCTTCGACAAGTCGCCACCCGAACGCTTGTGGATCATGATCAAGAACTACGCCCGGCTGGACTTCGGCGACAGTTTCTTCCGCGATGCCAAGGTGATCGACCTGATCGCCGAGAAGATGCCGGTTTCGATCTCGCTGGGGCTGTGGAGCACGCTGATCATGTACCTGGTGTCGATCCCGCTGGGGATCGCCAAGGCCGTGCGCCACGGCAGCCACTTCGACGTGTGGACCAGCTCGGCGATCATCGTCGGCTACGCCATCCCGGCGTTCCTGTTCGCCATCCTGCTGATCGTGCTGTTCGCCGGTGGCAGCTACTTCGACTGGTTCCCCCTGCGTGGCCTCACCTCCAACAACTTCGACGAACTGAGCACCACCGGCAAGGTGCTGGACTACTTCTGGCACCTGGTACTGCCGATCACCGCACTGGTCATCGGTAACTTCGCCACCATGACCCTGCTGACCAAGAACAGCTTCCTCGACGAGATCAACAAACAGTACGTGGTCACCGCCAAGGCCAAGGGCCTGAGCCGATCACGGGTGCTGTACGGCCACGTGTTCCGCAACGCCATGCTGCTGGTGATCGCCGGCTTCCCTTCGGCGTTCATCGGCATCTTCTTCACCGGCTCCTTGCTGATCGAGGTGATCTTCAGCCTCGACGGCCTGGGCCTGATGAGTTTCGAAGCGGCCATCAACCGCGACTACCCGGTGGTCTTCGGTACCCTGTTCATCTTCACCCTGCTAGGGCTGGTGGTGAAACTGATCGGCGACCTGACCTACACCCTGGTCGATCCACGCATCGACTTTGCCAGCCGGGAGCACTGACATGGCCTTGTCCCCCCTCAACCGCCGGCGCTTCGAGCGTTTCAAGGCCAACCGCCGTGGCTGGTGGTCACTGTGGCTGTTCCTGATTCTGTTCGGGCTGAGCCTGGGCGCCGAGCTGATCGCCAACGACAAACCGATCGCCGTACGTTACGACGGCGAATGGTACTTCCCGGCGTTCAAGCGCTACCCGGAAACCACCTTCGGCGGCGAATTCCCGCTGGAAGCCAACTACAAGAGCCCCTACATCCGCGAGCTGCTGGCGAAGAAAGACAGCTTTGTGCTGTGGGCGCCCATCCCGTTCAGCTACCAGAGCATCAACTATGACCTGCGTGTCCCCGCCCCTGCCCCACCTTCGGCGGACAACTGGCTGGGCACCGACGACCAGGGCCGCGACGTGCTGGCACGGGTGATCTACGGCTTCCGCATTTCGGTTCTGTTTGCCCTCACCTTGACCGTGGCCAGCTCCATCATCGGCGTCATCGCCGGCGCCCTGCAGGGGTTCTACGGTGGCTGGGTCGACCTGACCGGGCAACGCTTTCTGGAAATCTGGTCCGGCCTGCCTGTGCTGTACCTGCTGATCATCCTGGCCAGCTTCGTGCAGCCCAACTTCTGGTGGCTGCTGGGCATCATGTTGCTGTTCTCGTGGATGAGCCTGGTGGACGTGGTACGCGCCGAGTTCCTGCGCGGACGCAACCTGGAATACGTGCGCGCCGCTCGCGCGCTGGGCATGCGCAACGGGGCGATCATGTACCGGCACATCCTGCCTAATGCCATGATCTCGACCATGACCTTCATGCCGTTCATTCTCACCGGCGCCATCGGCACCCTCACCGCCCTGGACTTCCTCGGCTTCGGCCTGCCTGCCGGTTCGCCCTCGCTGGGCGAACTGGTGGCGCAGGGCAAGTCCAACCTGCAGGCCCCGTGGCTGGGTATCAGCGCCTTTGCCGTGCTGGCGCTGATGCTGAGCTTGCTGGTGTTCATCGGCGAATCCGCCCGCGATGCCTTCGACCCGAGGAAGTGACATGAGTGAACAGAACCTGATCGAAGTGCGGGACCTGGCCGTGGAGTTCGTGACCGGGGACCAGGTCAACCGGGTGGTGGGCGGCGTCAGCTTCGATATCCGCAAAGGCGAGACACTGGCTCTGGTGGGCGAAAGTGGCTCGGGTAAATCGGTCACCGCACACTCGATTTTGCGCCTGCTGCCCTACCCCCTGGCCCGCCACCCCAGCGGCAGCATCCACTACGAAGGCAAGGACTTGCTGCAGCAGAACGAGAAGACCCTGCAACGCATTCGCGGTAACCGCATTGCGATGATCTTCCAGGAGCCGATGACCTCGCTCAACCCGCTGCATTGCATCGAGAAGCAGATCAACGAAATCCTCCTGCTGCACAAGGGCCTGACCGGCAAGGAAGCGACTGCGCGCACGCTGGAGCTGCTGGATATGGTCGGCATTCCCGAGCCGCACAAGCGCCTCAAGGCCCTGCCCCACGAATTGTCGGGCGGGCAGCGCCAGCGGGTAATGATCGCCATGGCGCTGGCCAACGAGCCCGAGCTGCTGATTGCCGACGAGCCGACCACGGCGCTGGATGTGACCGTGCAGTTGAAGATCCTCGAACTGCTCAAGGAACTGCAGGCGCGGCTGGGCATGGCCCTGTTGCTGATCAGCCATGACCTGAACCTGGTACGACGCATCGCCCATCGTGTGTGTGTGATGCAGCACGGGCAGATCGTGGAGCAGGCCGAATGCGCCACGCTGTTCAGCGCCCCGCAGCACCACTACACGCAGATGCTCATCAATGCCGAGCCCAGCGGGCTGCCGGCGCACAACCCGGTGGGCGCGCCGTTGCTGGAGGTGGATGAGCTCAAGGTCTGGTTCCCGATCAAGAAGGGGTTTCTGCAGCGCACGGTCGATCATGTGAAGGCGGTGGACGGGGTCAACTTCAGCTTGCCCCAGGGCCAGACGCTGGGCATTGTTGGCGAATCCGGGTCGGGCAAGTCCACATTGGGCCTGGCCATCTTGCGGCTGATCTCCAGCCAAGGCGGCATTCGCTTTCATGGGCAGAACCTCGAAGGGCTTAACCAGAAAGCGGTGCGCCCCCTGCGGCGCGAGATGCAGGTAGTTTTCCAGGACCCGTTTGGCAGCCTGAGCCCGCGCATGTGCGTGGCGGACATTGTGGGTGAAGGGTTGCGCATTCACGGCATTGGCACCGCGCAGGAACAGGAAGCGGCGATTATCGCGGCCCTGGAAGAAGTAGGCCTGGACCCGCGCACGCGGCATCGCTACCCCCATGAGTTCTCTGGTGGGCAGCGCCAGCGCATTGCCATTGCCCGGGCGCTGGTGTTGAAGCCAGCACTGATTCTGCTGGATGAGCCCACGTCGGCACTGGACCGCACCGTGCAGCGGCAGGTAGTGGAATTGCTGCGTAACCTGCAGCAAAAGTACAACCTGACGTACCTGTTCATCAGCCATGACCTGGCGGTGGTCAAGGCGCTGAGCCACCAGTTGATGGTGATCAAGCATGGGCAGGTGGTGGAGCAAGGGGATGCGCAGGCGATCTTCCATGCGCCGCAGCATCCGTATACCCGGCAGTTGCTGGAGGCGGCGTTTTTGGAGGTTGAGGGTTCGTAGGGAATGGGTGGGTGTTCGCCTTGATTCTTGCGGCGTTGCGTAGATCGAGCGCCGCCCGCGCGGCGCATCGCGAGCAAGCTCGCTCCTACATTTGTTTCGGGCCAGTATCGCCTGTGCCTGCGCGCGCGCGACCGCCTTGTTTGTTCCCCACGATGTCGAGTTGAGCGCCAAGGGGACGCGCGCGTCTGCCTCAGGAATAATTGGCCCGAAACAAATGTAGGAGCGAGCTTGCTCGCGATGCGCCGCGCGGGCGGCGCTCGATCTACGCAACACCACAAAAACCAAGGCAGGCGCCTTGCCGCCCTGACGCAATACAGCAGTGATCAATTTTTCTGACAATAATCGTCTTCCATCATCAGCCGGATCGGGCATAAATTCTCCACCGTCACCTCCCAGTACCGACGGTAGAGCCCATGTCCAGCCCCCAACACCAGCCCGCTTCCCCCGCCCTGGCCACCCTGATCCAGCGCTCCGGCCTGCCCAGCCCAACGCTGAGCGAAGCCCAGGCACACGCTGTGCTGCAGGCCCACTACGGCCTTGCCGGCAACCTGTCGCTACTGGGCAGCCAGCAAGACCTGAACTTTCGCGTGGTCACGCCGCAAGGTGGCTATGTGCTGAAGGCCTGCCACGGCAGCTATGCCCAGCTGGAGCTTGAAGCCCAGCACGCCGCCCTGGCCTTCCTGCGCGATCAAGGCTTGCCGGTACCCGCCGTGCGCTCAGCCCACAACGGCATGGGGCTGCTGGAACTGGACATCGACGCGCAACCACTGCGCCTGCGCCTGCTCGATTACATCGAAGGCCAACCGCTGACCCGCCTCAAGCACATGGAGCCACGCCTGATGGCCGAGCTGGGCGGGCTCTGTGCAAAGCTGGACAAGGCGCTTGCCCATTTCGACCACCCAGGCCTTGCGCGCACCTTGCAATGGGACCCGCAGCATGCCGGGGCACTGATCGATCACCTGCTACCGGTGCTGCAGGACAGTGGGCTACGCGCCCGCATCGAACACGCCACGCGACAGGCCAACGAGCGCCTGATGCCGCTGGTCGATCAACTGCCCAGTCAGGCCGTGCACCTGGACATCACCGACGACAACACCGTGTGGGCCCGTGATGCCCAGCGTCAGTGGCAACTGCAAGGCGTGATCGATTTTGGCGACCTGCTGCGCACCTGGCGTATCGCCGACCTGTCGGTGACCTGCGCTGCGCTGTTGCACCACGCCGAGGGCGACCCGCTGCGCATCCTCCCAGCCGTGCAGGCCTACCAGGCGCTCAACCCGCTGACCGAGGCCGAACTGCGCGCCCTGTGGCCGCTGGTACTGAACCGCGCTGCCGTACTGGTGCTGAGCAGCGAACAACAGCTAGCCGTCGACCCGGGCAACCAGTACACCCGCGACAACATTGCCCACGAATGGGAAATTTTCGACACGGCCACCGCCGTGCCTTTCGCCCTGATGGAGGCGGCCATTCTGCAGGCTGCGGGCCTGCAACCCGCGGCGCCGGACTTGAACGGCTGCGCCCCCCTGCTCCCCGAGCTGGCCGGGCAGGCTGTCACACGGGTGGACCTGGGGGTACTCAGCGAACACTTCGAGGCCGGTAACTGGGAACAACCCGGTTACGACCAGCAACTGCTGACCTCGCAAGCCGCACCGGCCTGCAGCCTGCACGGGCAATATCGCCTGTCGCAAACCCATATCGACCGCCCCGAAGAGCCAGCCACCTGCGCCCTTGGCGTCGAGTTGCATGTGCCCAACGGCAGCCCTGTGCAAGCGCCAGCAGCCGGCACCTGGCAGCGTCATGGCGACGGCCGTGGCTGTCTGCGCACCGTGCACTGGGCTTTGTGGCTGCAAGGCCTGGAAGACGCACCGGCAGACGGCCAGGCCGTGGAAAAAGGCCAGCCCCTGGGCAGCAGCGGCAGTATCCTCAGCGTACAACTGTGCCTGGATAACAGCATCCAGCCCCCCTTCTTCGCCACGCCGTCACAGGCTGCTGCGTGGCTGGCCCTGTGCCCGTCGCCAGCCACATTATTGGGTTTCGATTGCGATGCCGAGCCGCTACCTGATCCGCAAGCCCTGCTGGCCCGCCGCGATGCCAGCTTCGCCCGCTCGCAGAAGCACTACTACGCGCAACCGCCGCACATTGAGCGCGGCTGGCGCAACTACCTGATCGACATGCAGGGCCGTTCCTACCTGGACATGCTCAACAACGTCGCGGTGCTGGGCCATGGCCACCCACGCATGGTTGCCGAGTCGGCGCGGCAGTGGTCACTGCTGAACACCAACTCGCGCTTCCATTACGCGGCGATCACCGAGTTCTCCGAACGCCTGCTGGACCTGGCCCCCGAAGGTTTCGACCGAGTGTTCATGGTCAACAGCGGCACCGAGGCCAACGACCTGGCGATTCGCCTGGCCTGGGCCTACAGCGGCGGGCGCGACCTGCTCAGCGTGCTGGAGGCCTACCACGGCTGGTCAGTGGCTACCGATGCCATCTCCACGTCGATCGCCGACAACCCGCAAGCCCTGGAAACCCGCCCGGACTGGGTACACCCGGTCGAAGCACCGAACACCTTCCGCGGTCGTTTCCGCGGGGCCGACAGCGCCGCCGACTACCTGCAAGACGTCGACGCCAAGCTGGCAGACCTCGACGCCCGTGGCCGTCAGCTGGCGGGCATCATCTGCGAGCCGGTGTACGGCAATGCCGGCGGTATCTCGCTGCCCGCAGGCTACCTGCGCGACGCCTATGCCAAGGTCCGCGCCCGCGGCGGGGTGTGCATCGCCGACGAAGTGCAGGTGGGTTATGGCCGCCTGGGCGAGTACTTCTGGGGCTTCGAGGAACAGGGCGTGGTTCCGGACATCATTACCATGGCCAAGGGCATGGGTAACGGCCAGCCACTGGGCGTGGTCATCACCCGTCGCGAAATCGCCGAGGCGCTGGAGGCCGAGGGCTACTTCTTTTCCTCGGCCGGTGGCAGCCCGGTCAGTTGCCGCATCGGCATGGCGGTGCTGGATGTCATGCGGGAGGAAGGCCTGTGGGACAACGCCCGCGACACCGGGCGCTACTTCAAGGCACGCTTGCAGGCGCTGGTCGACAAGCATCCGCTGGCCGGTGCGGCGCATGGTTCGGGCTTCTACCTGGGGCTGGAGCTGGTGCGCGACCGCGACACCCTGGAGCCGGCCACCGAAGAGACCATGCTGCTGTGCGACCGGCTGCGGGATCTGGGTATCTTCATGCAGCCAACTGGCGACTACCTGAACATCCTCAAGATCAAACCGCCGATGTGTACCAGCCGGGCCAGCGTGGATTACTTTGTTGATTGTATTGACCGGGTGCTGGGTGAAGGGCTGTAGGGTTTTGGGTGGGGGTGTTGGGCTTTAGAGGTTCAGCGCCTGGGAGATCGAGCGCCGCCCGCGCGGCGCATCGCGAGCTTCGCTCGCTCCTACGTTTGTTTCGGGCCAATCATTCCTGGGGAATCTGCGCGCGAACGCCTTGGGGCGTGGCTTGCTATCGCGTCGTACAAACAAAACGGTCGCGCGCGCCTGCCACTGGCGTTACTGGCCAGAAACAAACGTAGGAGCGAGCGCAGCTCGCGATGCGCCGCGCGGGCGGCGCTCGATCTCACAGGCGACGCACCTCTACCGCCATACAGGCGGCGTTCGATCTCACAAACACCGAATACTTCAAACCCTACCCTTCGCAATCCCATCCATTACTATTCGCTCACAACGCCCCAACATCAGGTTCACCGAACATGGCCTTCTCCAGCGACTCCCTGGCAATTTTCCTCGCAGTGCTGGACGCCGGCTCGTTCTCCGCCGCCGCCCGCAAGCTGGGCCGTGTGCCTTCAGCCGTGAGCATGGCGATCGCCCAGCTTGAGGCCGAGCTGGACCTGCCGCTGTTCGACCGGGCCACGCGCAAGGCCCTGCCCACCAGCGCGGCCCTGGCCCTTGAACCCCAGGCCAGGCAGGTGATCTGCCAGCTCAACCTGCTCGACGCCCAGGCCCTGCAACTGCACCAAGGCCTGGAAAAACGCCTGACCATCGCCATGGCGCCCGAGTTGCAGACCGGCCCCTGGAACCAACCGCTGGAAATCCTCGCCCAGGCATTTCCCAGCCTGGAAGTCGAGGTACGTTCGGCCACCCAGACCGAGGCCATTCGCCTGCTGCATGACGGCAGTGTGCAATTGGCCCTGGTGTTCGAACGGCCCGGCATCGACGAGCGCGAGTCATTCCTCGAAGCCGGCAGCCAACTGCTGGTGGCCGTAGCGTCACCGCGCCATCCGGCCGGGCAGAACAGCGGTACGCCACTGCCGGAGGAGGCCTTTGCCGAACAACGGCAGATCATCGTGGCCTCGGGCAAGGCCACCGGATCGGACCCGCGCATGGTCCTGTCCCGGCGCATCTGGCTGACCGACAGCTACCTGGCCACGCTGGATCTGGTGCAGTCCGGGCTGGGCTGGGCCTACCTGCCGCAGCCATTGGTTGAACCGCTGATTGCCTCGGGCGCACTCGCCGAGGTGCGCTTCGACAATATGGCCAGCCGCCTGCGCTTGTGGGTAGACATTATCTGGATCAAGTCGCGCCCGTTGGGCCTGGGCGCGCGGCGCTACCTGGAAGTCATGCGCCAGCTGTTCGAGAAGGAACCACCCAGGGCCTGATATCCCTTGTGCGAGACCCTGCCCAGCAGGCGCCCGACGAACCCTTTGGGCTGTGGGATTATGCTGTCGGCGCTACCAACCTGTACCCAACCCCCGCCTCGGTAATGATGAACCGCGGCGCCGTGGGGTCATCGCCCAGTTTCTGTCGCAGATGCCCGACCACGATCCGCAGGTAGTGGGTATCCTCCGCATGGGTAGGCCCCCAGATATCCTTGAGCAGCTGCTGCTGGGTAATCACCCGCCCGGGGTGCCCGGCCAACAGCGCCAGCAACGCATACTCCTTGCGCGTCAATGCCACCTCCACACCATCGAGCGTCACCCGCCGGAAGGCAAAATCCACCGTCAGCGGCCCAAAGCAGGCCGCCACTTCCGAGCCGCCAGCTTGTGGCACCTGGCGCAGCAAAGCCCGCACGCGCGCGAGAAACTCCTGGATACCGAACGGCTTGGTCACATAGTCATTGGCGCCACCATCCAGCGCATCGACCTTCTGCACTTCACTGGCACGCACCGACAACACCATCACCGGCACTGCACTCCATTCACGCAATTCACGCAGTACCTGCTGGCCGTCCATGTCCGGCAGCCCCAGGTCGAGCACCACCAGGTCCGGCTTGCCCAGTGCCGCCTGGGCCAACCCTTCGGCACCGGTGGCGGCCTCCAGCACCTTGTAGCCTTGCGAGGCCAGGCTGATACGCAGGAACTTGCGGATCTGCGGTTCATCGTCGATGACCAACAGGGTGGCGGACTGGCTCATGGGGTTTCGCTTTCGGCTTCAGGTTGAGGAGGCAGCGGCAAGCATAAAGTGATGCTGGTGCCTTGGCCATCAATGCCTTCGCCCACCAGAATCTGCCCGCCATGGGCACCGATCATGCCCTGGCAGATAGCCAGGCCCAGCCCGGTACCCTGCCCACCGCGGTCACCACGGGCGGCGGTATAGAACATGTCGAAGATCTTCTCGCGGTCGGCCACGGGAATGCCGGGGCCCTGGTCGCTGACGGTCAGGCGCAACTGGTCGTCATGCACGGCCACCTGCAGCTCAAGCCGACCATTGGCCGGCGAAAAGCGTGCGGCGTTTTCCAGCACGTTGACCAGCGCCTGCTCGATCAACGCCGCATGCACGAACAGCAATGGCAGCTCGGCCGGCACGTCCGTGTGCACACGCAGCGGCGCCAGCACCACCCGCAAGCGGTTGAGCGCACTGCCGACGATATCCGCCGGGGCCACCCAGTCGCGGGCCAGCTTGAGGCCGCCATGGCCCAGGCGGGTCATGTCCAGCAGGTTCTGGATGTAGCGATCAAGACGCTCGGCCTCGTTGCGGGTGCCCTCCAGCAGCTCGCGGCGGTCTTCAGCCGGGATCGCATCGCCCAACGCCAGCAGGCTGTCGATGCTGCCACGCATGGCGGTCAACGGCGTGCGCAAGTCATGGGATACGGAGGCCAGCAGAGCACTGCGCAGTTGCTCGGTTTCGCCGTGCAGGCGTGCGGCTTCCAACTGTTCAGCCAAGCGTGCGCGGGCCAGGGCCTGGGCCAAGGGCTGGCCAAGAGCAGTGAGCAGGCGCCTGCGTGGGTCGCTGAGCGGCCGCCCGGTGCGCGGGCGCACGCCCAGCAACGCCAGAGGCTGCTCGTCCACCGCCAACGGCCACCACCACCAGCGGCCATCGGGCAGGGTATCGCTGCCGTGGCCAGCGGCCTGCACGTGCTGCCAGGCCCAATCGGCAGCAGCCCGTTCGGTGTCGCTGAAAGTGTGGGCTTCCCCACTGGCCACTTGCAACTGGCCTTCGGCGTTGCGCTCCAGCAAGCACACCTGGGTGTCCTGCCAGCCGTCCAGGTGCTGGCCGGCAGCCTTGAATATGGCTTGGCGGTCGGTGGCTACCGTCAACCGGCGAGACAGGTCGAGCAACTGGCTGGTCTGCGCCTGGGTCTCGCGCAGCGCCTGCAACTGGCGACGCTGACGCGCGGCCAGGTTGCCGGTAAGCGCAGCCATCAACAGAAAAAACACCAGTGTCAGCACGTCTTCTTCGCGCTGGATGGTGAACGAGAAGTTGGGCGGTATGAACAGGAAGTCATAGACCAGGAACGACAGCGCGGCGCAAGCCAGCGCAGGTCCCAGGCTACTGCGCACCGCCACCAGCAACACCGCCGCCAGGAACACCAGCGAGATATTGGGCAATGCGAGCACGCTGGACACCGCCCAGGCCAGACCCGCAGCCATCACGGTGGCCAGCAGCGCCAGCAGGTAATGACGCCACACCCACACCCGCCGCACCGCCGAACGCGGCGCTGGCGGCTGCACATCACGGTCCAGCACGTTGATTTCCAGGCCATGACTCTCGCGCAGCAGCCGCGCCGCCACACCGGTGCCGAACAAACGCCTGCGCAGGCGGTCACGGGACTGCCCGACCAGCACCAGGCTGGCCCGCCGCTCGACAGCATGCTGGATCAGCGTACGGGCCACTTCGCCAGCACGCAGCAGCACCACCTCCCCGCCCAGTCGCTCGGCCAGTTGCTGCGCGGCTTGCAAACGATGCCGTGCGGTTTCGTCACGCAGGCGGCCGTTGTCCACATGCACCAGGCTCCAGGGCAGGTGGCGGCGCTGGGCCACGCGGCTGGCATGGCGCACCAGGCGTTCGGCCTGGTCGTCACCGTCTATGCCCACCAGCAACCGGCCGCGCAAGGCCGGCGCTTCCTGGCCGCGCTGACGATAGCCGTGGGCCAGGTCGGCATCGACCTGAGCAGCGGCGGTCTGCATGGCCAGCTCGCGCAGGGCGGTGAGGTTGGTTTGCGAAAAGAACGCATCAATGGCCGCCCGAGCCTGCTCGGGCACGTACACCTTGCCTTCACGCAGGCGTTCAAGCAGCTCTCGCGGTGGCAGGTCGATCAGCACCAGCTCGAAGGCTTCCTGCAGCACCCAGTCCGGCAGGGTCTCGCGCACTTGCACGCCGGTAATGTCGCGGACCTTGTCGTTGAGGCTTTCCAGGTGCTGGACGTTGACCGTCGTGAATACATCAATGCCAGCGGCCAACAGTTCCTGTACGTCCTGCCAACGCTTGGCGTGGCGGCTGCCGGGGGCGTTCGTGTGGGCCAGTTCGTCCACCAGGGCCAAGGCCGGCGCGGCCCGCAGCAGGCCGTCGAGGTCCATTTCCTCGAGGGTGACACCGCGATACTGGCTGCGCAGCAGAGGTTGCTGTTGAAGGCCCGCGAGCAGCACCTCGGTTTCAGCGCGGCCGTGGGTTTCGACAACGCCGGCCAGCACCTTCACGCCCTGGCGTTGCTGGGCGTGGGCGGCCTGGAGCATGGCGAAGGTCTTGCCGACGCCAGGGGCGGCGCCGAGGAACACCTTCAGCCGGCCCCGGCCATTTCGCGGGAGGTTGGCCAACAGCGCATCGGCGCGGGTGGAGTCACTCATGTTTCATCCTTTGCTTTTTCCAGCAGTCGGCCAATTCAGGGAAAGCCCCCATAACTGTAGAAGCGGGTCCACCCGCGAATACGTCAGTGGCACCACCACCGCATTCGCGGGTGAACCCGCTCCTACAGGCTTCCTGCCAGCGCTTCGATTACCTGACAATGGCGAGCTTTTCCAAGGCCTGGTTCAACGCCAGCACATTGACCACCGGCGGGCCGATCAATGGGTGGAGGGTGGCCTGTTCCAGCAAGGCTTGCAAGCGCTCGACCGGCAGCTGCCGTGCCGCCGCCACCCGCGGGATCTGATAGGCCAAGGCCTCAGGTGGCAAGTGCGGGTCCAGGCCGCTGCCCGAGGTGGTCAGCAGCGCCTGCGGCACTGGCCCCTGCTGCGCCTGATACAACGTGGCCGCATCGCCCTTTACCCGCTCAGCCAGCGCCGGGTTGCTCGGCGACAGGTTGCTGGCGCCGCTGGCCACGGTCCCGTAGGCACCTGCCGAAGGCCGCGAGTGGAACCAGCCATCGCCCTGGAAGTCCTGGGCGATCAATGCCGAACCCCGCACCTGCCCTTGCGCATCGCGCACCAGGCTACCGTTGGCCTGGTTCGGGAAAGCGACCTGAGCAATACCGGTCACCGCCAGCGGATACAGGGCGCCGGTCACCAGGGTCATCAACAAAGCCAAGCTCAATGCCGGGCGCAGATAAGCAGTCATGGTGGCCTCCTCAGACCAGGTTCAGGGCATTGAGCAGCAGGTCGATCAGCTTGATCCCGGCAAACGGCACCACAATGCCACCCAGCCCGTAGATCAGCAGGTTGCGCCGCAACAGGTGCGCCGCACTGACCGCCTGCACGCGCACGCCACGCAGCGCCAGCGGGATCAGCACGATGATGATCAGCGCGTTGAACACAATGGCCGACAGGATCGCGCTCTGCGGGCTGGCCAGTTGCATCAGGTTGAGCACACCCAGTTGCGGGTAGATGGCAGCGAACAGCGCCGGCAGGATGGCGAAGTATTTGGCCACGTCGTTGGCAATGGAGAACGTTGTCAACGCACCGCGGGTGACCAGCAACTCCTTGCCGACCTGGACTACGTCCAGCAGCTTGGTCGGGTCGCTGTCCAGGTCGACCATGTTGGCGGCCTCCCGCGCAGCCTGAGTGCCGTCGTTCATGGCCATGCCTACGTCAGCCTGGGCCAGTGCCGGGGCGTCGTTGGCACCGTCGCCGCACATGGCAACCAGGCGGCCTTCATTCTGCTCCTGGCGAATGCGCGCCAGCTTCTTCTCGGGCGTGGCCTCGGCCAGCACGTCATCGACCCCCGCTTCGGCGGCGATGGCGGCCGCAGTCAAAGGGTTGTCGCCGGTTACCATGACCGTGCGAATGCCCAGCTTGCGCAGCTCGGCGAAGCGCTCGCGGATACCAGGCTTGACCACGTCCTTGAGGTGGATCACGCCAAGCAAGCGCTTGTCGACGCACACCAGCAACGGTGTGCCGCCACTCTGCGCAATGCGTTCGACTTCGCGGGCCAGCGCCGCCGGCATTTCCAGGCGTTGCATACCGACGAATGCCAGCACCGCATCGACGGCGCCCTTGCGGTAGCGGTGCTGCTGGAAGTCGATGCCCGACAGGCGTGTCTCGGCACTGAAGGCCACCGCTTCGAACTGCCCGGCAGGCGGCTCGACAAAGTCGTGCAACTGGCGCAGGTACTCGACAATCGACTTGCCTTCGGCGGTGTCGTCGGCCAGCGAAGCCAGCAAGGCGCCCTCCCCCAGTTCCTTGGTGGTAATGCCCGGTGCCGCATGCAGTGCGCTGCAGCGGCGGTTGCCGAAGGTGATGGTGCCGGTCTTGTCGAGCATCAGTGTATGCACGTCCCCGGCCGCCTCGACGGCGCGTCCCGAGCGGGCAATGACATTCAGCCGTACCAGCCTGTCCATGCCGGCGATGCCGATGGCCGACAGCAGGCCGCCGATGGTGGTGGGAATCAGCGTCACCAGCAGCGCGGCCAGGAAGATCAGCGGCAGGCTGCCACCCACGAAGTGGGCGAACGGCTGCAAGGTCACCACCACGATCAGGAAAATCAGGGTCAGGCCGATCAGCAGGATGTCGAGGGCGATTTCGTTCGGGGTCTTTTGCCGCTTGGCACCTTCGACCAGGGCGATCATGCGGTCCAGGGTCGACTCGCCCGGGTTGCTGGTGATGCGGATAAGCAGCCAGTCGGAGACCAGCCGCGTGTTGCCGGTCACCGCCGAGCGGTCGCCACCTGATTCGCGTATTACCGGCGCGGACTCACCGGTAATGGCGGCCTCGTTGACGGCCGCAATGCCTTCAAGTACCTCGCCGTCGCCGGGGATCATTTCGCCGGCGACCACGCGTACCACATCATCCTTGCGCAATGCGCTGGCAGCCACCGTCTCGTAGCTGCCATCACGCTGGCGACGCTGAGCGGTCAGGCCCTGGCTGCCGGCCTTGAGGCTGTCGGCGCGGGCCTTGCCCCGGCCCTCGGCCAACGCCTCGGCGAAGTTGGCAAACAACACGGTGAACCACAGCCATAGGGCGATCTGCACCGCAACGCCGGTGCTCACACCGCCGCCGGGCGCAAAGCACAGCACGGTGGTCAGTACTGCGGTCAGGGCCACCACCAGCATTACCGGTGAGCGCTTGAGCTGACGCGGGTCGAGCTTGACGAACGCCTGCACCAGCGCCGGGCGCCACAGCGCGGCGAAGCGGGTCTGGTCCTTGGCGCTGTGCCGGCTATTCACTTCAGGAATGGGCATGTTCATGATCGGTCCTCAAAAACCCAGGCTAAGGTGTTCGGCGATTGGCCCAAGGGCCAGGGACGGCAGGAAGGTCAGGCCACCGACCAGCAGGATGGTCACCAGCAGCAAGCCGGTGAACAGCGGGCCGTGGGTGGGGAAGCTGTTCTGCCCCAGCGGCGCGCTTTTTTTCGCCGCCAGGCTGCCGGCCAACGCCAGTATCGGCAGGATGTAGCCGAAGCGGCCGATGAGCATGGCCACGCCGATCATCAGGTTGTGATACACGGTGTTGGCACCAAAGCCGGCAAAGGCCGAGCCGTTGTTGGCCGAGCCCGAGGTATAGGCGTACAGCAACTGGCTGAAACCATGCGCCCCCGGGTTGGTGACCGCCGCGGCCGGGCCGGGCAAGCTGGCGGCGATGGCGCCAAGTACCAGCACACCGACCGGCATCACCAGCAGCGTTGCCACCAACAGTTGCACCTCTCGCGCCTGCAGTTTCTTGCCCAGGTATTCCGGCGTGCGACCAATCATCAGCCCGGCCAGAAATACCGCGATCAGCACGAACAGCAACATGCCGTACAGCCCGGCGCCAACACCGCCGAAGATCACCTCGCCGACCATCATGTTGACCATCGCCACCATGCCGGTCAGCGGGTTCAGGCTGTCGTGCATGGCGTTGACCGAACCGTTGGAGGCAGCGGTGGTGGTGACCGCCCACAGCACCGAACCAGTGGTGCCGAAGCGGCTTTCCTTGCCCTCCAGGGGGGCGGTCTGCTGCACCTGGGCGCTTTCCAGCGCTGGGTTCGGCTGGTGCTCGGACCACAATGCCGTGCTGCCTCCGATCAGGAACAGGGCAAGCATGCAGGCGAGGATGGCGCGGCTCTGGCGCAGGTCCTTCACGTAGTGACCGAAGGTGAACACCAAAGCCACCGGAATGAGGATGATCGACGCCACCTCGAACAGGTTGCTCCAGGCCGTAGGGTTTTCGAACGGGTGCGACGAGTTGACGCCGAAGAAGCCGCCGCCATTGGTACCCAGCTGCTTGATGGCGATCTGGCTGGCGGCCGGCCCTAACGGAATGGTCTGATCGCCACCTTGCAAGGTCAGCGCGTGGGCGTAGTCGGCAAAGGTCTGCGGTACGCCCTGCCAGACCAGCAGCAGCGCCAGCAGCACGCACAGCGGCAACAGGCCATAGAGGGTGGCACGGGTCATGTCGACCCAGAAGTTGCCCAGCGTCGTCGCACTGCGCCGGGCGATACCGCGGCACAGGGCAACCAGCACGGCCAGGCCGGTGGCAGGGCTGACAAAGTTCTGCACGGTCAGGCCAAGCATCTGGCTCAGGTAGCTGACCGACGCCTCACCGCTATAGGCCTGCCAGTTGGTATTGGTAACGAAACTGACGGCGGTGTTGAACGCCAGTGACCATTCCTGGCCAGGCAGGTGCTGTGGGTTGAGTGGCAGGTAGCCCTGCAACAGCAGCACGCTGAACAGCAGCAGGAAGCCGACCAGGTTGAACGCCAGCAGGGCCAGAGCGTATTGCCGCCAGTCCTGCTCCTGGTTGGCGTTCACACCTGCCAACCGGTAACAGCCCTGCTCGACCGGGCCCAGCACAGGCGTCAGCCAGGTACGCTGGCCCTCCATGACCTTGAAGAAGAACCGCCCAAGCCAGGGTGCCGGTAGCAGCACAATGGCGAAGAATGCCAGGAGCAAGGCGAAATCGTAACTGTGCATGGCCGCTCCCTAGCTGCGATCGGCGCGCAGCAGCGCCACCAGCAGATAAAACGCCAATGCCACTGCCAGCAGCAGTGACAGCCCGTCGAGCATGTTCATATGTGGTTCTCCCCGTGTTACGGCTTGGGCCGCTTTAGGGAAATTGTCCGAGGGAGGGGCGTAAAGGGGCGAGAGCGGGGTGTGGGGGTGGGTATAAAGAATGCGTAAAATCAGCGTTGTGGTCTGCCTGTAACGGCCTCTTCGCGGGCACGCCCGCTCTCCCACAGGCACTGCACAGCCTTCAAGGCCTGTGTGGTACCTGTGGGAGCGGGCAAGCCCGCGAAAGGGCCGTTACAGGCTTATTGTTGTGGCGGCTGCTGAGCCGCGTTACGGCTCCAGTCCAGCAACAGGCTGTAGCCGACCGCCAGCAAGGTCGGCCCGATGAACAGGCCAATGAAGCCAAAGGCAAGCAAGCCACCGAACACGCCCAGCAGCACGATCACCAGCGGCAGGTTGCCGCCACGGCTGATCAGGTAAGGCTTGAGCACGTTGTCCACGCCACTGATTACGAAGGTGCCCCAGACGCCCAGGAACACTGCCATGCCGTATTCGCCCTTCCACACCAGCCAAGCGGTGGCCGGGATCCAGGCCAGCGGCGGCCCCATGGGGATGAGGCTGAGCATGAAGGTCACCAACCCCAGCACGATCGCCCCGGGCACCCCCGCGATCAGGAAGCCGATCAGCGCCAGGATGGCCTGCGCGGCCGCCGTGCCGATCACCCCGTTGACCACCCGCTGCACGGTAGCGGCTACCAGCTCGAGGTAATACTCGGCGCGCTCGCCCATCAGCCGGTGCAGCAAGCGCAGCACGAATGCCGCCAAGCGTGGCCCGTCGCGGTAGAAGAAGAACACGAACACCAGGCTCAGGGTCAGTTCCAGCACGCCGCTGCCAATCTGTGCGCTGCGAGCCAGCAACCAGTTACCCACCTGCCCAAAGTAAGGCTTGATCGAGGCAAGCAAGGCTGCACCTTGCTGGTCAAGCGATTGCCAACCGTTGACCAGGCGCTCGCCAACGAAGGGTATGCCGCCCAGCCAGGCCGGCGCATCGGGCAGGCCGTCGACCTGCACATCACGCACAAACGCCGTAGCATCGCGAATGTGATCGGCCAGGTTGAACCCCAGCCACACCAGCGGCAGTGCCACAATCAGGATCCAGGCCGTGGTCAGCAGGCCCGCTGCCAGCGTCTCACGCCCCCCCAACAGGCGCGTGAGGAAGCGCATCAACGGCCAGCTGGCAAAGGCCAGGATGGCCCCCCACAGCAATGCCGATATGAACGGTGCCATCACCCACAGGCCAGCACCGAGCAACGCCACCAGCAGAATCTGGACCAGCAGGCGATCATTGTTAATCATGATGGTGCTCGTTCAACGGATCAGTTCAAGGTGCAGGCCGTCTGCAGGCGCACTGCCGACTTCAAGGCGGCGGCTGCGCACCCCGGCCTTGACCAGCGCCTCGCGCCAGGCCTCAGCCTGGGCGCCACTGAGGCTGACGCGCAAGCTGCTGTCGAGGTTCAGGCTGCGGGCCAGCAGGTTTACCCAGGTGTCTTGCGGCGCTGCAAGGTCCGGGTAGTCGAGCTTGCCGGTGTCGAGCATTTCGCGCAGCACCGTGGCAGCGGTTGGCAGCAGCTCGCCCAGCGGGCTGTCTGCGATAAACTCTTCCACATGCAGGTAGGCACGGCGGTTGCCACGGGTAACGCTGTACAGCGCGACCAGGGTGTCGGCCTCTTCTGCCGAGCGGCGTAGCAGAATGAACGCCTGCTGCTCATCGCCACCGTTGAGGCGGGCATTGGCGAATACATCATTGGCCCACAGGCTGGCCTCACCGCAATCACGCCCCTGGCACCAGAACAACGGGTAGCCACCGTCGCGTACAAGTGCTTCGCGGGCACTGGTGAAGGCCTCACGGGCAGTACGCTCGACGGGCAATTCGTAGGTCACCGAGCTGACCTGACCGCGGCTCTCGACCTTGTCATCGACCCGCAGGCGGCCACTGATCTTGCGCAACGGGCCCATCGGGTAGACCCGCTCCTGCTCGACGGCCGGGCGTTGATCGACCACCTTGGCGTCCTGCGGTACCGGCAGGCTACCAGCCCACAATACGGGGCTGGCGAGCACCAGGCAGGCTGCCAGGGCAGTGCGAATGGAAACAGGCGCGCTCATTGGCGAACCAGGCGGCGCTCAGCGCCGAATTGAAGCTCCAGGATGTCTGGCAGTTGCATGGTTGTCTCCCTGTTCAACCCGCCAAGCCTCGACACTTGTCCGGTGCAAGTCAAGCAAAGCCAAAGAAGCGATTGATACAGTCTGCGACAAGGACTGCGCCCTGCGCATCGTTCAGGTGCAGGTGATGGCCGCCGGGCAGCGTCACCTGTTCAAAGGGTAGCTGCTCCAGCAACCCCGTGTGGCGTGCCAGCATGCCGTCGGCAGCCACCACCAACAGCGCCGGGCAACTCACCCGCCGCACATAGGCCATGGCCTGGGCCTCGCTCAGGCGCACCGGCGAGGGCAGGGTCAAGCGGCTGTCGCTGCGCCAGCTGTAGCCACCGGGCACCGGCATCAGGCCACGCTGGGCCAGCAGCTCGGCCGCCTCACGGCTGACCGCGACCATGCCTTTCATTCGGGCTTGCACACCGGCTTCCAATGTCGCGTACACCGACTTGCGTTTGCCATCCAGCCGCAACTGGGCTTGCAGTGCCATCCCTAAGCGCTCGCCGGCGTCCTGCTCGGCGCCGGTCGGCGGGATGACGCCGTCGATCAACGCCAGGTGACTGACCCGATCGGGCAATGCCCCGGCCAGTTGTACCGAAATGATCGCGCCCAACGAATGCCCCAGCAGGGCGAAACGCTGCCAGCCCAGTTGCTCGGCCACTCGCAGCACGTCATGGGCATAGTCGGCCAGGGCATAACCGGCGCCGAGCGGGCGGTGCTCCGAATAGCCATGGCCGGCCAGGTCCAGGGCGACGATGCGCAGCCCTTTCAGTTGCGGAGCCAGGCGGGCAAAGCTGTTGGCGTTGTCCAGCCAGCCATGCAGGGCAATCACCGGCAGCCCGTCTTCGGGGCCGAACAGGTGTGCAGCCAGTTCGATATGGCCCAGGCTCAGGCGAATCTCCTCAACGTGCGCGCTCATGCCTGGCTCCAGCGGTCGAACAGGCCCTTGATCAGGCTGGCAGTGTCGGTCGGGCGCTCCAGCGGGAACATGTGCCCACCCGGTACACTGTGGTATTCACCTTTGGGCATGCCACGCACAGCCAAGGTGTGGTGGCGACGGATGACGTTGCTACGGTTGCCGCGCACCATGGCCAGCGGCACCTGCAACTGGCGCGCGGGGGCGGGGCTTGTATGCGGGATGCTGCGGTAGATGCTGATTTCGGTCGCAGGATCGAAGCGCAACTGTAGCCCCTGCTCCGCCGCCTGCAGGCCATGTTCCAAATAAGCGTCGAGGCAATCGGGATCGAAATGGCGGAACAGTGACTTGCCCGCGAAATAGTCCCGGGCGCTGTCGCGGTCGTTGAAGGTTTCGCGACGCCCCAGGGTGCGCCCTGCCGGTGTGATGCGGTCGATGAAACCAAAGCGCTTGGCTGTGCGCAGCAGCCACTGATCCGCGCGGGTGAGCACCGGAGAGTCGAGCATTACCAGCCCCCGGTAGTACTCGGGGCAGCGTAATGCCGCGTGCAGGTGCAACACCCCACCCAGCGAATGGCCAACGCCCCAGACTGGCTGGTCCTGCTGCGCCAGGTGATGCAACAGTTCATCGACCAGGCTTTGCCAGTTTTCGTCCACGGGAAAGCGCGGGTCATGTGCATGTTGGGCCAGGTGCTGCACCTGATAGTCCGGCGCCAGCGCTGCAAACAGCTTGCCATAGGTGGCCGATGGAAAACCGTTGGCATGGGCGAAGAAGATCTGCTGCGACATGGCGCCTGGTCCAGAGCGGAGTGATGGCCCATTGTCGGCATCAGCGGGCGGTTCGGCAATGTCCATAAAGGTCATCGGCGAGGGGGATCAGGTCATGCCGAGCGGTCGAAACTGCTCAGCGACCGCCGCAGGCAAGCCTGCATGTAGGCCACTTGGCTCTCCAGCGCCTCGCGGGCCAGACGCTGGCCCTGGTAGTCCAGTTGCAGGCGGCGCAAGGCCAGACAACTGGTTTGCAGCAGGTGCGAGACCCGCAGGCAGGCGTCCTGCAGTGTACGCAAGTCCTGTTCGCATTGTTGCCTCGCCGTGGGCTCCAGCCTGGGGTTGTCGCTCACCTTGCGCATCAGGTGGTAGAACCTGGCATCGGCCGATTCGCGCAGCAGGCTGTATTGGGCGAAATCCAGCGAAGTACCTTGGTCAACCTGTTCCAGGGTGGGTTGCAGGTCCAAGGAGCGCAACAGCTCCAGCATTTCACCCCTCATTCGCCGCTCCCTGATATTTGCCGTGGGGCAACGCTAGCAAGCGATGGTGAAGCGCGACAACTGACAAAAATGCCAGTTGCCTTATCGATCATTACCCACGCCAGCATTCAGACCCGGGCGAGACAGCGGCCTGCACAAGCCATCGCAAGTTCAAGCGGGTGAGTGGATGGCCCGAAGCGTCATCAGCCCGGCCAGCGGCCAGTCACCTTCCAGCTCCGCCAGGCTGGCAGTGCTCATGGCCGCCGGCTGTTGCTTGTGACCGTGCTCCAGCGCACCTACCAGGGTACCCACCAGCGGCTGATGGCTGACCAGCAGTACATGCTCAAGCCCCAGGCGCTCGATTTCGCCGATGACCTGCTGCACATCCCCCTCAGGCGTCAGCCAAGGCACGGTGCGCACTGGCTCGGCGAAGCCCAGGGTTTCATGTACCAGCGTGGCTGTCTGCTGGGCGCGTACGTAAGGGCTGGCGAAAATCGCCTGCAATGGCTGCCCGATCAGGCGAGCAGCACTGTGCAGCACCTGCTCGCGACCATGGGCCGTCAGCCGGCGCTCGGCGTCTGTATTGGCCCGCGGCTCAGCTTCACCGTGGCGCAGTACCCACAGCTTCACAGCTTGGGTTCCTCGTCACGCACCGGGTGGGGTGCCGGCGCCACGGCGTGCGCGGCTTCGCCTTCCGGCGCACGCGGGGCAGGCCAGTCAGCGAACGGCCATGGCTTCTGGTCGCTGTGGAAACTGCCGAAGCGGCCGATCTGTGCCAGGTACTGGCTCAGGCTGTCGCCGAAGTTCATGAGACTGGCGCTGGGTGCCCCATACACCAGTCGGTAGATCAGCTGTACCAGCACCAGGCCACCCAGCAGCACCTCGGCCAGTTGCCATACCACCAGGAACACCAGCATCCACAGCACCCGCAGGATGATCGACTCGCGCTGGGCGCGTTCGGGCGTATCGTTCATGTGTTGCTCCTTGCTCGTGTCAGAGCCGCAAAGGGCTCAGTTGAAACCGCTGATGGAAATGAAATCGACATCGGTCTTGGGCTCGGCGCGCATCAGGTGCTCGATCACCTGGTTCAGCGTGCGGCCTTCGAACAGGATGGCATGCAGGCCAGCGACCAGCGGCATGTACACCTGCACTTGCTGGGCTTTGCTCTTGAGCACCTTGAGCGTGTTGACACCCTCGGCCACTTCGCCCAGGCGGTTGACCGCCTCTTCCAGGCTTTGGCCCTGACCCAGTGCGTAGCCAACCTGATAGTTGCGGCTCTTGGGCGAGGAGCAGGTGACGATCAGGTCACCGACACCGGCCAGGCCGAGGAAGGTCATGGGGTTGGCGCCCTGGCTGACGGCGAAGCGGGTCATCTCGGCCAAGGCCCGGGTAATCAACATGCTCTTGGTGTTCTCGCCCATCCCCAAGGCCACCGCCATGCCGGCGATGATCGCGTAGACGTTCTTCAGTGCCCCGCCCAGTTCGACGCCGAAACGGTCGGCACTGGCGTAGACGCGGAAGGTGCGCCCATGCAGCACGGCCTGTACCTGCTGGCACAGTTTTTCGTGCTCACTGGCCACCACTGTGGCAGTCAGTGCATGTTCGGCGATTTCGCGCGCCAGGTTAGGCCCCGACAAAACGCCGATGCGCGCCTCGGGGGCGATTTCTTCGAGGATCTGGCTCATCAGCTTGAAGCTTTGCGCTTCGATGCCCTTGGTCAGGCTGACCAGGCCTTTGCCGCGCAGCAGTTCGGCATGGGGTGCCAATACGCTGCGCAAGGCACTCGATGGCAGGGCAACAAAGATCAGCTCACTGGCCTGCAGGGTGGCCAGCAGGTCGTTGACCGGCTCAACCCCATCGTGCAAGCGGATGCCCTTGAGGTAGCGCGGATTCTCGCGATTCACACGCATTGCCTCGGCCTGCGCCGGATCGCGCATCCATTGGCGCACCGGCACACCGTTTTCCGCCAGCAGGTTCGCCACGGCGGTGCCGAAGCTGCCGCCGCCCAGAACCGCAACAGGTTGCTGTTCAGTCATATCCAATCCATTAAAGCCAAAAGTTAGTGGCGACCCCGCCATTATACGGCTCGCCTGCCATGCGCCAAGGCTAGCAACGCAGATGACACTGTCATGGCCACATTGCAACAAATGCAGGAGCGAGCTTGCTCGCGATGCGCCGCGCGGGCGGCGTTCGATTTCCGCCCCCGTGAAAGCGTCAAGACAGGCACGCTGCAAAACCGCTGCAGATCACTGGAAAATACGCCAAGGTCAGTTACCATGCCTGTTTCAATCCTGAAACAAAGGCAGCCCCGTGTTCCCTGGCACGCCCCCTTACCCGCGCCTGCTGTTATTGACCGCCCTGCTTGGCGGTCAGGCCATGGCCGACGACCTGTTCATCGACAATACCGATCTGCCACAGGTTCTGACCGCCACACGCCTGAAACAATCCCCCGCCGCTGTACCGGGCAGCATGACCGTACTCGACAGCGAACTGATTCGCGCCAGCGGTGCCCGTGACATCCCCGAACTGCTGCGCCTGGTACCGGGCATGATGATCGGCTACGGTGCCGGTAATCAACCCACGGTCAACTACCACGGCAGCAACGTCAACGACGCACGGCGCATGCAGGTACTGATCGATGGCCGCTCGGTCTACCGCGCAGGCCTGGCCACGGTGGACTGGAGCGACATCCCTTTGGCCATGGAGGATATCGAGCGCATCGAGGTATTCCGCGGCCCGAACACAGTCAGCTATGGCGCCAACGCATTGATGGCGGTGGTCAACATCCTCACCCGCCACCCCGCTGACAGCCATGGTACGCGGCTGAAAGTGACGCGCGGCCAGGACGGCATCAACGACTTCTATGCCAGCCACGGCTTCGGTTGGGACGGCGGCGACATGCGCCTGTCGCTGTCAGGCCAACAGGACGACGGCTTCGATGAGAACCAGTTCGGCCAGGACTACCGCGACAGCCGCCGCCTTACCCGCCTCAACCTCAGCGCCAACCACAACCTGGCGGTCGACCAGACCCTGGAGTGGCAACTGGCGGCCAAGGAAGGCAGCAATCAGCGGCCCTACACCTACCAGCCAGTGTTCCAGAAGTACGAGTCCGGGAACAATGCCGACGTCAACGCCAAGGACTATGCGGGCTCGTTGCGCTGGACCAAAGACTTCAGCGCCGAACACAGCCTTTATATCCAGGGCTCAGCCCAGCATTTCGATCGCCAGCAAGTGTGGCGCGCCTGTGATGCCTTGCAGTCGTTCAGCCCCGAACTGACCCAGCTGTGGCAGTTGAACCCCGACTTTGCCGAAAAAGTGGCGCGCGGGGTTGCCTTGGGCAACCTGCCCACGACCAGCGACCCGGTGCTGAGTGCGCTCTCCGACAAAGTGCAGGCGCAATGGAAGGCCGGTGGCAGCCAGCCGGTCTGCGGCGATGTGGACCAGAGCACCCGTGAAACCCGCTATGACCTGGAAATCCAGGACACCCTGAGCCTGACCGACAGCCTGCGTCTGCTCAGTGGCATGAACTACCGCTATGACCGCGCCGACTCGCAGACCTACTTCAACGGCAGCATCGACGACCAGACCTGGCGTCTGTTCGGCCAGCTGGAATGGCGGGCCGACGAGCACTGGATACTGCAAGGTGGGGCCATGTTCGAAGACTCGCGCCTGTCTGGCAGTTCGCTGACCCCGCGCGTCGCGGTCAACTACCTGATCACCCCGCGCCACGGCCTGCGTGCGGTGTACTCCGAAGCGGTGCGCTCGCCCGACATGTTCGAGAACAACGTCAACTGGAGTTACACGGTCAAGAACCTGACCCCTAATGCATTCGGGCTGCAAAACGGTGAGTACTTCGTCAAGACCCGTGGCCCTGGCGACCTTGAACAGGAGCGCATGCGCTCGCGCGAGCTAGGCTACAACGGCTACTTCAGCGACATCGACCTGAGCCTGGATGTGAAGCTGTTCTACGACGAGATCACCGGCATGATCAGCGAGCCTCTGAGGAACAACCAGTACATCGCCAGCAACGCCAACAAGGCCCGTTTCAGCGGCAGCGAGGCGCAGATGGACTGGCGTCCCACCCTGCGCGACCGCCTGCGCCTGACCTATGCCTACGTCGATGCCTGGGCCAGCAACCCCGACGACCGCCGCCTCAGCGCCCGCAACAGCGGCTCGGCCGGGTGGATGCGCGAATGGGGTGCCGGTTGGTCGAGCGCGCTGTTCTACTACGGCGACGATGCCCTTAACCAGTACCGCTACGAGCGTCTGGACCTGCGCCTGGCAAAACGCTTTCGGGTGTATGGCAGTAACCTGGAGCTGGCGGCGCTGTGGCAGCAGCGCCTGGACGATGAACCGACCACGGCCGTGCAGAACCGCTACGACAGCCGTCACCGCCTGAGCGTGAGCGCGGAGCTGGAGTTCTGATGGCCCTGCTGCTGCGCTTGTTGCTGCTGTGCCTGTGGCCGTTGGGGCCTTTGTCCGCCAGCGAAATCCTGCTGGTGGGGGCTGAGGACCAGCCCGGTATCCGCAGCTTCATCGCCGCACTGGAAAGCCGCCGACCGCACGATCACGTGCAGTTTCAGATCACCGCCAACCTGCCACGCCCAGGCAAGCTCAAAGCCGACCAACGCCTGATCCTGCTCGACAGCGCAGCACTGGAATGGCGCCTGGGGGAAACCGCCGGCCCGCCGGCACTGGTCATGCGGGTCAGCCGGGTACAGGCTGAACAGCGCCTGGGAAAGTCGCGCCCCGCGTTCCTCACACTTTTGTGGAGCGACGCACCGTTGGGACGGCAACTGCGCCTGATACGCTACTTGTTGCCGCAGGCCAGGCGCATTGGCGTGTTGTACGGCGAGCACAGCAGTTTCCTGCTGGACGAACTGCGCCATGCTGCACGGCCGCTAGGCCTGGAGATCGTTGCCCAGGACTGGTCCGATCCGCGTGATAACCGCCCCCTGCAGCATCTGCTGGGCAACAGCGATGTCCTACTGGGCCTGGACGACCCTGACTTGTACAACTCCAAGACTGCAAAGAATCTGCTGTTGAGCAGTTATGGCCGGCAGATGGCGCTGATCGGCCCGAACGCCGGCTTCGTTCGCGCCGGCGCCCTGGCCAGTACCTACAGCGACCAGGACGACTGGTTGTGGGTGCTTGACCAGTTGCTCGATCAGCCGCCGACGCGCTGGCCGCGCAGCCTGTACCCCATGCGCTACGGCGTCAGTGGCAACCAGCAGGTGGCCCGTGCCCTGGGTCTGGAACCGATCGATCAGAACGCCGCCGCCAAGGCCCTGGCCGAGGGAGAACCTACCCCATGAGCAAACGCTTGAGCTGGGACATTCATACCCGCACGCAGATCATCAGCCTCGGCCCCGCCCTGTTACTGACCTTGCTCTTGATCAGCTTCTTTACCTTCGTACGCATCCAGGACCTGCGCCAGGAACTCAACCACACCGGGCAACTGATCGCCAACCAGTTGGCACCGGCGTCGGAGTACGGGGTGATTTCGGGCAACAACGAAGTGCTTGAAGGGCTGATGCGCGCCACCCTCAGCATCCCGCACGTGCGCTTTCTGGAAGTGCAGGACAGCCGCAACCACATCCTGGTGTACGTCGAGCAGTCCGACGAAAGCGCCAACCGCGCGCAACAGGTCGAGGTGTTCCAGGCGCCCATTCGCCTGCAACAAATCCGCCTGGACAACGACTTCCTGCAACAGGGCAAAACCACCCTCCCGGCCATCGGTGACGACTACCTGGGCCGGGTGATTGTCGGCATGTCCGATGACGCCTTCAGTCAGCGCCAGCAGGAAATCGTGATCAAGGCCGGGATCCTGGCGCTGTTCGCCCTGCTGTTCACCTTTTTGCTGGCACGCCGCCTGGCCCTGAGCCTGGCCAAGCCGATCAGCGACATGGGCCACGCGGTCAAGGCTATTCAGCAAGGCGAGTACAACACCCCCCTGCCGGTAGTCGACGACAGCGAGCTGGGCCACTTGGCCCGCCACATCAACAACCTGGCCAGCGCCCTGGAGCAGGCCAGTGATGAACAGAAGCAGGCCATTGCCGAACTGATCCAGGCGCGCGAGGAGGCCGAACAAGCCAACCGCGCCAAATCAGATTTCCTGGCGATGATGAGCCATGAGTTGCGCACGCCGATGAATGGCGTGCTGGGCATGCTGCAACTGCTGGAAACTACACCGCTGAGCAGTGAACAGGCCGATTACACGGCAGTGGCCAGCGAGTCCACCGGGCATTTGCTTAAGGTGATCAACGACATCCTCGATTTTTCGCGCATCGAACGCGCCGCGTTGCAACTGGAACACATCGACTTCAACCTCGGCGAGCTGATCACCAGCAGTGTCCAGTCGTTCCAGCACAGCGCCCAGCAACGCGGCCTGGGCCTGCACCTGCAACTGCCGGCCGGTATCGAGCAGTTGCAGGTGAACGGCGACCCCACGCGCATCCGCCAGATCCTGCTTAACCTGGTGGGCAACGCCCTGAAGTTCACCGAACGTGGCCAAGTGCAAGTCGAGGCACGCTGGCAGGTGCTCGACCGGCAGCTGATCTGGCTGACCTGCAGCGTGCGCGACACCGGCATCGGCATCGACAGCGATCGCCTGGAAATGATGTTCGTCGCCTTCCAGCAGGCCGACAGCTCGATTTCCCGTCGTTACGGCGGCACCGGGCTGGGGTTGTCGATCGCTCGTACCTTGGCCGAGCGCATGGGCGGCAAGCTACGCGGTGAAAGCCGCGAGGGCCTGGGTTCGACCTTCACCCTGGAGATGCCGCTAGCCCTCGCCACCCCTGCCCCCATTCCGCGGACGCCGCCAACAACTGCACAAACGACGGTACCGGACAATGATAAGGTACTGCTGGTGGAGGACAATCCGGTCAACCGGAGTGTCGTAGAAGCCATGCTGCGCAGTCTGGGGGTGCCAGTATGCACGGCCGAGGATGGCCTCGAAGCCGTCGAACTGGTCGGCCGCCAGCGCTTTGCTGCCGTGCTGATGGATTGCCGCCTGCCGCACCTGGACGGCTATGAAGCCACCCGACGCATCCGCCAGTTGCCCAACGGCAAGGGGCTACCGATCATCGCCCTGACCGCCAACGCCCTGCAGGGCGACCGTGAACGTTGCATGGCCGCCGGTATGGACGATTATCTCAGCAAACCCTTGCGCCGCACCGAATTGCAGCGGGTGCTGCAGCACTGGTTACCCGGTCAGACAACCGCGACTGGCGATAAATGCTAAATTGCGGCAGTCTTAAACACTGGACAGGACCTTCATCGGACCTGAAAATAGACGTTTCAGTGCACACCTGTACTTCTTTCACCAGGTGCGCTGTGACTTTCACCACAACGCAATAGTCTACCTGTAGGCTGCCGCCTCGAAGCGCTTGGTTTTCGAGCCGGCCGGGAAGATTCATCCCCTGCCGCAGGGGGTTATTGAGGAGCTCGCATGACCAAACAACACGCCTTTACTCGGGAAGACCTGCTGCGCTGCAGTCGCGGTGAGCTGTTCGGCCCAGGTAATGCGCAACTGCCCGCGCCGAACATGCTGATGGTCGATCGCATCACCCATATCAGCGAAGAAGGCGGCAAGTACGGCAAAGGTGAGTTGGTCGCCGAGCTGGATATCAACCCGGACCTGTGGTTCTTCGCCTGCCATTTCGAAGGCGATCCGGTAATGCCGGGCTGCCTGGGCCTCGACGCCATGTGGCAGCTGGTTGGCTTCTTCCTCGGCTGGCAGGGCCTGCCGGGCCGTGGCCGCGCCCTGGGTTCGGGCGAGGTGAAATTCTTTGGCCAGGTACTGCCTGAAGCCAAGAAAGTCACGTACAACATTCACATCAAGCGCGTCCTGAAAGGCAAGCTGAACATGGCCATCGCCGATGGCTCGGTCAGCGTCGACGGCCGCGAGATCTACACTGCCGAAGGCCTGCGGGTCGGCGTGTTCACCTCCACTGACAATTTCTAAGGGTTATTCGCATGCGCCGCGTCGTTATCACTGGTCTGGGCATCGTATCGTGCCTGGGCAATGACAAAGCTACCGTCACCGAAAACCTGCGCAACAGCCGTCCGGGTATCCGTTTCAACCCGGAATACAAGGAAATGGGGCTGCGTAGCCAGGTTTCCGGGTCCATCGACCTCAACCTCGAAGAACTGATCGACCGCAAGGTTTACCGCTTCGTCGGCCACGCGGCTGCCTACGCCTACCTGGCCATGCAGGACGCGATCAAGGACTCCGGCCTGACCGAAGAGCAGGTTTCCAACCCGCGTACCGGCCTGGTGGCCGGCTCCGGCGGCGCCTCGACCCTGAACCAGATGGAAGCGCTGGACACCCTGCGTGAGAAGGGCGTCAAGCGCGTCGGCCCATACCGGGTAACCCGTACCATGGGCAGCACCGTGTCGGCATGCCTGGCCACCCCGTTCAAGATCAAGGGCATCAACTACTCGATCTCGTCGGCCTGCGCCACCTCGGCTCACTGCATCGGTACCGCACTGGAGCAGATCCAGTGGGGCAAGCAGGACATCGTCTTCGCCGGCGGTGGTGAAGAAGAGCACTGGAGCCAGTCGTTCCTGTTCGATGCCATGGGCGCCCTGTCGACCAAGCGCAACGAAACCCCGGAACTGGCCTCGCGCGCCTACGACGCTGACCGCGATGGCTTCGTCATCGCTGGCGGTGGCGGCATGGTCGTGGTCGAGGAACTGGAACACGCCCTGGCCCGCGGCGCCAAGATCTACGCCGAAATCGTTGGCTACGGTGCAACTTCCGACGGCTACGACATGGTTGCTCCTAGCGGCGAAGGCGCCATCCGCTGCATGCAGCAGGCGCTGTCCACCGTCGACACCCCGATCGACTACCTGAACACCCACGGTACCTCGACCCCGGTCGGTGACGTGGCCGAGATCAAGGGCGTGCGTGCCGTGTTCGGCGACAAGGCTCCGAAGATCAGCTCTACCAAGAGCCTGTCGGGTCACTCGCTGGGCGCTGCCGGCGTGCACGAGGCGATCTACTGCCTGCTGATGATGGAAAACAACTTCATCGCCGGCTCTGCCAACATCGACGAGCTGGACCCGGAAGTCGCCGACTTGCCAATCCTGCGTAAAACCGAAGAAAACGCCAAGATCGACACGGTCATGAGCAACAGCTTCGGCTTTGGCGGCACCAACGCCACCCTGGTGCTCAAGCGCTGGGAAGGCAAGTAAGACGCTGCTGCTGTAAATGAAAACGCCCCGACTGGTTCGGGGCGTTTTTGTTTGTGTTGCCCGCGAAGAGGCCGTCACAGGCTAATGGCGCGCCTTGGGCAGCACCGCCAGAAAGTTCTCACGGGCCACCTTGTGCGCTACCGCCTCCGGCAAGGCATCCAGAAACGGTTTGAACCCGTGCATCTGCTCCCCCAGGCTGCCAAACCGCCCTACCACATCCGAACCCAGCATGAACCGCTCCGGGAAGCGCTCGACCAATGCCAGCCATTCCTCGCGCGGCTTGCCCTTCTCGTTCAGCAGATAAGGCTGCAGCACACTCCACGACAAATCGACATACAGGTTCGGATAGTCCTCCAGCAATCGCGTCAGCACTGGCAGCAGAAAGTCCATCTGCGTCTGGTGGCGGTGTATCTCCATGCTGCTGCCCGCGTGCGCCCAGATGAATCGCGTATGCGGGTGATTGCGCAGCGGCTCTTCGATCTCCGCCAGGTACAGCGGGTTGCGCTCGCGCTTGGAAGTAAGGTTGGAATGCAGGAGCACGGGCAGGTCGCGCTCGGCCGCCAGGTGGTAGATACGCGTCATGGCTTCATTGTTGGCACGTGGCGTGTCGCCACTGGTCAGCGCTGTCAGGTCATCATGGCGGGTGAACACCTCGCCGATGCCCTGCCACAGCCCTGGGTACATATCGAGCATGCGCTCGATATGACTGACAGCGTTCTTGTCCACCGGGTTGAAACCGCTCAAAAACGGGTGAAAACGTTTGCGCTGCTCGATCGGCAGCTGCTGCAGAGCCGCAGCCACGTAGGTGTCGGTGGCGCTGTACCAGTAGGCATCAGCGTCATCACCGGCGTAGTAGCGCGGGCGTTTGGGTTCGTCTTCGTGCCATTTTTTGGCCACTGGTATTCCGGAAATCATCGACTGCTCGATACCCGCAGCATCCATGGCCTCAAGCAGGGCCGGCATGCCTTCGCTTTCCTGGAAAAAGTCCACGTAATGCAAATGGGCATCGCTGTAGCGGTAGTCGCGTGCCTGGGCCGCCTGGCTTAGACAGGCAGACAACATCACGCAGGCCAGCGCTCTGGCAATCATGGGCAGGTTCCTTCTCCGAGTATGAAAACAATAGACCGGCCGGCCAACGCGACGGTTCAGCCACGGCAGGCAAACCGTTATGCTTGAAGCACTGTCACCTCGCCTGGAGCCGTCCCATGAGCAGCCCCCTGGTCATTCACCCCCGTGCCGAATCGGTCGAGGGCCAGCCGATCCTGCGCCCGCTGCCATCGGCCCAGTGCCGCAGCGTTGGCCCGTTCGTGTTTTTCGACCACATGCTCGAAACCGACTACGCCCCGGGGCATGGCATGGACATCCGCCAGCACCCGCATATCGGCCTGTCCACCCTGACCTACCTGTTCGAAGGGGCAATCCAGCACAAGGACAGCCTGGGTTCGGACCAACACGTGCTGCCCGGCGATGTCAGCTGGATGACGGCTGGCAGCGGCGTGGCCCACGTTGAGCGCACGCCTGCGGACGCCCTGGCCCATGGCTCACGTCTGCACGGCCTGCAGGTATGGCTGGCGTCGCCGCGTGAGCATGAACAAGGGCCGGCGAGCTACAGCCATCACCCTGCGGCGAGCCTGCCGGTCAGCGACAGCCTGGGGGTGCGTATCTGCATGATTGCCGGCAGCGGGTTTTGCCTGACGTCCCCGGTACCGGTGCTGTCCCCCACCCTGTATGCCCATGTCCGGATGCAGCCGGCGACTACCCTGCTGGTGCCAGAAGAGCCTGCGCAGCGTGCGCTGTACCTGCTCGACGGTGAGCTGATGATGAATGACGAGGACGTGGCGCCGTGCAGCCTGGTGGTGCTTCCGGAGGGCGAAGCGGTGACGTTGTATGCTGAAGGTGAGTGTCAGCTGGTGCTGATAGGTGGCGCACCGCTGGATGGGCCGCGGCGGATGAACTGGAATTTCGTGGCCAGCGACCCGGAACTGATCGAGCAGGCAAGGGCCAGGTGGGCTGCCGGGGATTGGCCTGTGGTGCCGGGGGAAACTTCGAGGATCGAGTTGCCTCGGTGATGGGGGCCGTTTTGCGGCCCCGTGCACGATCAGCGCTGGAACACTTCAGTCAGCAGGTTATGCATTGAGCGGAACGCCCGCTCCGAGGTCCGCCGGTCATACTGCATCTTGCCAGGTACATTGGCACTCGGGTCGGTGAACGAGTGCACCGCGCCGCCGTAACTGAGCAACTGCCAGTCCACCTTGGCTGCGTTCATCTCGTCTTCGAATGCGGGCAGTTGCTCTTTAGGCACCAATGGGTCGGAGGCACCGTGCAACACCAGCACCGAGCCCTTGATGCGCTTGGCATCTTCAGGGTTCGGCGTGTCCAGGGTCCCGTGGAACGACACTGCCGCGCGCAGATCGGCGCCGCTACGGGCCAGTTCCAGGGCGCAGCAGCCACCGAAGCAGAAGCCGAAGGTGGCCACCTTGCCAGGCTCCAGCAGCGCCTTCGACTGCCCCAGCAATTGCGCCAAGGCTTCCTGCATGCGCTTGCGCAGTTCACCACGGTCGTCCTTCAACGGCATCATCGCCGCGCCAGCCTCGTCGGCATTGGACGGGCGCACCGATTGCCCGTACAGGTCGGCGATCAGCACCACATAGCCCTTCTCGGCCACTTCTTTGGCGATGCGCTCGGCACCTTCACCAATGCCCATCCAGTTCGGCGCCATCACCAGCCCTGGGCGGCCCAGCGCACCCGGCTCATAGACCAGGCGGCTTTCGTAGGTTTTGCCGGACAGGTGATAAACCAGTGATTCGACGATTACTTTGCTCATCAAGCACTCCTTTGGCACTCGTCATAAAAAATGTCCGCTGTCAAGTCTTTGATGCTGGCAGGCAGCGGCGCGAAAGGTCTTACGGGGCAACAGGTTAGGCCAGATTTCGGCCATCGTGTGCTCTTGCTGCTTTTCTGGCTAGGTGCCGCATAGGCGCTTCGCTGTAGCAAGCCCAAGGACGGCACAGCGGGCAAGGTCGCACTGTCATCATAGCCGTGGCTTGTCGCAAGCGGCCTCTCAAAACCAAAGCGCAGCCGGTGGGCTGCGCTTTCGTTTCCTGGCGGATGGTGGATGCGACAGCATCGTCAACTCGGCTTCGGCGGCGGCACCTTGCTCGTCCCTCCCTTCCTGAATCCCCGATCGCCGGCGATAAACGCCTCCAGCATATGCGGGATCAGGGTCACGGCATCGACCGCCTCTCCATACGCCTGCGCATGCAGCGCGGCGTAGTGGTCGAGGTCGGCTTTCAGGCTGGCCGGGCAGGAAAAGGTCAGTTTCGTGGATTCCATTTTCGGTAGCGGCCCGAGCCGCAGCTTGCGCGTCGTCATCGTGAAGTCCCCTTGTTGAAGAACAACGGCTGGTAGGGCCGCAGCACCAAGTCGCGGTTGGCGATGATGCGAACCGGCAGGCCCGGCCGCTCGGTCAGCGTCGGCTGGATGTTCATGTTGCGCCGGGTCATCTCCTGGCCGACCTGATTGATGCTGTCCTGCGCGCTGTCGCGCCCGGCGATGATGATGCGATCGCCGTCTTGGCGGTTCTCCGGCGCGGCCAGCTCGGCGCCGACGCCCAGCAGCGTAGTCAACGCTGCGCCGGCGAAGATGCGGCCCCAGTGGTAGTCCACGTCGTCTTCCAGACCGGCATAGCCAGCCGGGTCGGCTCCGACCAGGTTGTCGAGCGTGAGCGAAGACGTGTCGGGCAGGATGATCCGGTTCCACACCACCTGCACGCGGCTCTGCCCGTAGCTCACCTGGCTGTTGTATTTGCCCAGGATGCGGGAACCCTGCGGGATCAGCAGGAAGCGCCCGGTAGCCGTGTCATAGACCGGCTCCGTCACCGTGGCGATCACATCGCCCGGCAAATCCGACTTGATGCCCGTCACCAGCGCAGCGGCGATGACCGTCCCGGCCATCACCTGATACGGCGAAGCCGGCAGCGTCAGGTTGCCGGAATTACGAGTTTCCGTGGTTCCGGCTTTCTGGAATGCCTCTTTCTGGTCTTGCCGGTTCTGTACCGCCGTCGGGTCGGCAGGCTGCGCCGCCGTTGAGGCTGGCCCGGCCGCCATCGGGTCGAACGCCGCATTGGCGGCGAAGCCCGGCGCGGCGGCGGCCTGCGACTGCGCCACCGGCGCGGCCTTCTGCGTGCCAGAGCGGAAGAACACGGACGATGCCGCAGCCGCTTCGGCTTCCTTGCGGAGCGCATCGTTCGAGTCGTGGCCGGGGGCCGCATAGGCGGCCGTCACCGGCTGCTGCGACTTGACGATGGCCGGGCCAAGATCGCCCGGCAGCGGCGGCCCCAGCTCGGGCACCGTGGGCGGCAAGGCTGGCGGCAGTTTGGAGTAGTCTGCCGGCAGCGCATCCAGCCCTTCCGACTTGGAGACGCGATCGACGTTGTAAAGCTCGGTCTGCTCGCCAGCACCACGCCGCTGCGGTTGCAGCGACCACATCAGCGCGCCGAGCACGGCGACCGACAGGCCGCCGGCGAGGATGGCCAGCGTGCGCCGGTTCAGGCGCGTGACCGGGCGCGGCTGGGCGCGCAGCGCCACCGCCTCGGGCGCGATCTTGCCCGCCGCCTGCGGCGCGGCGAGGTCGGGAGTGTCGTCTTGGCTCATTGTCAGTTCCTCCGCGCCACGCCGTCGGTGCGCTCGATCCGCACCACATCGCCACCATCGCCACCCAGGCGCAGTTCGGCCGCACCAAAGAGGCGATCCACGATGTAGTACGGCGAACGGAAACGGTAGTTCACCAGTTGCCCGTCGCCCTGCGCGCCGATGACGAACAAGGGGGGCAACTCGCCTTGGGCGATACCCGGCGGGAACTGGATATAGACCTTCTCGCCATCATCGAAGGCCCGCTGTGGCTTCCACGGCGGATTGCTGCCGCTGATCGCGTAGCGGAAGCGGATCTTCTCCAACGCCAGGCCGGTATCGACCGGCGCGGCGGCGCTGGCCGCCTGAGACTGGCGCTGCAAGGCCAGCATCCGGTCTTTGGGGTAATCCCAGGACACCGAGGCCATCCATGCCTTTTCCGTTGAGGTCAGTTCCAGCAAGTACGTCCGCCGGCTGGTGGTGATGACCAGATTGGTTTTCAGGCCCGAGCGGGTGGGCTTGACCAGCACATTGACGCGCAGCGCCTCGCCGCTGCCGCTGGACGTGTCGCCGACGATCCAGCGCACGGTATCGCCAGCGGCGACCGTCACGAGTTCCTCGCCGGGCTGGAGCGAAACCACGGTCACGCGCCCCGGCGCGGCATAGACCTGATACAACGCGCCGTCGCTATAAGGCCACACCTGAATCGCGTTGACGTAGCCTTCGCGGGTCGGCGCGATACGCGCATCGGCATTGGCGCGCGAGACGCGCACCTTCTCGTCGGCTGGCTCCGGCGCGGGCGTGGCCTCGTCCAGCTTCGGCAGCGGCTTCAACTGTGCCGGCAGCGCCAGCGGCTCGGGCACGGCGACGACTTCGACCGGTTTGGGCGGCTCGGGCAGCGGCTGCGCCTGCACCGGCTCATCGAGCGAGATGGACGGCGGCGGCTTGCCCTGCGAGGCGCAGCCCAGCAATGACGACGTGGTGGCCGCGAACATCAGCACGAAAGCGTAAAAGCGAAAAGGCACGTTCATGGTTTGGCTCCTTCGGAAGAATCCAGTTCGCGGCTCCACGACAGGCCGTTGACGTAGATCCCCAGCGGGTTCTTGCGCAGGCGCTGTTCGGTGCGCGGGGTTTGCAGGACGGTAGAAAGCACGGCGTTCCAGCGTTCGGTGCCAGCGGGCGCGCCATTGACGAACCGCTGTTCCGTCCAGCGGACGTTGAACGAGGCATCGCTCGCGCGCGTGACGCTGGTGATTTGCACGGTCACCGACTCGCGGCCGACACGGGCGAACGGATCGTTCTTGCTCGCGTAGTCGTTGAGCACGGCCGCGCCCTTGTCGGTGGTGTAGTCGTACGCATCAAGCCAGTTCTGCCGCACCACGATGGGGTCGATGGACAGCGAGCGCACCAGCGTCACGAAGCGCGCCAGGTGATGCGCGATCTGCGCATCGGCAGGTCGGTACGGCGTGGCGGCCTCGCCCACGGTACGCACTTGGCCGGATTGATCGACTTCGATGACGTAGGGGGTCACGATGGACTGCGCCGAGCGCCACACCAAACCGCCGGCCATCAGCAGCGCGAGCGTGAGGCAGCCGAAGGCCATCAGCCGCCAGTTCTTCGCCTGCACGCGGGCCGAGCCGATACGCTCGTCCCATACCTGGGCGGCAGCTTGATACGGAGTGGCAGGCTGCGGCGTATCGGCATAGCGCACCTGCGGTCGTTTGAATCGCATGGTCAGTTCTCCTTGTGAATTGCTTTAGTCGTCGGACCCGCGCAGGCTCGGGCCTTGCCCGGAGCCGCCGCCATCGCCGCCGCGCAACGTGTGTGCGGCAGTGGTCGCGGCATGGGTGATCTGCTGGCGGCGTTGCATCCGCTTGGCCCAGGCGGGCTGCTCTTGTCTCTGCGAGCTGGCGGCGCCATCGGCGGATTCGCCTGCGGCCGCCTGGCCGGAGTCAGCCGCACCGGACGCAGCGCCGCCACCGACCTCTGTACCGTTCCATCCAGCGCGGAAAGAGCCGGTCATCTTTTGCGCAGCGCCGGACGCGCCGGATGCGGCGCTGCGCCCGGCAGCCTGCGCGCCGGTCTTGGCGACATTGCCCAAGCCGGCCATTGCGCCCTTGGCCCCGCCGCCCGCAGCGGCGGAACCGGCCTGGAATGCCGACTTGGCGCTACCGGCCGCCGAGGTGGCGACACGCGCACCGGCGCCGGCCAGCTTCGCGGCTGCCGGTGCCATGCGTGCCCCGGCCATGACCGCACCGCCCACGCCGGTCGCGGCGGCACCGATGGCAACGGCCGTGCCAGCGGCACCAACAGCGGCACCCGCCATCGCGCCTGCGCCAAGCTGCGGCGCACCGGACACCAGACCCGTGGCGATACCCGGCCCATAGATACCCAGCGCCAGCAGCGCGAGCGAGGCCAGCATCACGACAAGGGCGTGGTCGATGGAGGGTTCGTCGGGATGAACCTGGAACTCTGCGAACAGGCCCGAGCCAATGCCCACGATGACGGCCAGCACCAAAACCTTGATGCCCGACGACACCACGTTGCCGAGCACCTTTTCGGCGAGAAACGAGGTCTTGTTCCAAAGTGCGAACGGCACCAGCACGAAGCCGGCGAGCGTGGTTAGCTTGAACTCGATCAGCGTGATGAAAAGCTGGATCGCCAGCACGAAGAAACACAAGATGACGGTGAACCAGGCTAGGAACATCACCACGATGGGGTCGATATTCACGAAGACTTCGGGGAAGCCCGCCATGTCGCCGATCTGGTCGAGGATCGGCGCCCCGGCGTCGATGCCGGTCTTAGCCAGCCGCCCCGGTTGCAGGAAGTTCTCCATCGTCATGGTCGAGCCTGTGGCCGTCAGGCCCAGCCCGGCAAACGAGCGGAAGACGATGCCGGCCAGCCAGTTGAAGTTGCCGATGATGTAGGCGAAGGCACCGACGTAGAGCACCTTGCGCAGCAGCTTGGCGATCACGTCCTCGCCCTGGCCGGTGGCGTGGCTCATGGCCCAATACAGGCCGGCGATGGTCATGTCGATGACGATGAGCGTGGCCGTCAGGAACGCCACTTCGCCTTGCAGCAAGCCGAAACCGGAGTCGATGTAGCGCGAGAACGTATCGAGGAAGCGGTCGATGATGGTCACGTCGTTCATGGCGCGTCCTCTCCGGTGGGTTCATCGAAGCTCGCCGGAATCGGCGGCAGCTCGGCCAGCGTCCGGTATTCGTCCGGCCCGGCCTGGCCGGAGAAGAAGCGCTGCCGGAAGGCTTCGGCGGCGGCGCGGCAGTCGTCTTCGCCGACGGCCTGCCGGTCGGCCGCGCACTGCGCGCGCAACGCCTTGAGCTGCACGGGATCTGCAGCCAAGGCGTCGGGCAGGCTCTCGGCCGACTGCTGGCCGCAAGCGGTCAGCAGTACGGCCAGCAGGACGGGAGCGCATCGCATGGCAGCCTCCGTCAGTTGTTGTAGAAATTGATGGACTGCGGCGTGTACGGCGTGCCGCTGCCAAGGAAGCGCCGCCGCACTTCGCGGGCGCGCTCGGTGGCCGCCGCCTGCCGCGCCAGTTCCAGCGAGGCCGCGCGGTCTTGCGTGATCTGGAGCTGCTGGGACTGGATCGACTGCTTGGCCTGCAAGGCCAGAAGCTGGTTGGTCGCCTGCTGCGCCTGCAAGGCGCCGGTGGCCGATTGGCTCTGGCTGACCAGATCGGCCAGCGCGCTTTCGTCTTGGGCCAGGTTCTGCGACACCTGTGCCTGCATCCGCATCGCGGTATGCAAACCATCGAGCGTGTTCTTCCAGCGTTCGCGGGCGTCTTGCGCCATGCGGTCGCCGCTGATGGTCGCGGCGTACTGCTCCGGGTAAAGACGGGCGAACGTGGCATCCATGCTTTGCACGTCGTAGGCCAGTCCTTGCGCCTCGGCGATCAGGCGCTCGGTGGTGGCGAGCGTCGAGCGCAGGCGGTTGACGATGTTGAAATCGAGGCTCGCCAGATTGCGGGCCTGGTTTATCAACATCTGCGCCTCGTTCTGAAGCTGGTTGATCTGGTTATTGATCTGCTCCATCGTGCGGATGGCGGTCAGCGTGTTCTGCACGAGGTTCGTGGGATCGACCACAACCCATTGCGCCTGGACAGTGGAAACGGTGCAGAGCATGGCCGCGACGGTGGCGGCGAGAAGACGCTTCTTCATGGCAGGTTCTCTTTTGGTTGGGAAAGGAAGGTGGCGGCCTTCGGCGAGGACGGCAGCAGGTCGGCGGCCCAGTCGAGGCCGCGATGGCGGAGCCACGCGCCGGCGAAGCCGGGAGCGCCGGCCTGCGTCAATACGCGGTCAATGTCGCGTTGGTCTTGCGGTGTGGATGCGCCCGCGAAGGCGAGCGCGGCCGGCCCCAGGTCGAGGTCGAACAGGCGATTGCCGAGGCGTGATTGGTAGTAGTAGTCGCGCTTGGGCTGCGCGGTGGCGACGATTTCGATTTGCCGGCTGTTGAGGCCGAAGCCCTCGTAGATCGTGCGAATCTGCGGTTCGGTCGCCTGCGGGTTGGGTAAAAAAATCCGACTCGGGCAGCTCTCGATGATCGCGGGCGCAATGCTCGAATCCTTGATATCCGCGAGCGACTGCGTGGCGAAGATCACCGACACGTTTTTCTTGCGAAGCGTCTTCAACCATTGGCGAATGCGCGCGGCGAAAGACGGCTCATCGAGGAACAGCCACGCCTCATCCAGAATCAGCAGCGTGGGCGCACCGTCAAACCGTTCATCGAAGCGTGCGAACAGGTAGCGCAGCACCGCCTGTACGGCGGCGGGGCTTTGCATCAGTTCTTCCATCTCGAAGCCCTGCACGTCACCGAATCCGAGACGATCAGTGTCCGCGTCCAGCAGCTTGCCGTGCGCGCCGCCGAGCACGTAGGGCGCGAGTGCCTGTCTCAGCGCGTTCGATTGCAGCAGTACCGAGAACCCGGTCAACGTGCGCTGCTCGACCGGAGCACCGGCCAAGCTGCCCAGCGCCGACCAGATGACCGCCTTCTCGTCCGGGCCGACCGTCACGCCCTCATGCAGCAGGCGGCCTTCCACCCATTCCCCCGCCCAGGAGCGATAGCTTTCCCGGTCGATGCGCGCGAGCGGCTGGAAGGCAATGCCGCCATCGGCACCCAAGTCGTAATGCTCGCCGCCCAGGCCCAGGATGGTGGCGCGCATCGAGCGGCCCATGTCGAAGGCGAACACGCGCGAGCCGCGATAGCGGCGGAATTGCTGCACCAGAATGGCAAGCAACACCGACTTGCCCATGCCAGTCGGGCCGGCGACCAGCGTGTGCCCCACGTCGCCGATGTGCGTCACCAGCCGGAACGGCGTGGCGCCATCGGTGCGGGTAACGATCAACGGCGGGCCGTCCAGGTGGTCGTTCTTCTCCGGCCCGGCCCATACGGCGGACAGCGGCATCATGTGCGCCAGGTTCAGCGTCGAGACGATGGGCTGGCGCACGTTGGCGTAAGCGTTGCCGGGGATGGACGACAGCCACGCATCCACGGCGTTCAGCGTTTCGGGGGTGGTCACGAAACCCCGACCCTGGATGACGCGCTCCACCATGCGCAGCTTTTCGTCGGCCGCGGCCGGATCGGCATCGAGCACCGTCACCGTTGCAGTGAAGTGACCGAAGGCCACCTGATCGCCACCCAGCTCCTGCATCGCGGCGTCCGCGTCGGCCGCCTTGTTGCTCGCATCGGTATCCAACAGCGGGCTTTCCTGCTGGAAGATGGTTTCGCGTAGCAGCGCCACCACGTTCTTGCGCTTGGCGAACCACTGGCGGCGCAGGCGGCCCAGCTCCTTTTCCGCCTCGGCCTTGTCCATGCAAAGGAAGCGCGTGCTCCAGCGATAGGCAAAGCCCAAGCGGTTGAGGTCGTCCAGCAGACCCGGCCAGGTCGAGGTCGGAAAGCCGCGCACCGACACCACGCGCAGGTGCTGGTCACCCAGGGTGGGCGCTAGGCCGCCGACCAGCGCGGAGTCGGCCAGCAGCGCGTCGATATGGAACGGCACTTCGGGTACGCCCATGCGGTAGCGCCGCGTGGACACCGTGGCGTGCAGGTAGGTCAGCGTCTCGGCGTCATCGAGCCAGGCGATTTCCGGCATCACGCCATCGAGCAAGTCGAAGACACGATCGGTTTCCGCCACGAAGGCATCGAGCCGGCCGTGCCAGTCCACGCCGTCGCCCGGCGAGTTCTCATAGAGCAGCTTGGCCGCGCGGGCGCGGGATTCCTCCGGCGGCAAGTAAGCCAGCGTCAGGTGATAGCCGCTCTCGAAGTGATGCCCCGATTCCTCGAAGGCGGCGCGGCGTTCCTCGTCCACGAGCCAGGACAGCGGTTCGGGAAAGTCGGAGTGTGGGTAGTCCGCCGCCGGCCGGCGCTCGGCCTCAATGAACAAGGCCCAGCCCGATCCCAGGCGGCGCAGCGCGTTGTTGAGCCGTGCCGACGTGGCGATCAGTTCGCCCTGCGTGGCGCTGTCGAGGTCAGGCCCGCGAAAGCGCGCCGTGCGCTGGAAACTGCCGTCCTTGTTCAAGACGACGCCCGGCGCGATCAGGCCGGCCCAGGGCAACCAATCGGCGAGCAAGGCCGGGCGCTGGCGGTATTCGGCAAGGTTCAGCATGGCGGCGTCCCCCTACACGTCCAGCAGCGGTTTGTGCTTGATGTGCCGGGCGAAGACCTGCATGAACTGCGGATCGACGCGCGCGCCCCACACCGCCAGCGAATGGCCGACGATCCAGAGCACCACACCGGGAATCCACAATTGCAGGCCCAGCCCGACGGCGGCGGCCAGCGTGCCGTTGGCGATCGCCACGGTACGCGGCGCACCGCCCAGCAGGATCGGCTCGGTCAGCGAGCGATGCAGCGGCACCTCGAAGCCCGCCGTGAAGGCATCCGGGGCACTCATACGACGGCCCCGCCGGAGAACGAGAAGAACGACAGGAAGAACGAGGACGCGGCGAACGCGATGGACAGACCGAAAACGATCTGGATCAGCTTGCGGAAGCCACCGCTGGTATCGCCGAAGGCCAGCGCCAGGCCAGTGGAAATGATGATGATGACCGCGACGATGCGCGCCACCGGCCCCTGGATGGATTCGAGGATGGAGGTCAGCGGGCCTTCCCACGGCATCGAGGAACCGGCGGCCTGCGCGGTGCCGGCCGTCATCAGCATGACGGCGGCCAGCAGCATGACGGCGGCCAGCAGCAGGCCGTGCTGCGCCGGCGCGGCCAGGCGCCGCAGGCGCGCGAAGGCCGAAGCCGGATTTACGGAAATGCGGAAAGCATGAATGTGCATCTGCGTCATGGCAGTTCTCCAGAGGGTTCAGGGGACGGGGAAGGAACTGGCGGCAGCTCGGGAAACGGCGTTTCCAGCGCATCCGCCATGCGATAGCCCACGCCGTCGAATCCGACGACGCGGGCGATGCTTTCGACGTGGCGCTTGCGGCCACGCCCGGCGATGTGGATGACAACGTTGATGGCCTCGGCGATCAACGCGCGCGGCGGATTCACTGCCACTTCAAGAATCAGTTGCTCCAGGCGCAGCAGCGCGCCCAAGGCGGAACCGGCGTGAATCGTGGCGATGCCACCGGGGTGGCCGGTGCCCCACACCTTGATGAGATCCAGCGCCTCGCCGCCGCGCACCTCACCGACGATCACGCGGTCGGGGCGCAGGCGCATCGTGGCGCGCACCAGTTCCTGCATCGACACCACGCCTGCGCGCGTGCGCAGCGGCACATGGTCGCGGGCGGCGCATTGCAGCTCGATGGTGTCTTCGAGCACGAGTACGCGGTCGCCCGTGGCCGCGATTTCCGCGAGCAAGGCATTGGCGAGCGTGGTCTTGCCGGTGCTTGTACCGCCAGCGATCAGGATGTTCTGGCGCTCGCGCACGGCGCGGCGCAGGAAGTCCGCCTGGCCGGCAGTCAGAATGCCGTCGGCCACATAGCGATCCAGGCCGATGATGCTCACGGCCCGCTTACGCAGCGCGAAGGCTGGCCCCGGTGCGGCAGGCGGCAAGATGCCCTCGAAGCGTTCGCCCGTCTCGGGCAACTCGGCGGTCAAGAGCGGTTGGCCGCGATGGACTTCCGCGCCGACGTGGGCCGCGACAAGACGAATGATGCGTTCGCCATCGGCCTCGGACAGTTCCACGCCCAGCGGCGCGCGGCCCGACGACAACCGATCGACCCATAGGGTGCGATCAGGGTTGAGCATGATTTCCACCACGTCAGGATCGGCGAGTGCGGCGGCGATGACCGGCCCCATTGCCGTGCGCAGCATCTGGATGCGGCGATCTAACGAAGCCGTGGCGGATGACAGCGGCTCGGGCGGGATTTGCGGAACGGCGCTCATGAGGCAGGTTCCGCAGTGCGTGCATGCGCTTCAGCCAGCGCCGCCGCGTCATCCATCCGCATCGGATCGGGATGCAGTTCTTCCACCACGTCGCGCACCAGGCTCCGACCGCGCAGCAGATGCCTGCTGAGCTGTTCGATGAATTGCTCGAAACGCGCCTTGCCCTGGGCACGGGCCAAGTCTTGATGCGCCTCGGGCACCGGCGTGCTGACGGTCAGGAAGTAGCGGATGAACAGCGCCAGCGTCTCGATCTGGATGTTCTGGTCGCGCTCCAGTCGTTCGGCCTGCCGCGACAGGCGATCCAGTCGCTTGGCGATAGCGGCCTCGCGCTGGTCGCCCGCGTCCGGCGACAGCCAGGACGCCAGCGCCGCCGCGACGATGCTGGATTTCGAGACGCCTTTCTTGGCGGCCAGTTCTTCCAGCCGCTTGGCATGCTCGTGTTGGATAAAAAGATTGAGGCGGTATTGGCTCATAAGTCGATTCCGTCGTTGGGGTCGAGAGAGGCCAGCCGCGCCGTGCGCTGCATGGCCGGGTCGAGCTGGCCGGGAAGCGGCAGCGGCAGGTCGTCGTCGTCATCGAGCAGCGCCAGGTCATCGGGCGCATCGAGCTCGGGGTCGTAAGCGACGGATTCGGAGAGTTCGGGTTGGCGGCGCGGGCCGCCGTCATCGGTGCCGCCCAGGGCATCGGCGGAGGCCGTGGCTGATGCGGCGGGCACGACGGGGATCGCCAGGCCGCTCCAGTCGTCGGCGCGGGCCGGTGGCACGTCCGCGTACTGCCCAGCCACCAGCGCGGGTGGTGGCAGCACGCGCTGCTTGAAATTGGCGTCGGCGTAGTAGCGCAGCTTCTTCGCCTTGATCGGTGCCACGCTGGAGACCATCACCACGGATTCATCGGGCGGGAGTTGCATCACCTCGCCCGGCGTCAGCAGCGGCCGGGCCGTCTCCTGCCGAGACACCATGAGATGCCCGAGCCACGGCGCGAGCCGGTGGCCGGCGTAGTTGCGCTGCGCGCGCAGTTCGGTCGCGGTGCCCAGCGTTTCGGAAATGCGCTTGGCGGTGCGCTCGTCGTTGGTGGCGAACGTCACCCGGACATGGCAGTTGTCCAGAATCGAATGGTTCTGGCCGTAGGCTTTGTCGATCTGGTTGAGCGACTGCGCGATGAGGAAGCTGCGGATGCCGTAGCCGGCCATGAAGGCAAGCGCCGTCTCGAAGAAGTCGAGCCGGCCTAGCGCCGGAAACTCATCGAGCATCAGCAACAGCTTGTGGCGGCGTTCGATGCCGTCGCTGCCATCGAGCGATTCGGTGAGGCGTCGCCCGATCTGGTTGAGGATCAGGCGAATGAGCGGTTTGGTGCGGCTTATGTCCGAAGGCGGCACCACCAGATACAGCGACACAGGCGATTCGGACGCGATCAGGTCGGCGATGCGCCAGTCGCAGCGCGACGTGACTTCGGCCACCGTGGGGTCGCGGTACAAGCCCAAGAAGCTCATCGCGGTGGAGAGCACTCCCGACCGCTCGTTGTCCGACTTGTTGAGCACTTCACGCGCGGCGGACGCGACAACCGGGTGCGGTGCATCGCTCAGGTGCTTCGTCGTCATCATCCGATGCAGCGTCAGCTCGAATGGGCACGCAGGGTCGCTGAGGAAGTTGGCGACGCCGCGTAGCGTCTTGTCTTCGCCCGCATAGAGCACATGCAGGATGGCGCCGACCAGCAGCGCATGGCTGGTCTTCTCCCAGTGATTGCGCTTCTCCAGCGCCCCTTCGGGATCGACCAGAATGTCCGCGATGTTCTGCACGTCGCGCACTTCATGCGCGCCGCGTCGTACTTCCAGCAGCGGGTTGTACGCAGCCGACTTCGCATCGGTGGGGTTGAACAGCAGGCAATGCGAGAAGCGCGAGCGCCAGCCGGCGGTGATCTGCCAGTTCTCGCCCTTGATGTCGTGGATCACTGCCGATGCAGGCCAGGACAGCAAGGTCGGCACGACCAGGCCCACGCCCTTGCCCGAGCGCGTGGGTGCGAAGGTCAGGACGTGTTCCGGGCCTTCATGGCGCAAGTACTGTCCGTCATGCAGGCCGAGCAAGACGCCGGCAGACTGCATCAGCCCGGCCTTGCGAATGACGGCGGTGTTGGCCCAGCGTGCCGAGCCGTAGGTCGTGACCAGACGCGATTGCCGCGAGCGCCACACCGACATGACGATGGCAACCACCACGGCCACCAGACCGCTGCTGCCGGCGATGGCGCCGCCAATGTCGAAGACATGCGGCGCGTAGGCATCGAAGAAGAACCACCACTCGAACAGCCGCCAAGGGTGATAGACCGGCGTGCCGAAGAAGTCGAACCAGGGCGAGCCAAGGCGTAGTTGGTAGGCCAGTGCGGCGGCTGTCCATTGCGTTGCACTCCACACACCGGCGATCACGATGCTGAAAACAACCGCGATCTGCCCGAACAGCACGCCCTGAGCTTGCATTGACTGGCCTCCGATTTCCTATGCGCTGATTCCTCGTTCACACGCGGCACAAGGACGTGCTGCATGACGCGAGGATCAGTGCCGGATCGGTGCCGGTCAAAGACCGTTATCGGGAGAAAGCTCTAGAAAAAAGAAAGAATTCGCGCGGCGTCGAGCCAAAGAAAAACGCCGCAAGCGAAGGCGCATTGCGGCGTGTATGGCGAGAAAACGGAGTATGTTGTTGAATCGACCGCGATCAGAACTTAGGCGGCTCCTTCGGCGGTGTGTATGGGGTCTTGCCATCGCCGTAGAACCGCTTGCGCGTAGCCTCGGCGACTCGATTGCACAGCACGTCGCCAAGCCTGGCGCGATCAGTCTTGCACTGCGGGCGCAACTCTTTCAGCCGCTCGGGATTGGATGCCAGCTCCTCAACGGTCGGCACCACGTCTTTCTTTTCCTGCGTTTCGGATGGGCCGCAGGCAGTCAATGCCACGGCCAGCAGGACCGGAATGGATTTCTTCATGATTCGGGTTCCTCCGGGGTGTCGGCATCAAGGCCCGGCGTGGTTCTGCTGCTTTCGGGTGATTCGATGGCCTGCACGCGGTCGATGAAGCGGGCGAGCATTTCCGAAGGCTCGCCTTCCGGGCGCAGCAGGTAGGTCGTCAGCAACGGTGAACGGCCTGTCAGTGGCCGTGCCACTACGCCAGGTTCCTGGCTGGCCAGGATGTGCGCGCAGCCCGTCACCCCCAGGGCGATGCCTGCGGACACCAACGCCATCATCAGGTCGCAAGACGCCACCCGTTCGGCCACCAGCGGTTCCATGTCCACACGGCGCAGCACGCGGTCAACCTGCCGTGCATGTCCTTCGCACGCCTGCGGATCACATAGCACTAGCGGATAGCGCAGCAGTTCTTCCAGGGGGATGCGCTTGTGGGCCAGGAGGGGATGCCGCGCCGGAACGGCTACCATCAGCGGGTCACTCCATACCGGCTCGGCAATGAGGCCATCGCCGACTTCATCGGCGCGAGCAAAGCCCACGTCGTACAGATCACCATGCAGCCCTTTGATCTGCTGCGACAGCGGCACCTCGAAGAAGCGGATTTCCACCTCGGGTTCTTCCTGCCGGCAGAGCGCCAGCAAGGTAGGTAAGCGCGACGGCGTGATGCCGTCCGACAGGGCAATGCGCAATTGGCTGTGGAAGCCATTGGCCGCGGCCTTCACGCTGTCGCGGGCCTGTTGCAAGGCCGAGAAGACGCGCGGCACATGCTCAAAGAACAGCTTGCCCGCACGAGTCAGGCGCGTGCTGCGCGTGGTACGTGCGAACAGCACCACGCCCAGATCTTCTTCCAGTTCCTTGATCGCCCGTGACAGGGGCGATTGCTCGACGTGCAGTTTCTCCGCTGCGCGGGCGAAGTGCAGTTCTTCCGCTACAGCCATGAAACAACGGAGGTGGCGTAATTCCATTGTTATCACCTCTTTCGGAGCAACTCCCAGCTTTAGCACTCGTGGAAGTTAGTCGGGCCTAAAGTGCCCGTGTCTCTGCTTGTTCGCTTGGCAACAATGTCTGCGCCAAGGCCAGCGCCTCGTCCTTGGTGGCAACCATGAGCATGGGATAGCCCCAGAACTTCTCATACACCAAGGCGAACGCTTTAGTCGCCAGCCGCTTGGCGGTATTCGGCTCGATGTAGATCCCAGCCTTGACGAGGGCCCGCAATTCGCTCTTGTGGCGTTTCATCCAAAGCGAGGTTTGCTTCATTTCTTCCGGCGAATGTTCGTGATCGCCTTTATCAAGTCCCTCGTCGTTGAGCAGAACAAAGACTTTCTTGCGTGCGAGCAATGCCTCGAACTCGGCAAAAGGTGAAGCTTCGGGATCGGTGCCCGGCGCGTTCAGTCGCATCCAGACTAGAGGGAACTGCGTGGCGTCAATCTGCATGCCAATACTCCTTCGGAACATAACGAGAAATTGCCGGCGGCCATGCCTCGTTAGAAAAATGGGCCTCTCCCAGGTCAGGACGAGCCATGCTCCGAGCGAGCAGAACGGCCAGCATGGTCAATTGCACGATACCTACGGAATGACTGGACGTCATTGCACAAGTTGGCCATAATATATTTCAATTAGGCCAACTCCTCGTCTTCGATCCGAGGTTCAGCACTCACCATGTCGAGCATTGCCATCACCGATCTGACTGTGACCAGGGACGTCGATAACGTTCCTCGGCCCGTTGTCGCCCTGAGTGCCACGTCGGTAACAAAGGACTGGGAGCATGCGAAGCATCAGCATCGCAAGGCGCAACTGCTTTACTCCGTTCGCGGCATCCTCAATTGCGAAATCGAAGATGGCGTCTGGATCGTGCCACCGCAGTGTGCTGTATGGATACCGGGAGACTTGCCCCACTCGGCCCGGGGATCGGGTGAAACGGAATGTTATTGCCTGTTCGTGGAGCCTGATGCCGCACCGGATCTTCCGAAAACCTGCTGCACGATTTCGGTATCCCCGCTGTTACGCGAGTTGCTTCTAAAGGCGGCAGGTTTTCCCGAGCTGTACGCGCTGGAGAGCCGGGAAGAACGGCTGATTGCCGCCCTGCTGGATGAGTTGGTGGCGGCTCCGGTGGAAGACCTGCATTTGCCGATGCCGCGCGATCCGCGATTGCGTCGGCTCGCGGAAATGCTGTTGGCCGATCCCACCGATAAAACCTCGAAGGGCGATTGGGCTATCCGCATTGGCATGAGCGAGCGAAGCATGAGCCGGCTCCTGCTGCACGAAATCGGGATGAGCTTCGGACGTTGGCGCCGGCAGCTGCATGTGATCCTTGCGCTTCAACGCCTGACCAAGGGCGAAAGCGTGCAGGCGGTGGCGTTGGAGCTGGGTTACGAAAATGCCAGTGGATTCGTCACCATGTTCCGCAAGGCGGTAGGCAAGCCGCCAGCACGATACCTCTCCGACCGAACGACCAGTGCTGAGTCTGCCCCCGTACCCGGCATCATGCTTCCCGATCAAGTCTCACCTTGACTGGATCGTGCGGCTACCCAACGCGCAAAGTTGTCTGGATTGAGTAACGCTTTGACCCAGTATCGCTATCAAGACTTCCGAAAAGGCCGATAGATTGGAGGCTTAGTAGGAAAAATTGGAGTTAGATCATGGATTTCGGACTAAAAGGTAGGCGGGCACTGGTGACTGGCTCAACAGCAGGCATCGGGCTGGCCACCGCCCGCGCATTGGCAGCAGAGGGAGCCTCTGTCACGGTAAATGGCCGAACCCAGGCTCGCGTCGATAGCGCAGTGGATGCGCTGAAACGCGAACTTCCCGGCGCAATCATTACCGGGATTGTCGCCGACCTGAGCCGTAGCGAAGGCTGTGAGTTTCTGACAGGGGAACTTCCAGACATCGACGTTCTGGTCAACAACCTAGGCATCTTCGAGCCCAAACCATTCGAGCAGATTCCAGACGCGGACTGGATTCGTTTCTTCGAGACGAATGTGTTAAGTGGAGTCCGCCTATCGCGCCATTACGTGCAGGGAATGCGGGCGCGCAACTGGGGGCGCATCGTGTTCGTATCGAGCGAGTCGGCCTTGCAGATTCCCGCCGAAATGATCCATTACGGCATGACCAAGACCGCGCAACTTGCCATTTCACGCGGGCTTGCAGAGACGCTCGCGGGCACCGGCGTCACGGTCAACAGCGTGCTTCCCGGCCCGACTGCCTCCGAGGGCGTTGGCGGCTTTGTTGCCGAATTGGCTGCAAGCCGCGGCGTTGATGCCGCAGCCGTGGAGCGTGAGTTCTTCGCAACGGCCCGCCCATCTTCGGTGCTTCAACGTTTTTCGACGCCGGATGAGGTTGCCGCGATGATTGCCTATGTCTGTAGCGCGCGCGCATCTGCAACGACAGGCGCCGCGCTTCGCGTTGATGGTGGCGTGGTGCGGGCAATCGCATAAGGGGTGAGTCCCTTTCGGATCAGGCGGTCTTGGTTTAAAACTGGCTACCGCCTCCCCTTGCGTAACTGCTGACATCCCGTACATGTCATGGTGATGGTAAAAACTGGTTCCTTATCGAGATCGAAGCCTTCCTTACTTGCCAGCAACCGAAGATGCTCGCGCAATGCCAAGTCTTCAAGGAAAACCAACCGCGCGCCACAATGGCAGCGCATGGTGTCGTTGTGAAGGTTCTTCCTGTCCGGTTTGAGGGCATAGAGCGCGCGGCCTTGCGCGCCTTCCGTGCGAACCAGCAGCCCAGCAGTCCATAAATCATTCAGCGCACGGTAGATCGAGGCCGGTGTGAGGCTCTCGAACTGGGGGCTGAGGATGCGATACATCTGGCTGGCGTCGAGGCAGCGAGGCACCGCCTCCTCTAGTGCGTTAAGGACACTGGTACGTGCGATCGTTGGCCGCAAATGGCTCGCCTCCAATCGTTGTTCATAGGATGACTTTGCGCCGGCGGTTATGGGGCTGGCTATGGCGGCATGCTTCATGCGTTTGGATGACGGCCTGTTCTTGCTGCCGAATGAGGTAATCAAATCAATAATTCGAGAAGGCTCGTCGTGTGGCGCCATATCCGTTTCCTTCGCTATGCCGGTTTCCCAGTTGTTCGTGACAACATGGAAGCGACGTGGCTAATGGTTGGTCGGACGCAGGCACGATGGCGAAGCCACCACCGCGCCGGTGTCCCTAGGGATTACTGCGTACTGGCTTGCTCCCAGCCGCCGCCGAGCGCCTTGAACACACTGACCCGTGTGGAGCCAACTCGTTGGTCAGCAGCGGCCACCTGCGATTTCGCGTTAATCAGGCTGGTCTGCGCCACGATCACGTCGAGGTAGCTGATGGAGCCGGCGTGATAACGCTGGTCAGCCAACCGAAAGGCGTTCTCGGCACGGTTTCGCGCTTCGATCAACGCCTCGCGTTGCTGCATCGCCGCGCCGTAGGCGCTCAACGATTGCTCGGACTCTTTCAGGGCATTGAGCACAGTGCCATCAAAGCTGGCCAACGATGCCGCGTTTTGTGCCTTTGCCTGTGCGATACGGCTGCGCGCGACCATCGTGTTGGGGAAGCTCCAGGAGATCAGCGGGCCCAACGAGAAGGACCAGGTGCGATTGCCTTTCAGGTAGTCGTTGCGCAGGTAGTTGCCCGAGGCGCCCAGCGTGACGCGCGGATAGAGGTCGGCAACGGCCACGCCGATGCGGGCGGTATCGGCAGCCAGTTGGCGTTCGGCCTGACGCACGTCCGGGCGGCGGCGCAGCAGCGCAGTGCCATCACCAATCGGCAGCGCCCCCGCGATCTCCGGTGCCTGCGTGCATACGCGCGCCGATTCAGGCACTTCCGACGGCGTGCGGCCCATCAGCGCGGCCAACTCAAACAACGCGGCATCCCGCTGACCCTGCAACGGCGGCAAGGCGGCCTGGGCCTGTGCCAGCGTGACACCAGCCCGTTCCACATCCAGACGCGACGCCGAGCCGGCGTGTTCCTGGCGGCTGATCAGATCCAGGCTGCGCTGAGCCAATTCAATGGACGAGTGCGCGACGTCGATGGATTCGCCATAGGTGCAGGCGTCCACATATGCGCGTGTTGTCTCGGCGACGACGACGACCTTCGCGGCATCATGGGCGGCGGCGACCGCATCGGTGTCGTCGCGTGCAGCTTCGATATCGCGCCTGACTCGGCCGAACAGGTCGAGTTCGTAGGAGACGTCGAGGCCACCGCTGTAGCTCCATTGTGTGGGCGCCTGGCCGGTGCCCGTCCACGTGGTCTGGTCGCGGCCATAGCCCGCGCCCGCCGATACGTTGGTCGAGGGAAATAGGCCACCGCGCGCTTCCTTGTAGATGGCCCGTGCGCGGTCGAGGTTGGCCAGCGTCACGCGCAGGTTAGTATTGGCCGACAGGGCTTCCTGCACCAGATTGTCGAGCGCGGGATCGTCATACAGCTTCCACCAGCCCGCCGGCAGCGATGCGGCGGCGTCCGTGGTAGCCGGCTTGCTGACAAAGGGGCCGGCCGCGGTTTCCGGCAAAGCCGGGGCGTGATAGTCGGGGCCGCTGGCGCAACCTGCGGTGATCACGGCAACGGCAATGGCCATGAAGGCAGCGCGCCGAGAGGGAAACACGGCCGGACGCGAAGCAGTAGTCATGGCAGCAATCGGTTCAAAGGACGACATCGGGAGCCTCCGCGGTAGCGAGTTCACGGGCGCGAGGGCTTTCCGCTGCCGCACGGTGATCCTTGGCGACAAAGCTGTAGATGGTGGGCAGCACGAACAGCGTGAAGAAGGTGCCGATCATCATGCCCATCACCACCACGATGCCGATGGAGAAGCGACTGGCCGAACCTGCGCCGTCGGCGAACAGCAACGGCACCAGGCCTGCAACCATAGCGGCAGTGGTCATCAGGACGGGGCGCATACGCACTGCTGCGGCTTTCTCGATGGCCTCGATGCGACTCAAGTTTTCGTGATGCTGGATGTGGTTTGCGAACGTGACCATCAGGATGCCGTGCTTGGAGATCAGGCCGATAAGTGTGACCAGTCCGATCTGTGTGTAGATATTGAGCGTGGCAAAACCCAGCCACAGCGGCACCAAGGCACCGCAGACCGCCAGCGGCACCGTCACCAGGATCACCAGCGGATCGCGCAGGCTCTCGAACTGCGCCGCCAGCACCAGGAAGATCACCACCAGCGCGAAGCAGAAAGACACCAGCAAGCGGTTGCCTTCCTGGACGAATTGGCGGCTGTCGCTGAGCCAGTCCACGCTGGTGCCGGGTGGCAGCGGCTGCGATTGCAGGAACTTCACGGCCTCGCCCATGCTTACGCCCGGTGCCGGCAGCATTTCCAGCGTGGCGGAGTTCATCTGGCCGAACTGGGTGAGCTGGTTGGCCTGCGGACGCATCTCGACGCGGGTCACGGTTGAGAGCGGCACCAGCGCGCCGGAAGTCGCCTTGACGTAGAAGCGTCCGAGGTCTTCCGGCGTCATGCGTTCGCCACCGCGCACCTGCGGGATCACGTCGTAGGAGCGGTCGTGGAAGTTGAAGCGATTGACGTAGTTCTCGCCGACCAGCACCGCCAGCGTATCGGCGACGGACTGCATGGTCACGCCCATTTCGCTGGCCCTCGCATTGTCGATGGTGATATGCGCCTGCGGGCTGTCGTAGGACAGGTCGTTCTGCACGTAGAGGAACAACCCGCTGGCATAGGCGGCCGTCTTGATCTTCTCGCCGGTCTCGTACAGCGTCTGGAACTCATCGGGCGAGCGCAGCACCATTTGCACGGGTAGACCGCCGCTGGAACCCGGCAATGGAGGCATCTGCACGGCCGTGACGGTTTCTCCGTCGATGGCGGCGCCCGCAGCCTGGATCTGACCTTGGATTTCGGTGGCCGAACGCTTGCGCTCGGACCAGTCCTTCAGGATCGCACCGCCGAGCATCTGGTTCTGGCCGCCAGCAATGCCGGCGATATGCATGAAGCTGCTGTCGAACTCAGGGATCGACTCGAATATCTTCTCGATCTGCTCGGCATAGCGGGTGGTGTAGCCCACTCCCGCATACTGCGGCGCCTTGGTGACGGCCAGTACGATGCCCTGGTCTTCCATTGGTGCCAGTTCGTGGCGCGTGCCATTGAACAGCACCACGATGGCCGCCAATACCACCGCACCCACCAGCAGAACCGCGCCGCGCGCGGCCAGCGTGCGTGCCAGCAGGCGTCCGTAGAAAGCGGTCAGCCCTTGCATGGTGTGCTCGACACGTTTGGCCAGTCGTCCCTCGCCCTGCGCCGAACTCAACAGCATCGAACTCATGACCGGCGAGAGTGTCAGTGCGACCACGCCCGAGACGATGACCGAGCCAGCCAGCGTGAAGGCGAACTCCTTGAACAGTGCGCCGGTCAGCCCCCCCATCATGCCGATGGGAGCGTAGACGGCCGCCAGCGTAATGGTCATGGCAATCACCGGCCCGACGATCTCGCGCGCACCCAGCAGGGCTGCACGCACCGGCGTGTAGCCTTCCTCGATGTGGCGATGAATGTTCTCCACCACCACGATGGCATCATCGACCACCAAGCCGATCGCCAGCACCATCGCCAGCAGCGTCAGCAGGTTGATCGAGAAGCCGCAGGCCAGCATCAGCGCGGCGGTGCCAACCAGCGACAGCGGGATGGTGACCACCGGAATGATGACCGCGCGGAAGGTGCCAAGGAACAGGAAGATCACCACGATGACGATCACGATCGCTTCGACCAGCGTGTGCTTGACCTCCTCGATGGAGGCGTTGACGAAGGTTGCGATGTCGTAGTTGGGCGAGACCTTCAGTCCAGGCGGCGCCATTTCGCGGATCTTGGGAATCAGTTCCTTGGCCTGCTTGACGATGTCGATCGGGTTGCCGTCGGGCGCGGGCTGGATGCCGATGAAGATCGCCGGCTTGCCGGTAGCGAACGCGGCGTTGTCGTAGTTCTGGCCACCAATCTCCACCGTGGCCACGTCGGACAGCCGCACCAGACCACCCTCGGGGTTGGACTTGATGACCATCTGGCGAAAGTCATCGACGCCGCGCAGGTCGGTGGCGGCACTGATGTTGGTGACGGTCAGCGAACTCTTGAGCTGGCCCGGCGCGGCCTGCACGTTGTTGGCTCGCAGCGCGGCCGCAATCTCTCCGGCCGACAAACCGCGCGCGGCCAGCCTTACCGGATCGATCCAGATACGCATGGCCAGCGTCTGCCCGCCCATGATGTCTGCCGAAGCGACGCCGGGAATGCCGGTGAACAGCGGCTGCGCCACGCGGGTGGCGAAGTCTGTCACCTGCGGGATCGACAGCGTGTCGCTGTAGAAGGCGACGTACTGCACGGCGGTGCCGCCTTCGGTGGACTTGCTGATGACCGGATCGGTCACGCCAGTCGGCAACTGGTACTTGACTTGCTGCACCTTGGCGAGGATTTCGGTCATCGCGCGATCGGCATTGGCGTTGAGCACCAGCCGCGCCTTGATCTCGCTCTTGCCCTGCGTGGTGGTCGAACTGAGGTACTCGATGCCGCTGGCCGTGGCGATGGACTGCGCGATCGGTGTGGTCACGAAGCCTTGCATCACTTCCTGGGTCGCGCCTGGCAAGGTGGTGCTCACGCTGATGGTGGCGTTTTCGAGATAGGGGTACTGCCGCACGGGCAGCATGAACACGGCGGTGGCACCCATCAGCAGGATCAACAGGCTGACCACCAGTGCCAGGATGGGGCGGCGGATGAAAATGTCGGTGAAATGCATCGTGCCGTCTCCCTAGCGTGCGCTGGCGGTAGATGCGACCGCCGGGGCGGCACGCAGCACTGCGGCGGCAGGAGCGGCCGCGTTGATCTTCACCGTCGCGCCGGGCGGTAGCCGGTTCTGGCCCGCTGTCACCACGATGTCGCCGGGCTTGACGCCATGCGTCACTAGGACTTCCTCGCCGAGCCGGCGGCCGGTGATGACTGGTACCGCAACCGCCTTGCCGATCCCTTCCGCATTGATCTCTTGCACGAGCACGACGCTGTCGCCGGAGGCTGATGTCTGGATCGCCGTCAGCGGCAACGCAATGGCATCGGTCGTGGCGGGCAACGCCAGCTTCGCCGTCGAATACATGCCGGACTTCAGTAGCCGGTCGGCATTGGGCAGCAGTGCCTGGACGGCCACGTTGCGGGTTTCGCCGTCTATGCGTGGCTCGATGGTGCTGACCTTCGCGTTGAACACTTGGCCCGGCGCCGCATCCACCGTCACCTGCACCGACGCGCTCGGCGTCAGCTTGGGCAAATCCTGCTGGGGCAGCGTGAAGTTGACGTAGAGCGGATCGAGCTGGGTCAGCGTGGCGATCGCATCGCCGGCGTTGAGGTACTGGCCGGGGTTGATGCGCCGGATGCCGATCTGGCCGGAGAACGGCGCACGGACGGCCTTCTGCTGGATACGCGCGTCGAGTTGCCGAACCGCAGCGACCGCCTGGGCGGCCTCCGCCTTGCGTTGTTCGAGCAGTTCACGTGGCTCGGCGCCGGTAGGGGCCAGCTCTTGCGAACGCCGGAGCTGCAATTGTGCAAAGTCGGCCTTGGCCGCCGCAGCGGCACGATCCGCCTGTTCGGGGGCGTCGTAAAGCTGAACTAGCACAGTCCCTTCCTTCACGAACTGGCCCGCGTCGAAATTGATGGCGGTCACGCGCCCTGACGTGTCGGGGGCCAGCAGCACTTCGCGCACGGCTTGCAAACTGCCAACGGCCTGCAACTCCTCGGACACGCCGCGAGGCTCTGCACGGATTGTCGAGACGGGCATCGGCGGCATGGCCTGATGGTCTGCGCCGCTGCTGCGAGTGGTGCGCCAGGCATACAGCAGGCCAAAAACCACAACGAGGCCAATGACGCTGATGACAATGGGTTTTGCACGGGAGGTAACGGCGGCGCTCATGCATTCCTCCCGACGACAACGGGGATTGGGGTGGCGCGTGACCGGCTGTGCGGGGCCGATCCACCAAGGCAAAGTGAGTGCATAGGGGGAATTTCCTCGGGAAGAACGGGGTACTCGTTCGGCCGGCCAAGCACGCTGGATTGGGGCATGACAGACCACGATGAAGCGCAGCCTATCCGCGTGAGCACACTTCTACATTGCGAAAGCAAGTCAATTTATTTCGCAATACGGCCAAAAGCATTGAGGCAAGTGTATTTGGCCCAATCGAATAACAATCTGGCTTAATTTCACCATCATGCTCATGCAGCTCTATTGTTAAATAAAGCATGTAAACGCAAATGAGTATTGTTTGATGTCCGATCTCACGACTACTGGAAAGCTCCGTTGGCAAATTGATATGCGCGCAATGCCCGCCGTCTATCTTCATGTGGATGGGCCTTGCAAGGGCGTCATGAGGAGCGCGCCTCTCACTATGCTGGGCACGGCAGTTGCGGCGGCAATTTTCATTAGCGCGCAGGGAGCATTCGCCGCCGAGCCAACGCAGATCCAAAACAAGGACGGGGAAAAAACGTCTCAGGAGGCGATGACCCTACCGGCGGTAACCGTGACGGGTAAGGAAGATACGGCGACGACCGAGGGGACAGGTTCTTACACCACCAGCGAGACGCTGGCGGCCACCCGCCTACCGCTGTCGCTGCGGGAAACACCGCAGTCGGTGACGGTCATCACGCGCCAGCGCATGGACGACCAGCAATTGAATTCGGTGCAGGACGTGCTGGAGAACACCACGGGCGTCACGTCATACCAGTCCGACAGCGAGAGAACGAGTTTCTATTCGCGCGGCTTCCTGATCAACAACATTCAATACGACGGCATACCCACTGTCGTCGGCGACATCATCAACGGTAGCGGCATCGGCTCTCTCGACACTGCGTTCTATGATCGTGTCGAGGTCGTGCGCGGCGCCACCGGCTTGCTGACCGGCACCGGCAACCCCTCGGCCGCGATCAACTTGGTGCGCAAACGGCCGACCCGCGAATTCTCGGCGGCCGCTTCGCTCGGCGCGGGGAGTTGGGACACCTATCGGGGCATGGCCGACGTCTCGACGCCCTTGACCGAGGACGGTCGCATCCGCGCGCGCCTGGTGGGGACGTACCAGGATGGACACTCGTACATCGACGGCTACAAGCCGGAGAGGAAGGCGTTCTACGGCATCATCGAGGCGGATCTGACCCCGGACACGACGGTGAGCCTGGGCTACGACTACCAGGACATCACGCCGAAGGGCTCCACCTGGGGCGGCTTGCCGCTATGGTTCAGCGACGGCACGCAGGCGGAGTATTCGCGTTCCAAGACCTACGCGCAGGACTGGAGCTATTGGGACAACACGCTCAAGACGGCCTTTGCCGAGATCGAGCACCGCTTCGATAACGGCTGGAAGGTTCGGGCCGTCGCCAACCAGTACCGCACCGAATACGATGCCGAGCTGCTCGGCCTGGTCGGCTACCCCGACCGCGCCACGGGACTGGGTACCTACCCCTATGGGGCCTATCCGGTGGCGTTGGCCGCGGAAGGGCGCAGCCGTCAAAACGCCTTCGATGTGATGGCCAGCGGCCCCTTTGAACTGCTGGGCCGTCAACATGATCTGGTGGTGGGGGCGACGAGTTCGCGTCGCACGGCCAGCAAGGAGGAAGTCTCGCCTTTTTATCCAGGCTTTGTGCCGGTCAATGTCTATGACCTGAGCGCTGCCTATCCCCGGCCCGACTTCGATGCCATGACGTCCATCCCGACGCGCACCAGGATCAAGCAGAGTGGCGTCTACAGCGCGGCCCGGTTTTCGCTGGCCGATCCTCTGAAGCTCATCGTCGGCGGCCGCTTCAGCAACTATGAAATTGACGAGAGCGTCAGCGGGACGCCTTTCCACTACAAGAGGACCAGCGAATTCACCCCGTATGCCGGGTTGATCTACGACATCGACAAGACCTACTCGGCCTACATCAGCTACACCGGCATCTTCAACCCGCAGACCGACTATCGGGACAGCAACGGCAACGTGCTCACGCCGTCCAAGGGGAAAACCAAGGAAATCGGCCTGAAAGGCGAGTACCTCGACGGACGTCTGAATGCGTCGGTCGCCTTGTTCGAGACCGAGCTGGACAACGCCGCCCAGATCGTCGCCGGAACCTATACGCCAGGCGGCGCGCAGGCCTACAAAGGCGTCGATGGCACGAAGTCGCGCGGGATCGAACTGGACTTGCAGGGTGAGCTGGCGCGTGGCTGGAGCATCTACGCAGGCATCGCTCACTTCACTGCGAAAGATGGCGATGACGTCCGCTTGAATTCGCAAATACCGCGCACCACGGCCCAGCTTTTCACCACCTACCAGTTGCCGGGAGAGTGGAACAAATTGACGCTGGGCGGCGGCGTCAAATGGCAAAGCCGCATCTACCAGGCCCCCAACACTGGCACCAGCTCGTTGGGCGGGGAGCAGAGTTCTTATGCCTTGGTGTCACTGGTGGGGCGTTACGCCATCACGAAGAAGATCAATGTGGCAGTCAACGTCAACAACTTGTTCGACAAAAAGTACGCGCTTCAGAAGGGGGACTTCGACACCGTGAGTTATGGCGCACCGCGCAACATGATGGTGACGCTGAACTACAAGCTGTGAACCCGCGTGCCGCAGGTTCCGAATCCCGCAAACGTTCAGCCATTGACTATTGAGAAAGCTCCTATGTCACTTCAGCCATCCAACCCACTACACCCAGTCCAAGACCTGGCCATGGATAACCGGAACAAGGTCGCTTTGTTCTGGTTAACGACAGCCGTTGGTGCCGTGCTTTTTGTGACGCTCCAGTCGTTCTCCTACGTCAACGACTATGTGAGAGCGCACGGCGCGACACCGGCGATCACGTTCGAGGCCGGCGCACTGTGGATGTTTTCCGCGTTCTATGGTGCCTGGATCGTCACGGTACTTCTCGCATTGATCGGAACCCGCACGGCCCAGTGGATTGCAATGATTCTCGGCGGCCTGCTCGTCGTCCTGAATACCCTCGCGGGGGTCTTCGACGGGCTGCGCGATGGCGGGCACATTGTCTTCTCGGCGCTGTTCTTCATCGCGCTACCCGGAGTGTGCGCCATTGTGGCCACCTGGCGTCACATCAAACGCAAAGGAGCCGGTCATGTCGATGAATAGTTCTAACTTTCCTTTCGTCTGGATGACTCTTTCGCAAGAACCAGGACACGACGCGCAGAAGGACTTCGATGAATTCGAGGCCAATTTGAGGCGCGGTGAACCATTCGTGCTCCTGAGCGATGCCGCACCGGCCGAAGGCCATGAGCACACGCCGGAAGAAAAGAAACGCACTTCACTGTGGATGAAAAAGCATAAGGTCGAATTGCGTAAGCTGGTTCTGGCTATGATTCTGGTCGAATCCAACTCGGCAAAACGTCTAGGTTTCAAGGCATTTTCGGTCGTTTTTGCCAAGTTCTGGGGCTACCCTCTACTTCTTGCTTCTTCGCGTGAGCAGGCAATGGAGATCGCAAGAGAACTGCTCCCAATGGAGGGGAAGTCATCCCACTGATGGCCCACGCTGCCGTCCGATCTCCCATGAAACTCCGCCGCCGCGCACTGTCGCGGCGAGCTGCTGCCCTAACCGCTGTTCGATCATCGGCTTCCACGGCACCAGCGAAAACCCCATGCCGTCATCGAGCGTCGCGTAGCGCCCGCTGGCGAGCATGACCGAGCGCCGGTAGATGCCAGCCACGCGCTGCCCGTCCGCCACCGGGCGATGCTCCAGGCCGGTGGCGGCGGCAATTTCCTTGGCGGCCTGCGCCAGTTCCCGATTGCGCAGCGTGCCCAGCAGGTTCCGGGCGAGGATGACGCGCTGCCCGCGTCGTTCGGCCAGCCCCTGTTCGGCCAGGAAGTCGGCACGCTGTTGCAGGGTGTTCTTGACCTCGCCGCCAAAGCCCAGGTCGCCCAGCCCTCGGCCTCCGCCGATCAGTTGCTGGTCGAGCCAAGTGGCCCCGATCACGCGGGCCTGCCGCTCGATGGGAAGGTGCGATTTCAGTTCTACCGCCACGCCGCCCAGGCGCTGGGCGTCGTACTGGCGGCCACGCTCGGCCAGGTTGTCCGGCACCTTCCATAAGCCATCGGCCACGCGCTCGACGATGCCGGCCCGGCGCAGGGCTTCCAGTCGGCGGACGTGGGCCGCGACAACCTCCTGCGGGTCACGTCCGGTCTTGGCCCGGCCCTGCTCGATCGCCAGGTGATGGTCGGTGCGGTACAGACCATCGCTCGCCAGCGCGGCGATGTTCTTGTCGGCCGCCCGCACCTCGGCGGAACCGCGTACCTCCACCACGGCTCCGGTGGGATAGTTCGCCAGCTCGTCGCGGGCGTTCAAGGCAATGTAGTGGGCCTTGCCGTCAATGCCGTCGATGACCAGATAGCCGCGGTCGTGCAGCTCGTCGGCCAGCCCCTTGGCAGCGACGCGGCCGACGATGGTGCGGCCGTCGTCGCCCGGCTCGAACACCGCCAACTCGCGCGGCTGGCCGCTCATGGCCCGCTGCATGGTGCGGATGATGTCGCCGCGCTCGCCCAGGGCGCGCAAGGTCTTCTCCGCGTCCGCATGGATGGCCCAGGTGCCGGGCTGCACCTCGTCGGCCAAACCCAGGCGCTGCAAGCGTTGCAGGCGACCGATCAGCAACAGGCGCTGGCGTTGCAGCCGAGGTTCGTTGAAGCGTTCGATCTGCACCCGGCCATCCTCGCCGGCCTCGCGTTGCAGCGTGCGGTCAAGGCTCGTCCACCGCTCTTGCTCCACCTCGCGCTGCAAGGTCTGCTGGATCTCTAGTTCGGTGCGCGGCCCCAGCCATTCCGTCGCCAGTTCGGCGGCCCGATGGCGGAAGCCGTGGGCGATGTAGTCGCCCGCGATGATGAGGTCTTTGCCAGTGTCGTCGCGCCCGCGCACGATCAGGTGGGTGTGCGGGTTGTCGGTGTTCCAGTGATCGACCGCCACCCAATCGAGCCGCGTGCCCAGGTCGGCTTCCATGCGGTTCATCAGGTGCCGGGTGTAGGTGCGCAGGTCGTCCAGCTCGGCCCCGCCCTCGGGCGAGACGATGAAGCGGAAATGGTGCCGGTCGTCAGCGCTGCGCTCCTTGAACGCATCGAGGTCGGCTTCGTCGGTCTGCGGCCCGTAGGCCCGGCCCGGCTCGCCATCACGGCCGGCGCCGTCGCGCTCGATGTAGCGCAGGTGCTTGGCGAGCGACTGTGGGCTGGCGTTGCGCTGATTGACCAGCAAGGTCTTGATGGTCACGCGCCGCGACATGGGCGTGAGATTCGCGCCCGCGAAACGCGCCGCCGTGTGGCCGCGCCCCAGGCGCGAGCCGGGCCGCTGGCCTGCGCGTGCGCCGCTGCCATTGCCTGCGGAATGGCGCATCGAGGACTTGCCGCCGCTGGCCTTACCGGCCTGCTTGAGCACCTTGGAAACGAAGCTCTGGCCCTGGCCCTTGCCCCGGTTCTTCGGGGCGCTGGGGCGCACGCGGAAATCGTCGTCTCGGCGGTCGGTCATGGCTGCGCTCCCTGCAAGCTACGGCGTGTCCTGTCGTGCGAAGCACGCGGACATGCCTGCATTGGCGCGGGCCTCGCGCCCCACGCGGCACGGCGGCGAAGCCGCTCCGTGCCGCGCCACCCCCACGTGCAGACAGGCTTTCGACGCGGCCCGGTGCCGCGTCCTTTTGTCTTGCCTTCCGCCTTTGCCCTTCGCTGTCGCTCAGGGCAAAGGCGGCCCGGCGGCGCTGCTGCACCCGCAGCCAGCCCGCCGGCGAACCCGGCGACGGCCATAGGCCGGGCGCGTTCGAGGCAAGACGCCTGCACGTTGGACGGCTGAGCCGGATGTTGCGCGAAGTGCGGCGCGGATGCGCTCGCACTGCACGCGCGACGACACGGCAGCAGCAGCCGGAACGACACGCCCGATGGCACGATGAGATGCACGGCAACGTGTAGCGAATCGATGGCCATCATGGGCGTGCCTCCAGCCAAACGGGATGCGCAACGCCGATCACAGTGGATGCGCTGACCGGGCCGAAATACCGGCTGTCGAAAGACGCCGGATTGGTCACGCTCAACAGGAATAGCTCGCTCGGTTCGAGGCGCCTGCAAAGCTGCAAGGATGGCAACGGCCGGCCCAGTCGGTCGGCAGGCAGCACGGCGGCCGAAGGCACGCCGTCGATGCGTACCTGACCAGCGCCGATGCAAACGTGTTGCGGTGCGACTGCGCCCACACGTTTGAGCAGCGGAACATGCGTCGGCAGGTAGCCGCGCTGCGCAGCCAGTGCGGCGGCCTCGGCCGGAAGCGGCACCAGCACGATGCTGCCCACGGACAACGGACGTGGCAGCGAGGCGATGCGCGGGTCGAACGGTTCGATGCGATACCAGCCGACCGCCACGCTGTCGGATGGGTTGTACGTCAGGCGCGGCAGCGGCGACACGAAAGCCGCCCAGGCCAGCGCAGCGAAGCCGCAGGCGGTCAGGCCCGCCAGCACGATGCGAGCGCGCAGGCGCGAGGGAGGACGCGGCGCGGGGCCGGTCGTAGAAATGCTGGTCATGGGAATGTCCTTCCGGCCAGCCAAGCGGCGTGCCGTTCAATGCTGTATTCAGGCAGCGGCAAGCGAGCCGCGAGCCGGTTGCCCAGCGTGCGCCAGTACGCGGGCGAGACGGCAGACGGGGCGATGCCCAGCGCCTCGATGGCGTCGATGCGTTCCAGCACGGCGCGCACGCTGGCGTCGCCCTCGGCGTGCAGCAGCAGGCGTGCACCGGGCCGCACGCCGGGGATGCGCTGCAAGGCATCCAGCGGCGTGCCAGCCTGCATCACCATGATCTGCCAGCGGATCGTGCCGTAGTCGTTGGCCTGCCAGCGCACGCGGCAGAACATTGCACGCGGCAGGAACACCGCGCAGCGCCGCCAGCGGTCGAGCTGGAGCGTGCGCGCCGGTTCGCCGAAGCGCAGGTAGAGCTTGAAGCGCGGTTCGATGTAGGCCAGCGATACGCGCGTCAGTGGCACGTTGCCGGCCTGGCCGGCGAGTACCGCGAGCGACGGCGCAGCCGGAGGCGATACGGCAGCCGTGGCCGTGTTCGCGGCGGGTGCAGAGGATGCGTTCATGGCGTGTTCTCCGTGCGGATCTCGGGAAACTCCCGTTCCAGCAAAGCGCGCAGCAGTTCGGCCACGGTCACGCCCCGCGTGAAGGCCGACACCTTGATGCGCGCCCGCATTGCGGGCGTCACGTCGAGGGTCAGGCGCGCGGTGTAGAGGTCGCCCTTGTTGAGCGCATCGGCGTCGCCCTGGCGAATCCACGCCTCGGCGTGCGGGTTCGCGGGCGGCCGTGCGCCGATGCCGACGCGCTTGCTGCGTGGTGGCTTCGCGGTCATGTCGGCCACCGCAGCAGTTCATCCACCAGCGCGGCGATCTCGCGCGCGGCGGCGCTGTCAGGCTCCGTCTCGCGGGCGAGCCGGCCAGCGGCCACGCTGTCGGCGAAGACGATGCGCTGCCGCACCTCGGCGCGCAGCGCCGGCAGCGGCTGTTCGGCCAGCGACTGACGCGCCTCCCGACCGATCACCGTGGTGCTGACGCGGCGGTTGATGACGAAGGCCGCGCGCAGCGCAGGCCGGAACACCTGGGCTTCGCGGATCAGCGCCACCATCTCGGCGCTGGCCCAGAGGTCGTAGGGGCTGGGCTGCACCGGGATCAGCACGCGCTCGGCCGCCAGCAGCGCGGAGCGCGCCAAGGCGGCGATGCGCGGCGGCCCGTCGATGATGACGTGATCTGCGCGGCGGGCCAGTTCGGGCGCTTCCTGGTGCAGTGTTTCGCGGGCCAGGCCCACGGCGCTGAACAGCCGGGGCAAGCCCTGCTGGCTTCTGCGTTGCGTCCAGTCCAGTGATGAACCTTGCGGGTCGGCATCCAGCAGGATGACCGACTGCCCGCGCATCGCCAGTTCGCCCGCGATGTGCGTGGCGAGCGTGGTCTTGCCGACGCCGCCTTTTTGGTTGAGCAGCGCCACGATCATTGCGTGGCCCTCCGTGCTGGAAAGCCAGGCTTTGCCTGCCGTGCGAAACGCTGTTCGACGTGCCTTTCGGCAGTTGTCCACCGAAACGGCGTGCTTCTACTAAAAGTTAGAGATTTATAGTTAGGTAAGTTAGAGGGGATGCAAACCCGCGCCGTTATTGGCTTTCCGGCGTTTTCGTACTCCTGATAGCACGATAGGCGTACTCCTGATAGCACGATACCCGGTACTCCTGATAGCACGAGGCCGTCCACAGGCTTTACCGTAGTTATCCCCGTGCCGTGGGCGGCACGGGCCGGAAGGTCAGCAGCTCCAATCCTTCGTCCGGCATCGCCTCGATGCCGAGGACGTAGCCGGGCAGCGACTGCCGCGCCACCAAGGCGCGCAGGTCGTAGGCGAAGTCCGAGAAGCGTGCCGCGCTGCCGGACTTGCGGTGCAGGTGCCGGAAATCGAACTGCCAGCCGTCCGGCTGCTTGCCGCCGTGCTTGCGCACGAGGCGGTACAGCCAGCGTTCGATGCCGCCTTTGAGGCGGAAGTACGCGGGGTCGATGGTCAGCACCAGGGCGGCGTCCACCACGCCGGCATAGAACCAGTCCGGCAGGATCAATTCGAGGCCCAGCGGCACGCCGCTGGCGTCGGCCAGTTCCTTCCACTCGTTGATCCACGAGAAGCGATGCAAGCGCCTTCCCGTGGTTTCGCGGATGGACGTGGCCACGCTGGTCGATTGCAGGCGATCCAGCGCGGCTTTCAGGCGCAGGTAGTCGTTGAGGGATGTTCCTCGTCCAATAAAGCGCAGGATCTCGTAGGGCGTGGCGCGTATCCAGCGCGACGGGCGAATGCCCGCGTCGCGCGCTTCCACGATCTGCGAGGCGGCCCAAATCAACACGTCGGCATCCCAGATGGTGGCGATGCCATGCTCGGCCGTGCCCTCCACCCGGATGGTGATGCCGCCCGCTCGGAAGTCGATCGGCGCGGTGCGCCGCGACTTGGCGAGCGAGAAGAACGGAAAGGCCATCAAGTCCTGGCTGTCGCGCGGCGCCATGTCGCCCGGCAGCGCGCGGAACAGGTCGAGCTGTTCGCGCTGCGGCAAGGCTTGCCCTGGCGGGCTGGACATGGCGATGGCCACCGGCGATGCGCCGATCAGCGCGCACGGCTGTCGGCCGAATGGTTCTCGGCGTATTCGGGATCGGACGTGGCCTCGTAGCTGCGCGCATCGGCCCAGGCATCGAGGTCGCTCACGGCGTACATGACGCGCCGGCCGAACTTGCGGAACTTCGGGCCACCACCGATCACGCGCTGCTTCTCCAGCGTGCGAGGGCTGAGGCGCAGATACTCGGCGGCCTCGTCGTTGGTCAGGTAGCGTTGGGGCTGCGCGGGCGCAGCGACAGCAGCGGCGGCAGGCCGCAAGGGAGCAGGTCGCATGGGATGTACCTCCATCAAGCCCGGCCACACCACGCGGCCGGATAGAGGCACTTTCAAGAAAGCTAGGCTTCTTGCTAAGGGACGTTCTTCAAGGGACGCGAAACGTCCCCCCTCTTATCTCCGCTAGTGCAGCGGGAACGGCGGAAGCTGTGCCAGGCGGCGGTAGCCGCCGCGCATCAGCGCATTGCCACGGCGCACCAGCCGCCGCACGCGGGCACGCAAGGCACTGTCCTTGTGCCAGTCGGCCGCGACGGCATCCGCGCCGAACAGCCCTTCGGCCACTTCGCGCAAGGACGCGCCCGCCAGGGTCGCGTCGAGCGCCTGCAAGGTGTGCAGTTCCAGCAGGGCGGCCGGTGCAGGCCGGGAGCGGGCCGCCGCCGCAGGCGCGGCAGCCATCGCCACGGCCAGGGCGTCCAGCTCGGCCGCGAGCGTGCGATAGCGCGCGCAAGGCGTGGCGCAGGCGCGGGTGGCGTAGAGGTAGGCCATACCGTCTTCCATCCCTGGCCCGAGGGCGAGCCGCAGGCAGCAGCCCGGCCAGTGCGACACCAGCACCAGGCGCTTGCCGTCGTGGATCAGGCGCTTTCGGCCTGGGACGCGCCAGAACTCGAAGGCATAGGCATCGGGTGGCGGGTCGGCATCGGGGTAAAGCTGCACCACGGCATCGTGGTCGGGGAACCAGGCCGGATGCGCGTCGCGCGCATCCAGGGCCGGGTCTTCCAGCAGTCGCAGGCCCCAAGCCTGCGCCGAGTCAGGCCTGCGGCGACGGCGCAACCAGTCGCGCCGGTAGTCGGGATTCCTGCGCAGGTACTCCCAAGCCAGCGCGGGGCCATCGAGATGCAGCGTGTAGAGATACGCTGCGGTCGGATACCAGTGTGCAGCGCTCGAATCAGCCATGACGCAACCTCCTGTCGATCAGCAGGAACGTCGCTATGGATTTCGGCTTGCGGGAGCTACCGTTTCAACATCAAACTGCCATTAATATCTGGGTAAGCTGTAACTTGTGGTGTCAAGACCGATTCGCTCCGGTGCATTGCCAAAATCGTCTGAATACGACGGCTGCACCGCCGGAAAATGGTGCGCAGCACTGGTCACCGTGCCGCAGCCCGCGCCAAAGATCGTGACTGTTTCCAGCACAGTCGCACCGCTTCGGTGCAAGAGTGTGGATTGAGACCCGCACGGTCTCGACTAAGACCGAAATAGTCACAATGCGCCCCGGCTGGGCGGGGTGCGCCTACCTGTCGCGGCAGGCCGCGCAGGGTTCGGTCAGTCCGTGATCGCGCCGTTCTCCTGGGCCAGCCGGACATACTCCGACAGCGGGCGCGCCGCCCGGAAATACCGATCCCGTCGCACCGGCAGCTTGCGCGGGCCGACGATGCCGGCCAGGTCGGACAGCTTGACCGTACCCAGCGCCGGCATCCCGATGCCGAGGTCGATCAGGCCGTAAGCCGTGTCGCCATCCGCAGGATCGAGCGACACCAGCAGCCAGGTCGCGTGCGCGTCCGGGGTGAACAGCCGCACCACGGGCAGCAGGTCGAGGTGCTGGCCGGCAGCGCGTGCCGCGCCGTGGGCCAGCAGCCGGGCGCGTTCATCGGCGGTGACAAGCGGCAGGGTCATGGTCGGAATCCCCACGAAACCGAGGATGCGCGGATGCGCTTTTGTGCCGAAGCGCAGACCCGCCGAACCGTATCCGTGCATCCGTGCGAAAGCACCGATACGCAAACCATCGCATCCGTAGAAGAACGGAAACGCACAAGCGGAATTGTAGAAAGCCGGAAAGACACGGATGCGATTCCCCGGTTCTGTCGGAATCCGCATCTGCGGATTTCCGTAAAAGCACGAAAGCGGGCCTTTCAGCCACGATTGAACACTTTAGATTGTAGCTCTATAGGGCGCAATGGGATGTCATCTTGGTTTTTACAGGGAAACCAAGTTGGTGGCAGCGAAACACTCACTGGCGACGGCCATACGGACGGTCAGGAAAGCGCGCGGCTTGAGCCAGGAAGCGTTCTCCGACGTGTCCAGCCGAACCTATATGAGTTCGCTGGAACGCGACTTGAAAAGTCCGACCATGCACAAGCTGATGGAGTTGTGCGAGGTCATGGAAGTGCATCCGCTCACGCTGCTGACGCTGGCCTATGCCGGCGACAGCACGCGCAAGACCGATCAGCTTCTGGCGCAGGTGCGGCAGGAGCTGGAGGCCGTATTGAAAGAGCGCGACGCGCCGTAGGCGTATCGCGCGGATTGCCCTGCAAGCGAGGGCGCGCAGCACCGCAGGCGCGAAGGCGTGAGGGATTGAAGCCGCATGGCCGTGACAGCGTGCCGGCACGGGGCACCGCCCGAAAGCCCGGCGGCGCGTGCAGCGCCGACACGCCATCCTGTGCATGCTGTCACGGGCTTCGAGCCATCCGGCCGTCACCGATGCAATACCGGCCTTCGACGTACCAGACGTGGAGTGATTGCCAACACCTCGTGCGTGCGGTGCTGCGATCAGCAGCATCACGCCCCGCCGGAAGGCGGGGCGCTGCGGGCGGCCGTCAGGCCGCCTGGGGCTTGCTGCGCGACCAGATCAGGTCGTGCGTGCCGTCCTCGCCTTCGATCAGGCGGGCATAGACCGTCGCCGGGAACGAAGGATCGTCGAGGGTCATGGACACGTAGGTTCGTTCGGCCTTGCTGACTTTCTGCCACCCCGCGCCGATGTCGTGGCCCGCCGCCTGCACGCGGAAGTCGGGGGCGCTTTCGTTGTCGCCCTTGTCGTTGGGAACCAGCTTGACCTTGACGTTCAAGGTCAGGGTGCGGAGCGTGCCGGTGAAGCCGTCTTTCTCTGCGGTGAAGGTGCCGATGTTAGCCATGATGATTTCTCCTGCGGGTTAACCAAGGTCGCGCCCATCGCGTCCTTGTTGTGATCCGTCCGGCGGGGGATGGGCTGGCCGCACCGCTTGCGGTCGAAACGTAGTGGAGAACCTGGAAGCGAAAAGAATTTGTCCCGCGAGGAATGCGCGCAGCGCAGGGGAAATTGTTTTCGCTGGAAGGTTGCGGCCATGAAGCCCAAGGCGCAGCCGTGCCACCGCCAGGATTCACAACGAGACAAGGACGCAGGGGCCGACCATCCCGCCAAGGAGAGATGGCCGACTCGGCCCCGCATGACGGCTGCACCGGCTTGTGCCCTGACGCGGGCCAGGTCAATGCCCCAATGACCGAGTGGAAGCGCCCCTGCCGCAGCCTTGGGCGGTGGGCTTGAGGCGTGGTGTGGAAGCTCCATAGCGAGGCCGGGCGGCGTGTCCGTGAACCGTCCTTCGTGACGTGGTTGCGCTGAACCGCCAGCGTCGAGGACGGCACGCTTTCGTGCAACCTGTCGCAGCAGGCCACGGCGTAGCAGCCCGCGCCCTGCCCATTGCGGCAGGGCGCTATCCGGATCACGGCGTGTAGTGCCCCCACATTGCTGGCCTTGGCCGTTTCTCGCGTGCAGACCCGCATGCACGCGGCCACACCGCCGTCTGGTCGAAGGCGGCGGCGTGGCGATTTAGGCTTTTGGGCTTTGATACCGGGCGCGGCCACTGCCGCGCCCGGATTTTTGACCACCAGCCCCAGGCCGGAACGGTCTGGGGCTGGTGCGATTGGGGGTTATTCCTTCGTCTCGACAATCCACCACACGGCACGCGGCAAGGCGCGCCCTGTGATGGGGTGCAAGTCGGTCAGGTCGGCGCGGGCCGTCCAGCCGCGAGGCGGACGATAGTCGCGCACGTCGCCGCCGCCGTGCCAGCGGCGGGCGCGCACCGTGCCGGGGGCATAGACCGCCGCCATGTGCGGGCGGGCAATTGGGGTCGGGCTGTTCATGGGAAGGCTCCGGGCTTGCCAAAGCGCCCCGGCCGAAACCGGGGCGCATGGCGGTGGCGAAGGTCACGCGTCCAGCGCGTGAGGCTGCGTCTCGTCGTCGGCGTCGATGGCGTCCGGCTCGTCATCGGCCACAGCCTGCGGCTCGTCCTGTGCCGGGGCGTCCTCCACGCCTTCGGCCTTGAACACGGCGGGCATCCAGCCGGTGCCGTCCGCCAGCCGTTCGGCTTCGCTGGCAATGTCGCCTTTCTTCAACTTCGCCAGCCGGGTGACGTTCGGCGGTGCAAACTGCCCCACGGCTTCCAGAATCGCGGCCTTCGGCACATGCCGGAAATACCCCTCTGCGGTCGGCTTCCACCATGCCGCCATGTCCAGCCCCACAGCCTGCGCCAGTTCCGCGCCGGGCTGGCGCTGCGTGGCGCGGAGCGTCACCACGTCCACCGTGGAAGCCACGCACACGGCCAACAGCCGCACCAGTTCGTCTTGCGGCTTCGCCAGCAGCACGGCGAACAGTTCGGCGCTGTCCTGCGGCAACGCTTCGCCCGCCACCTGTTGCAGTTCGCGCAGCGCCACGGCGGCGGGCGATTCGGGCCAGTCCGGGGCCATGCCTTCCAGCCGGTCTTGCACTTTCAGGCTCACGCCCAGCGGCAAGTCGTGGCCGTAGTGGCGTTCCTGCAAAACGCTCTGCACCATGCCATGCACTACGGCAGCCAGCGCGGCTTGCGGATGCCGGGCCACCTCGATTTGCAGCGCGGCGGTGCGGTGGGCGCTCAACCGCTGCGCCAGCCGGTCGGACATGGCGGCGGTCTTGGGCGCATCGTCGGCTTCTCCGTCCTCGCCTTCGTCGTAGTTCCCGACTTCGCCTTCGCTGCCGAAACCCTGCCGCAGCCGTTCCAGCGTGCGCAGCGCCTTCGCCTCGGCCTCTCGCAGCAGGCCGCGATGAATCACGGCTTCGCCGTTGCGGTCGATGGTGGCGATGGCACCGGCTGCGGCCTTCACGTTCGCGCCGTAGTCCAGCAAGCCATCTTCCAGCGCCTGCAACTGCTCGCCCAGGGCTTCGCCGTCCTCCTGCAAGGCATCGGCCTTTTCCTCGTCGTCGGCGTCCAGCGCGGCATCCACCGCCTCGGCCAGTTCGTGCAGCTTGGCTTGCAGCTTCTCGATGCGTGCGGCTTCGCGCTTGTTCGGTTCGCGGCGTTCCCTCGGGGCGCGTTGGAAGGCGTGCAGGTCGGCATGGGTCGTGCCGGGCGTGGCATCCACCCATGCCCATCCCTCGGCCTTCACCTCTGCGGCAATGCCTGCCAGCTTGTCTTGCGCCAGCCGTTCCAGCAGCGCGGCATCGGTCAGATACACGCCCGCATCGCCTTCCGCGAACAGGTCACGGCGGATGCCGCCGCCTGCGGCGTAGTAGGTGTCCAGCCCGACGAAGCGCACCAGCGGATGCCGGTAGGCGTCGATTTCGCGTTCGGTCAGACGGTCGCGTAGCGCGGACGGCTGGCGCTGCCACGTCGGCGCATCGTAGAAGGCGCTTTCCTGTGCAGCGTGGTCGTCGGTGATGGCAAGGGCCATCAACTGATCGAGCGCGACGGCATCGGCGCGGTAGTCGGTCAGCAGACGCGGCGACACGTTGGCGAGTTTCAGGCGGCGTTGCACCACCAGCGGCGTGACGCTGAAATCCGCCGCTATGTCCTCGATGCTGCGGCCCTCCATCACCAGCGCGGCGAATGCCTCGAACTGGTCGGCGGGGTGCATCGCTTCGCGCTGTACGTTCTCGGTGAGGCTGGCCGTGCGGGCGGTGCCATCGGCCACCAGCAGGCAAGGCACTTCCCATTCCTTGCTGATGCGGTGTTTCTTCGCCAGCAGCTTCAACCCGGCGAGGCGTCGTCCACCGGCCACCACCTCGTAATGCTCGCCATCAGCGGCGGCAATCACAATGAGGTTTTGCAGCAGGCCGACACGCTGGATGCTGGCGGCGAGTTCGGGAATCGACATGCGCGGGGTCTTGCGCACGTTGCGGCCAGCGGGACGCGACACCAGCCGCGACAGCGGAACCAGAATCAGGTTTTTCGTGGGGTCGGCGGCTTCCAGCGCGGGGGCTTGGATGGCGCGGGCTTCGGTTTGGGAAACTTGGGTATTGGCGTTCATGGTGATAACTCCTATCGGTTCAGGGATGCAGCAGCGAAGAAAGCGACAAGGGCTACTGCCTGCCCCTGCCGCGTGGGGATTCAGGCTTTCAACTGGCGCATGCCATCGGCCAGCAGCCAGAGGGCGCGATTCAGTCGGATGTTTTGGTCGATGCCCTGCACCGGGCGGGTTTGCTGGCGGCGCCCGTTGGCGCTGCGTCCATGCAGGCCGCCTTGGGTCAGGTTTTCTTGCGTGCGGTTGAACACGCTCCACAAGTCCGGGCGGCGGTCGTCGAACCGGCGCGGCATCAGGATTTGCGTTTCCGTGACGGGTGCGGGCTTGTTCGGGTCGTCGTACTTGAGGGACAGCGCGGCGCGGGCGAACACTTCAGATTCGCCATCGTCCAAGGTGATGCCGCGCATGGCATCGCGGGATTCCGTCACCCGGTCGAAGCCGCGCAACACCTCATAAGCGCCCTCGATGACGGAACCGGCCACGTCGCCTTTGTGGGGCACGCGTACATCGGCCACGGTGTCGCCGCAGACAAGGCCATTGCTGCACACGAACCGGAACATGCCAGCCAGCATCTGGTAACTGCTGGTGCCGTCATGCGAGTTCAGAAGCACAATTTCATTGGCTTCCGCGCCGTTGATCTGGCTCGCGTGTCGCAGGCGCAGCATGTGTTTGGTGTAGTCGCGGCGGTCGTCGTGCCGCACGCGGGTCTGCGCTGCCATGAAGGGTTCAAACCCCTCCTTGCGCAGTTCCGCCAGCACGGCGGCGGTGGGGATATAGGCGTACCGCTCGGAGCGGCTTTCATGCGGGGCGTCCGCGAATATGGACGGGGCCACGCGGCGGATTTGATCGTCGGACAGCGGGTAATCGCTGCGCAGCGACGGGGAACGGGAAGCGAATCGGGATGCGAGTTGCATTGCATTTCTCCTGACGAAAAGGGTTTGCTGTTCAAACCGCACACCGGATTCCTAGATTCGGAAGCCCAGCCTTTCGGCTGTTCGGTGCGGTCGGCACGAAGAACCCGGTTGGCCTCGTTGCCGCCGTCTTTCCTGAGTTCATCGCCCGCGGCCAAAGGAGCGCGCGGACGGGGGCCGTCAAGGAGGCAAGCGCAGGGTTGGTGCGGCCCGCAGGCGCAGCCGAGGACACGGCCCTGCGCGCCTTGACGGCACACGGGAGCGGGCTACGGTCGCGGGTAAGGTGATGAAGTCAGGGGAGACGGCTGGACAGGCAACGGCCGTCCCTTTGTGCCGACCGCACGCAAGCGAAGCGCGCAGGCCCGGATCGAGGAATCCGGGCCGGAGGCGTCAGCCGAGCGGAGCGAGGGAACGATGGAAGCCCGTCAGGGGCGAGACTCGCGCAGCGAGGCTCGATGCGAAGCACGACAGCGCGACCGGCCGTGCACTGCGGCCGGAGACGCCCGATTTTGAGCTATTGTCTTGGGAGGGCCATTTCCATGCTCGCTGTTGTCGGTCGGCTGCGGCTTGTATCACGGTCATTTTCGACCGGGCAGCACGTCACGCGTCATCCCGTGCGCAGCGCGGCAAGTGCCACGTAGGGATAAGAACAACACATGTCATGGAGGGGGTATGGCAACGGCAAGACAGGACTTTGAGCGATTTGTCGCGTGGCTTTATCAGGAGGACAAGCAGGCACCGGAGGACGTCCGACGCCTGGCCCTTCTGGCCATGGGGCATTTCGATGCGTTAGCCGGGACGTCTCGCCAGCGCAACCAGCGCTCGGTCTATCTGGCTGGACTGATTCGGGAAAGACTGGCGCAAGTCGTTGACGCACCGCCGGAGGTCCGGGTCAATGCCGTCGCCGCAGCATGGCCCTGGGCTCGATTGCGCCATCTCACGCTTGGGCCTTTTCGGGGCTTTCGCAACCCCGAGCCATTCGATCTCCAGAAGCAAATCATCCTTTTCTATGGGCCGAACGGCAGTGGCAAGACCAGCCTTTGCGAAGGACTGGAATATGCGCTGCTTGGGGATGTCGAAGAAGCGGGAGCCAAGCGAATCGCCGCGCGGACCTATCTTGCCAACGACCATGCTCGGCGCTTTGCGCCACCGGTTCTGAAAGCCACGGATTATCAGCACCAGGAAATGGATGTGGTCGCTAATGCGGACACGTATCGATTCTGCTTCGTTGAAAAGAACCGGATCGATGCGTTTTCTCGAATTGCCGCCCGTCCCAACAACCAGCGAGCGGAGCTGATCGCCACCTTGTTTGGCATGGACCAGTTCAATGACTTTGTCGGCCACTTCAATGAGAGCATTGACGGCCAACTGGTCCTTTCCGCAGCCAAGCAGCTCGTGCTGACGGGGCGTCGTACAGCGCTGGGTGCCGATAAGGCGGCCGTCGATGGCGAAGCCGCTGCGCGCCAGCGCTTGCGGGATGAAGAAGTCTCGCTGGCGACGTCTTATGCGGAAGGTACCGACTACGCAGGTCTCAAGCAGTTGATTGGCAGCGCCGAAGCACCGGGGCGGTTGCAGGAGCTGGACGACCTGCTCAATGCCGTTCCACCGGCCCTCATCGGCGCTCGACGCCAGGCGCTCGTGGATGCATTCGCAAAGGCACATCAATGCCAGGAGAGCCTAGCCGTGCTCACTGCGGAGTTGCAGGTCCAGGGCGATCAAGTGTCTTTCAAGGAGCTGTACGACGCGGTGCTCGCGCTACAGAAGACAACCGGTGATCGCTGCCCCGCCTGCGACACCCCGCTACAAGGAGCCGTTCACGTTGTCGCTAATCCCTACGAAAAAGCGACGGGCGGGCTGGCCCAATTGCATGCCTTGGGGGAGTTGCAACAACGACAAGGCGATGCCCAACGCGCCCTCACGCAGGCATCGCGCGACCTGCGGCAGTCGCTGACGCCGCTGGCGACCTTCGTTGACGCGCAGCCGGAGCAGGAGCAGGCCAGTGTGGCTGGGCAATTCCTTTCGGGTCTGGCCGCCGAACCGCAAGGCATTTGGTGGGCTGCACTCTACCCGCCACCCGCAGTTGAAGATGCCGGAGCTAACGTTCTCGAACAGGTGCTGGCCGTTGTCGATCGTATTGAAGCCCAGGATGCGACATCGCGACAGGTGCAACAGGACCGTGCTCCGCTCGTTGCCGAAAGGCAGCGCTTGCTCGACTTTCAATTGAAGGTACAGGCGCAAGATCAAAAGGATGCCGCACTGACGGCGGCGCTCAAGGAAGCGAACGCACGCATCGCGGCGTTCGATACGGACAACGCGGAGCTGATTGCCCAAGTCGCGCAGGAACAGCAGGCGATCGCACGTGACACCCCCTTTAAGGCTACCTACGACCGTTTCCTGGAAGAGCTGAAAGCGTACCGGGAACAGCTCCCGGGACAACTTCTTGCCGGCCTCAACGATACGGCTCTAACGCTCTACAACGAATTCAACCAGAGCGATCTCGACGCGGACAAACTCGCGAGTCTGCATCTTCCCTTGACGGGGGAAGACAAGATTGAAATCGCGTTTCGAGGCAATCCCGCGCGCAGGGTGGATGCCCTGCATGTGTTGAGCGAAGGGCATATTCGCTGTCTCGGACTGGCCATCCTGCTGGCGAAGGCCAAGAGCATGGACAGCCCGTTGATCGTGTTTGATGATGCAATCAATGCCATTGATCATGACCATCGCCGAGGGATTCGCGAGGCAATTTTTGAAAGCGATCACTTCGTCCGGACACAGATCATCGTGACGTGTCACAGCAATGAGTTCATCAAGGACATCCAGCAGCATCTGCCAGCGCAGCGACGCCAGGACTGTCAGGTGTATCTGCTCCGGCACCATACCGGCGACTATCAGCCACGGGTATCCGGAAACGTCGAGACCCGCAACTACATTGCCAAGGCCCGCACTGCACGTAATGCTCTCAATGATCGCGATGCTTTAGGTGCGTCACGACAGGCTCTGGAGATGCTCTCCAACAAGGCATGGCAGTGGTTGGGCTACCACGATATGGGGCTGCTGACCGTGCCGCTGGCCGGTGTCGGCGCCGAGCCCGCATTGCGAAATTTATGCGAGGCTCTCCATAAGAGGCTAAGAGACGCGCGCACGTTCGAACATGCCAACAAGGAGCCGCTCATTGAGGCCTATGGCCGCATCCTCGGCATCCCAGCGGTCAATCAGGTGTGGATGTACCTCAATAAGGGAACACATGAAGAGGCGGACCGTGACGACTTCGACGGCGAGCATGTGGAGTCGGTGGTGCAGACCCTGGAGCAGATCGACCTTCTGGATCTCAGGCGTCCGCGATAGAACGCTTCTTGGCTCCTCTGGATTCGAGTAGGCGCCGCGTATTCTCCAGTTCCTTTTGTACAAGCTCGGCATCCGACAGCACCGTCCAGTAGTTCGCCGCCACGACCTCGCTGGGCGAGCCCTCCAGCGCATACCGCGCGAAGGCATGCCCCACCCTTGACCGACCACAATCGCATGTCAGCCGCCGGCAATGTCGTGACGTAACGAAATGTGTTGCAGGCAATCCGGTGCAGAACGCATGCGCCGTGAGAACTGTTGTTGTCTTTGCGCTCCCGCGTGCAATTACTGCACAGCGTCCGTCAGAAAGGGGAACAGGCCGTACCGACCGTGATGCGGATTCTTGCCGAACATGAGTGACTGTTCGCGCCTCCTGATTGCCTCCGGCGGGTCAGTGTTCTCGACCACGATGACTTGTGTGTCGACGGGCAGCGCTTCGAGGTAAGCGTAGAACTGCTCCTGAAGGTCGGTTCCGGTCAAGTCGTCCTCGGTTCCATCTGGTTCTCGATATGCCAGCAACGGAGAGTCGAGAACGACGAATCCAGTGTGTGGTGTCTGCCGCGAGCGACAGAAAGCCAGCAGCCCGAGAGTAAACGCTGCATGTGTGATGGCACGAAGGCCCTTGCCAAAAGCACTGCGTGACTTTCCTGCAATAACGAGGTCGCGCGTCTTGGAATCAAAATACACGTCCCCGGCCTCGGGAAAATGCCAACCGGCCAAAATTCCCTCAACAGTTTTGGCAAAGCTGTGGGTCACGGTGGTGGGGATGTCTACGTTGGCAAGCGCACCGGCCTTGTCGTCCTCGGCACCCTTCTCAAGATCAGCGCGGCGGCGCTCCATGTCTTGCACGGTAGCGTAGAGCCCAAGGGCCTCGCGTACCTCCGCGCGTTTGTCAGCGAAATCGGAATAGGACTTGCGAAGACTCGAAAGTTTCGGTGCGATCAATTCTTCAACCGCCCCGGATATTGATTCCAGCTCCTGAACAACGACAGGTATCCTACGGTCGAAACTGGCACCCTCACGCTCAAGACTCTGAACTGTGGCTGCGAGTTCGGCGCGCAAAACTCCGATCTTGGCGATTTCCTTCTGTGCCGCTTGGACAACAGCATCAATGTCCCCATTGCACTCAGCATCGGCGCGATGGGATTCCGGCGCGGCACCGCAGAGAGGGCACTGCCCTGAACCCAGCACATTGAATAGCGTTCCACCTTCTTCGATAGCGCGTAACCGTTCGATGTCGGATGCGTAGTGCCTGTCGAGAAGGCTGAACCGCTCAAGCATCGACCCGACCTCGGCGCGTCGCTCGCGGCCTTCCTCAAGTTTTTTGCGCAGTTCACGCCGTTTCCCCGCGGCCTCTTGGAACTCAGCTTCAGTAGTATTTACTTGGGCTGTCTGCTGGCGCAGCGATGCATCAATCTTCTCTAGCTGCTCCTCCAATTCCTTTGGACTTTTGGTCAGCTCCTTGAGTCGCTCACGGTAATCGCCAAGAAGCTGATCAAGGAGTTGCAACTGCGCCTCACGCGACAGCTCTTCCGGCTCGCCCTTTGTGCTGGCAACCAACGCAGAGTCATCCGCTCCGGTCAGAAGTAACTTGAATGTCGCAAGATTCGGCGTGTTGGCGGTTGGATTTCCATCAAAAAGTGGGGAGCTTTGTTGCGTGATTTCCGTCTCATCAACAATCATCAGGCGTGCGATGTTGCGAAAGCTCAGGCTATTGGTTTCGTTCCGAGAATTCCTGCGGACCCGCTTGCCACCAAGGCCGCACAGGCCTAGCAAGAAAGAAGATAGGTTGGTGTCGTTCCTCTCGTTATGCTTGTCATCAAGTTGCTTGTACGGAACATCGGCCTCAGGTGGCGTCTCATGCAAGTCGTCATAAAGTCGGAAGCCGCCGCCGTCCATGCTGCGCCAGAGCGTGAAAGCCCTTTCATCAAATGTCTCAATCCCCAGAAGAACGAGGTCATAACCGACACGCTCCGGGATATCGCGCAAAGGCAGCTTGCCTCCGAGCATGAAGTCGATGGCTTCAACGATGAACGATTTTCCAGTGTTTGACGCACCGTAGAGAACGTTCAATCCCGGGCCGAAGGTGACGCTTGATGGTTGTTTCTGAGGACCGAAGAAGCCTAAAAAACGCAAACGGAATCCGGGAGTTTCTATCGTCATGCCTCACCCCCCAGGCTCCGTTCCACTTGCTGAAACTCCTCTACCCATTTATCGAAGAAGCGGCGCATAACACCTTTAAATTGCTCGTCCGTAAGATCGCCAAGGGCATCGACAAGCCAGGCAGCTCGATCCTTCAGCGCCAGCAGATAGCTGGACGAAACTGATGTCAGGAAAGTTGCAGCGCTTTCGCCCGCGCCATACTTGATGCCATCAGCCGTCACTTCGCGCTGCACTAGATCACGGGTCATCATCAAAAGCAGGGATTTCTCCACCAGCTTGCGGCGCACGAGCATTTCAGTTGAGTGCATCGGCGTCGGCGGGTGCAAGTTGTCCGGGCCATCAATGTCACCTGTATGGACAAGAAGGTAATCAAGGGCAACAAGCCGCTGAAGATCATACGTTTGCGGATATGCGGCGCCGAGAATCGAGACTGCACGGATGCCGGCTTCTAGCGGGCCATTGAAGGTGATCGGCTTGCGCTGCTGGTTCATGGTCGTGTCCACCGAATGCGCTCCTCGTTCACGAGTTGGTGGCAGATTCCATCTCGATCCTTGGGTTTCGTGCAAGTGATAAGGGCATTCGCTGTTATCTGCATGTCGCGGGCCGCTTTGGTGACGGCGCAGACCTTCTCATAGCCGTCGGCATGGGTCGCATCGTGAGTGTCGATAACGCCATCGTGAATATCGTCCAACAAAGACTCGAAGGTACCGGGCGGCACGCTGTCGCGCGCAAAAACGCGCAGCGACTCTGCCTCATAGAACGCTTCGCGCTGCCGGCGGAAGTGATCCTTGAGCTTTGGCACAGACAGAGCCGATGGGTCGGTCAGGGTCGTTCCCGTGTGTTCGCCGTATGCGCCGAGCAACTGTGTCACATAGCGACTCTCCGCGACAGAGACCTCTTGGGGCGGCTTTTCGGAAGACGGTCGCGTTGGCAGACCACCACCAAAGCGAGCAACGTGAACTGGCGTGGTGCGGTGATCACCAACAAGTTGAAGCGCGGTCTTGGCGTCAAAGATAGAGAAGTCGAAGGCGTCCACATAGGCTCGGAGCTTCGCGTCGAGAAGCACCTCCTGCGTGCTTGTGATCGCGTCTTTCACGTGTTTGTCCCAATTCGCAATCAGTTCATCGCGCAGCTTTTCGGCATTCGAGAAGAGGCGACTGAGCGATGTGCCAGAGCCACGTGGTGAAACAAAGTAGTAGCGGCGAGGAATTGTGTATTCACTGTTGTGCGAGTGCCAGATGACCTTGCCAAACTCAGCCCAGACATCACTGGGCCTAATGGCATGGTCGTAGTGCTTGCACTGGTAGTTGTCCCACACACCCTGGAGGCGTTTATCGTCAACGAACCCGGCAACGTCGATACCCATGTCGCCGGCACCCGAAAAACGCTGGACATGCTTGTAGTTCGCCGTGAGGCAGTAGTAGGCCCATTCCTCAACGAATCCTTCCCATTCGTCCGCCGAATAAGTCAACAGCCGTTGCTGCGGCGGGATGACGGGGCCATTCGCGACTTGCGCGGCCGTGACAGCAGTTGCGGGGCTCGATGGCTTGTTGATGTCCTTCCAGTTCGCTGTCATGTCACACTTTGCCCCTGGCCATCATAAGGACTGAAATACGGGTTCTTGTGTATCTGCGCCGCCTGAACCTTCTTCGTGAAGAACTCTGCAAGATCATCCTGTTTCTCAAGCAAACTCACGATCTCCTGAAGCGTCGAGAGAACCAAGACCTTGTGTTGCAGGAACTCACGCACGGTATGGATGGCCGGTTCTGTGTAGTCGCTGGCGGAAATGAAGATGCCTCGGACCTCGGCGCGCGACATGAGGCGAACGAGATGCTCCGAAATCTCTGGCTTGCCCACGGGATTTCGATACCACTTCATTTCAACGAAGTACAGCACGCCGCCAAGCTCGATCACTCCGTCGATCTGTTCAACAATCCCCTCCCCAGCATTGCCCACCAAGTGGAAGGCTTTGTGGATGAGAACGCCATAGGCCTGAAAGAGATTGTTAAGCGCGGTCTCCAGCATCTTGCCGCGCTCCTGTGCTGTCGTCGAAGCGCCAAAGAGTGCATACAAGCCCTGCTTGGCAGTCTCGATTCTGGAATCGCGCTGCCGCTTTTCGGTGGCAATCCGTTGTGTTTCGGCGAGGCGTGCTTGCCGCTCTTCTTCGCGGGCGTTGTTCATGCGTGTGAAGGCGTCCTTTTGGTTGACGACTTCGCGGATGCTCGCGACAAGCCCCTTAGCCTTTAGCTGGTCGCTGGGCCAGCACGAGTCGAAGCTTGCAAATTCCACAACACGACGCAGTACCTCACGCCGCTCGCGGAGAGCGGATTCACCCTTCGCATTGAGACGTTCAAGCACTGTACGAACCATTTCGTATTTATTGACATCCTTCGGCACCACCTTCAAGCGAGTGGCAATATCGGATGTCACGTTTTCAGGCACGCCTGCGCCTCGGAAAAACACAAGAACATCCGGCTTCGAGCGATTGAGCAGCGGCACGACATCCACCAGAAGATTGAATAGCTCCGGCGGATAGTGGAATGTGATGTCTGCCGATCCATCGGTCATGTCATATGCCCTCCAGGGCATGCCCATCAACATGAGGGAAGGCTTTGTTCTTTCCTGTCATGAGTCCTTCCCTACGCAGTTTTTCACCCGCTTGATGGTCTTATCACCTGGAACTGACGGCCCAGTAGGGAGCAATTTGATAGATTGCCCCGACTCAGCCTCTGCATGCTCTAGGTCGCAGTGCGCTTGCAAGTTCATCCAGAACTGCGGGGATTCCCCGAACCAGTGAGCAAGCCGTAGCGCCGAGTCGCCAGTGACCCCGCGCTTACCATTAATGATCTGAGTGATCCTATTGGCGGGGACACGGAGCTGACGCGCCAGCTCCGTCGGCGACACGCCAATGACTTCAAGCCGTTCGGCGAGAATCTCGCCCGGATGATGCGCTGCGGTGGTCATATTGCGCCCCAGAATGATGAACCCCCGCACCCCCAATGCACTGGTCGGTATCGAACCAATCAATTGACGATGTACGTCAATCGTACATTACTTCTGCTTACGTAGTGGGCATTGGAGAAACGGGCAGCACGCGCGAACCCGAGGAGCCGGAAGGCGTGGAGGATTGGAACCGAATCGCCGTGATCGGCAGAAGCAGCGGGCAGTACTGGGGGTGCGACGGCGGCGCGCCGGGAAGCTCAAATATTGCGGTCAGTCCTTCTTGCGCTGCTCGATCTGCAATTGCGCCCGCTGGGTCGCTTGATGCAGCCGATCCACCAGTACCGCACGCGGCGGCAAGGTAGTCAGGTATTCGGCAACGTGGATGCCGGATTTGTCCAGTTCCAGCAGTTCGATCTGTTCGGACTTCTTGCCAGTGCAGAGGATGATCCCCAGCGGCGAGGCTTCCTCGGGCTCCCGTTCGTGCTTGTCGAGCCAGCGCAAATACAGCTCCATCTGCCCTTTGTAGGCCGCCTTGAACTCGCCCACCTTTAACTCCACCGCCACCAACCGGCGTAGCCTGCGGTTGTAGAACAGTAGATCGAGGTAGAAATCCTCGCTGTCGATCTGGATGCGCTTCTGCCTCGCGACGAAGGTGAAGCCTGCGCCCAGTTCCAGCAGGAAGGATTCCATTTCCCGGATGATCGCCGCCTCCAAGTCACCTTCCTGCCAGGTATCCCGTAACCCCAGGAAGTCGAGGATGTACGGGTCGCGCATGACCAGGGCCGGCGACATGCGCTGCGCATCGCGCAGGGTTGCCAACTCCTGCGCTATCGTCTCGCCCGGCTTCTTGGACAGCGCCGTGCGCTCGTACAGCATCGAGTCGATGCGATTACGCAGCGTCCGCACGCTCCAGCGCTCGGCACCAGCCATTTGCGCGTAGTAATCGCGCTGCATCGGCTCCTTGAGTGCCAGCAGCAGGACGAAGTGGGACCAGCTCAATTGTCGCGACAGCGTCGCGACAATTAGTTCATCCGGGAACGTAGTAGCGAACTTGACCATCCGACGCAGGTTTTTCTCTCCAAACCCGCGCCCGTAGTCGCGGGCAAGCTGCTCGGCCAGGGTCGGCAGGATTTCTTCGCCGTACCCGGCCCGCTGCCCGGCCAGCACCTCCGTATGGATGCGCTGGCCGATACGCCAGAACAGCAGGGTCAGCTCCGCATTGACCGTTGAGGCAACGCGCTGGCGCGACGCTTCGATCAGTGCCCGAATGTCGCCCAGCAGCGTCGGTGGCGCTGCGGGCGAAGGAGTGGATACCTTGCGCCTGTTCATGCCGTCGCCTCCGCAGGGTGCCGCTTGGCGCCGATGATCGTCTTGCGCCGATTCGCCACCAACTCGGCCGCCCTGCGTACGGGATCGTCCTCGGTATGGACGTAGCGCATGAACATTACGACGGTCTTGTGTGCCGTCAGAGCCATGCCGACCTTGACCGGGATGCCCGAATTGGCAATGTCCGTGGCCGAGCGATGGCGGATGCCATGCGTACCCACATGCGTCGCACCGGCCGCCTTGAGCGCACGGCTCCAGCCGCCGTAATACTCGCCCGTGGTCAAGTGTTGCCCAGGATGGCGAGGGGACGGCAGCACATAGGGATTGTCCTTCTGCCGTGGGGCGGTCGAAAGCAGCCGATAGGCTTCCTCGCTTATGGGCTTGGACATGCCGCCGGTCTTGCTGTCGGGCCACACCACACGACGGTTCTCCAGATCGACCCATTGCCATTCGAGCGTGACTATCTCGGAGCGGCGGCCGGCAAACTCGAACTGGAGCCGGATTGCCAGCGGGACGACGTAGTTCTCCAGCGCTTCGGCCTCGATCTTGTCGAGCTGCCGGAACAATTTGCCCATGTCCTCGTCGCTGATGAGGTGGGTGGACTTACCTGCAGGAAACATCGGGACATGGCGGCACGGATTAGTGCCGTCAGGTCGATAGCCCCACACTTCGGCCATGTTGAACATCTTGCGCAAGACACTGAAGACCTTGTTCGCCTCGGTCTGCTTGTAAGAGAGCTTTTCCATCAAGTTCGCAATGTCGGGCCGCTTCACGTCTTGAACCTTCTTGCGGCCCAGCAGCGGGACGATGTTGCGGTCAATGACGCCTTGGTAGCCGACCTGGGTGCTGGGCTTGTTGCGCTTCTTGGAGTAGTTCTCCATGAACTTCTCGCACAATTCTTCGATGGTAGGTGCCTTGCGTGCCTCGGCTTTGGCGGCGGCCGGGTCGCCACCCCGGCGTACCTGGGCAAGCCATTCCTGGGCGAGCGAACGCGCTTGTTCAACGGTCAATTCGCCGTACTGACCCAAAGCGGGCTTGCGGCGCTCCCCGGCGTTCGTCCGGTACTGGAGCATGAACACCTTGCGGCCCGACGGGGTAATCTTGCACAAGAAGCCGGGCACCAGAGTGTCCCGGAGTTCGACAGCCTGCGCCTGGGGTTGTGCCGCATCAACAGCGGACTTGGTGAGCTTGATCTTTGCCATGATGACTCCTCGGAAAGACCCGGTTTCCAGGAGCCTTGTAGGGGCCAGCAGCAGGAAAGTCGGGTCAAGTTTCGGAAAGCACCGGCATATGTTGAACTCGCCTAAGTTATTGATAAACCTGCTGTATCGGGCTGCGGCGTAGTCCAGCGAATTTCGGTGCTGGAGTCATCGTGAAATAAAAAAGCCCGCCGAAGCGGGCTTTGCTGTGCATCAACTCAAGCAGACAGCTCGACCAGTAGCTTGTTCAGGCGACGAACGTACGCTGCCGGGTCCTTCAGGCTGTCACCGGCCGCCAGGGCTGCCTGATCGAACAGGATATGCGACAGCTCGGCGAAGCGGTCTTCGCTCTGCTCGTTGTCCAGCTTCTCGATCAGCGGGTGGCTCGGGTTGAATTCGAAGATCGGCTTCGACTCCGGCACTTTCTGCCCGCTGGCCTCGAGGATCTGGCGCATCTGCAGGCCCAGGTCCTGCTCGCCAATGGCGAGGATTGCCGGCGAGTCGGTCAGGCGGTGCGAGACACGCACTTCGGCGACGCTGTCACCCAGCGCACCTTTAAGGCGCTCGACCAGGCCTTCCTTGTCTTTTGCCACTTCTTCCTGGGCTTTCTTGTCTTCTTCCGAATCCAGCTTGCCCAGGTCCAGGTCGCCACGGGCAACGTCTACGAAGGCCTTGCCGTCGAATTCGTTGAGGTAGCTCATCAGCCACTCGTCAATGCGGTCAGTCAGCAGCAGCACTTCGATGCCTTTCTTGCGGAAGACTTCCAGGTGCGGGCTGTTCTTGACCTGCGCGTACGACTCGCCGGTGAGGTAATAGATCTTATCCTGACCTTCCTTGGCACGGGCCAGGTAGTCGGCCAGGGCGACGCTCTGCTCGCCGCTGTCGTCCTGGGTGGACGCAAAGCGCAGCAGGCCGGCGATTTTCTCCTTGTTGGCGAAGTCTTCGGCCGGGCCCTCTTTCAGCACCTGACCGAAGTTTTTCCAGAAGCCCTTGTACTGCTCGGGTTCGTTCTTCGCCAGCTTCTCCAGCATGTCCAGCACGCGCTTGGTCAGCGCGGTCTTCATCGAATCGATGATCGGATCTTTCTGCAGGATTTCACGCGACACGTTCAGCGACAGGTCGTTGGAATCGACCACACCCTTGATGAAGCGCAGGTACAACGGCAGGAACGACTCGGCCTGGTCCATGATGAACACACGCTGCACGTATAGCTTCAGGCCGCGCGGTGCTTCGCGCTGGTACAGGTCGAACGGCGCACGGGCCGGCACGTACAGCAGCGAGTTGTATTCGAGCTTGCCTTCGACCTTGTTGTGGCTCCAGGCCAGCGGGTTTTCGAAGTCATGGCCAATGTGCTTGTAGAACTCCTGGTACTCCTCGTCCTTCACCTCGGTGCGCGAACGGGTCCACAGGGCGCTGGCGCGGTTGACGGTTTCCCACTCTTCGGCCGGCTGTTCTTCACCTTCGGCGGCGGCGGCCTGCTCTTTCGGCAGTTGAATCGGCAGGGCGATGTGGTCGGAGTACTTCTTGACCACGTTGCGCAGGCGCCAGCCATCGGCGAACTCCTGCTCGTCCTTCTTCAGGTGCAGGACGATACGGGTACCGCGCTGTGGTTTGTCGATGGTGGCGACTTCGAATTCGCCCTCGCCTTTCGACGACCAGTGCACACCTTCGGCCGCTGGCTGACCAGCACGGCGGCTGTACACGTCAACCTTGTCGGCAACGATGAACGCAGAGTAGAAGCCCACGCCGAACTGACCGATCAGGTGCGAGTCTTTCTTCTGGTCACCGGTGAGGTTCTTCATGAAGTCGGCAGTGCCGGACTTGGCGATGGTGCCCAGGTGGGCAATGACGTCTTCGCGGCTCATGCCGATGCCGTTGTCCTCGAGGGTCACGGTGCCGGCGTCCTTGTCGAAGCTCAGGCGAATCTTCAGGTCAGTATCGCCCTCGAACAGCTCTGGCTTGGCCAGGGCTTCGAAACGCAGCTTGTCGGCGGCGTCGGAAGCGTTGGAAATCAGCTCCCGCAGGAAGATTTCCTTGTTCGAGTACAGCGAGTGAATCATGAGGTGCAGCAGTTGCTTCACCTCGGTCTGGAAGCCCAACGTTTCCTTTTGTGTTTCCACAGTCATGGTCTTCGAAACTCCGATCTGATGGCGGTGGCGCCTGGCGGCCGGTTCGGCCAGCGTTAACGGCGGATGTCATGCAGATGGGGGCTGCCCGGATGATTTCAAGGGCTTTTCCGGTTCGATCTTGAAATGCGCACGGGCCGTGGCAATCGGCGACTGTCTGTCGCCCTGCCAGGCGGTGATGGCCACGTTGGTCACCCGCCGGCCCTGGCGCCACAACTGGCACTGGGCGTAGGTATCGCGAAAATGCCCGGCGCGCAGGTAGTCGATGGAAAAGTCGATGATCTTCGGAATGCTTGCGCTCTCGCTGTAGATCAGCAGGTACAACGCTGCCGACAGTTCCATGAAGCCGGCGATCACGCCGCCATGGATGGCCGGTAGCAGCGGGTTGCCGATATTGTCCGGGCTGGCCGGCAAGCGGAACAACACGTCATCGCCCTGACGCTCGCATTCGATGCCGATCAGCCCGGCATAGGGAATCAGCGCCAGCAATGGTCGATAGTCGCCTACCGCATGGGCGGCGTTGAGCTGCTGACGCACCGCGTGCGGAATCATGCGTCGCCCTCCTTCAGGCTGTCGCCGAAACGGATGCCGCCCTTGATGTCCTGGCCCAGGCGCATGAACGTGCCGACCACTTGGCAAATGGGCTGGTCGGGGTCGTCCTGGTAGGCGGTGCCACGGGTGAAGATCACGTCGCGGGTTACACGGTAGCACTGGGCGTGGCCGTAAATGTCCTTGCCCGCCTCAGCCGGGTGCATGTAGTCGATGCGCAGGTCCAACGTCGGGCACACTTCGAAGCGCGGCAGCACACACAACGTGGCCATCCCACAAGTGGTGTCCATCAGCGTGGTCAGTGCACCGCCGTGCACGGCACCGGTTTGCGGGTTGCCGACAATGGCCGGCGACCATGGCAGGACCAAGGTCATGCCGTCGCCATCGGCCTGCGCCACGCGCATCTGCAACAACTGACAATGTTTTAACGCCGAGAGAAAGCGCTCGGCCATTGCCATCAAGGTTGAATCGCTCATTGGCTGTTTCCACCGGCCGCAGGGCAGCGGCATGAATTCGTTTAAAAGTCTATATAGAACCGGACGTTATATATCTGTATTCTTTGTTGAACTTATTCCGCGTAGTGGCACTCGAAGGAACAAGTCACTTATTCCACCAAGGAGAAACATCCCCATGCGTAAACCTTTTGCTTTTGCTCTGATGCTGGCCGCTGCCATGGGCCTGGCTGCTTGCGATAAAGCGAGCGAAGACAAAGCCCAAGACGCACAGCAACACGCCGAGCAAGCCCAGGAAAAAATGGGTGAAGCTCAGGATAAGATGAACGAAGCAGCCAAGGAAAACGCTGAAGCTGCCAAAGATCAGGCCGAAGCCGAGCAAAAGGCTGCCGAAGAAGCCGCTCCGGCTACTCCGGCACCAGAAGCAGCTCCGACTACTCCGGCGCCAGATGCTGCTCCAGCTACTCCGGCAGAACCTGCCAAGCAGTAACTCGAGCGAACAGAAAAACCCGACAACTGTCGGGTTTTTTTGTGTTTGCAAGTTGCAGCTTAATCGTTTAACCCGATAGTTCACTCGCCTTCGGCAACTATCAGCCCCGTCCCGTGCCGCGCAGTAAATTTTGCGGGCTGCTTCTCGTTCAAAGTACAACCCCGCGACGTGTCTCGGAGGAATTTACTTTGGCCGGAACCCTGCATGAAACGTCCCCTCTTGGCCCGTCGGGCCGTGATCACCTTATTTGGTCTGGCAACACTGCTGGCCGTGAGTGCCTGGCAGATCATGCCGCCCAGCCACAACGGCCTGAATACCGTCACTGTCAGCCGGGGTGATATCGAGAGCAGCGTTACCGCCATCGGCACCTTGCAGCCACGCCGCTATGTAGACGTCGGCGCCCAGGCATCCGGGCAAATCCGTGCCATCAAGGTCGAGGTCGGCGACACGGTGCAAGAAGGCCAGTTGCTGGTCGAGATCGACCCGTCCACGCAACAGGCCAAGCTGGACGCGGGGCGCTACTCGATCGAGAACCTGCAGGCACAGCTGCAAGAACAACGTGCCCAGCATGAGCTGGCCCGGCAGAAGGCCCGGCGCCAGCAGAGCCTGGCGGCGGGCGGTGCCACGCGCGAAGAGGATGTGCAAACGGCGCGCGCCGAACTCAAGGCCACCCAGGCGCGCATCGACATGATCCAGGCGCAGATTCGCCAGGCCCAGGCCAGCCTGCGCAGCGACCAGGCCGAACTGGGTTACACACGCATCTATGCCCCCATGAGTGGCACCGTGGTCGCACTGGATGCCCGCGAGGGGCAGACGCTAAACGCCCAGCAGCAGACCCCGCTGATCCTGCGCATCGCCAAATTGTCACCGATGACGGTCTGGGCTGAAGTGTCGGAAGCGGACATTGGTCATGTCAAACCCGGCATGCACGCCTATTTCACCACGCTCAGCGGTGGCACCCGGCGCTGGAACAGCACTGTACGGCAGATCCTGCCGGTGCCGCCCAAGCCGCTGGAGCACGCCAACCAGGGCAGCGGCAGCCCGGCCAGCAAAAGCAATGGCCGCGTGGTGTTGTATACGGTCTTGCTGGACGTCGATAACGCCGACGGCGCCCTGATGGCGGAAATGACCACCCAGGTATTCTTCGTCGCTGACCGTGCGCACAATGTGCTGACCGCCCCGATTTCTGCGCTGAACCCAGGCAAGCAACCCGATCGCAGGCTGGCACAGGTACTGACGAAACACGGCGCCATCGAGAATCGCGAAGTGCGCACCGGCATCAGCGACCGGCTGCGCGTGCAGATTCTCGAAGGGCTGGAAGAAGGTGACCACCTGCTGATCAGCCCCTTGCTCAGTGCGGGAGGGTAAATGCCAGTCCCACTGATCGAGCTGCGCGATATCCGCAAATGCTATGGCGGCGTCGATACACCGCGAATCGAGGTGTTGCGCGGCATCAACCTGAGCATTCACGCCGGTGAATTCGTCGCCATTGTCGGTACCTCTGGCTCAGGCAAGTCTACGCTGATGAACATCCTCGGCTGCCTGGACCGCCCCTCCAGTGGCGACTACCTGTTCGCGGGTGAACAGGTGGCCAGCCTGGACAGTGACGCACTCGCCTGGCTGCGGCGTGAAGCCTTCGGTTTCGTGTTCCAGGGCTATCACCTGATTGCCTCCGGCACCGCCCAGGAGAATGTCGAAATGCCGGCAATCTATGCCGGTATGCCCGCCGCCGAGCGCCACGCGCGCGCCCATGCCCTGCTCACCCGCCTGGGCCTGGCCGAACGCACCGGTAATCGCCCGCACCAGTTGTCCGGCGGTCAGCAGCAACGCGTATCTATAGCCCGCGCGCTGATGAACGGTGGCCACATCATTCTGGCAGACGAACCCACTGGCGCCCTCGACAGCCGCAGCGGTACCGAAGTCATGGCCCTGCTCGACGAACTGGCCAGCCAGGGCCATGTGGTGATCCTCATCACCCACGACCGGGAAGTCGCCGCACGAGCCAAGCGCATCATCGAAATCCGCGATGGCCAGATCATCAGCGACCAGGCCCAGCCTGAGCCACTGCCCGCTTCGCCGCCCAAGAGCGAGGTGCTGCAGGCCGTCGACCTGCGACAGCGCCTGAACGAAGGCAGCGAGCACAACGGCGCCTGGAAAGGTGAACTGCTGGACGCCGTCAAGGCGGCATGGAGGGTGATGTGGATCAACCGCTTCCGCACCGCACTGACGTTGCTGGGCATCATCATCGGCGTGGCGTCGGTGGTGGTCATGCTGGCCGTGGGTGAAGGCAGCAAGCGCCAGGTCATGGCGCAAATGGGCGCTTTCGGCTCCAACATCATCTACCTCAATGGCAAGCCACCCGCCCCCAGGGCGCCGGAAGGCATCATCACCCTGGACGACACCCGCGCCATCGCCACCCTGCCCCAGGTGCGCATGATCATGCCCGTCAATGGCGGCAAAGCCGGTGTGCGCTATGGCAACCAGGACCTGAAGCTCTATGTAGGAGGCTCCAACACCTACTTCCCGCAGATATTCAACTGGCCAGTGGCGCAGGGTAGTTTCTTCACCGAGGCCGACGAAGCCGCCGGCGCGGCAGTGGCGGTGATTGGCGAAAAGACCCGGGAAAAACTGTTTGCCGACCGCAACCCGGTGGGCCAGTACATACTCATCGAGAACGCACCGTTCCAGGTCATCGGGGTACTGGCCGGCAAGGGCGCCAGTTCTGGCGACCAGGATGCCGACGCCCGGGTGATGGTGCCCTACACCACGGCCAGCGTGCGCCTGTTCGGCAACCAGGCCCCGGAATATGTGGTGATCGCCGCTGCAGATGCGCGCCAGGTGAAACAGACCGAGCAGGTCATCGACCAGTTGCTGCTGAAACTGCACAGCGGCGTAACCGACTTCGAACTGACCAACAATGCGGCCATGATCCAGGCCGAAGCCAGGACGCAGAACGCGCTGTCGCTGATGCTGGGCGCCATTGCCGCCATTTCGCTGCTGGTGGGCGGCATCGGGGTGATGAACATCATGCTGATGACCGTACGCGAGCGCACCCGGGAAATTGGTATCCGCATGGCCACCGGCGCGCGCCAGCGCGACATCTTGCGCCAGTTCCTCACCGAAGCCGTGATGCTGACCATGGTCGGCGGCGTCAGCGGCATCGCCCTGGCATTGCTGATCGGCGGTGCCCTGAGCCTGGCCCAGGTCGCCGTCGCCTTCTCGCTGCCCGCCGCCATTGGCGCCTTCGCCTGCGCCGTGGTCACCGGTATCGCATTCGGCTTCATGCCCGCCCGCAAGGCGGCCCGGCTCGATCCGGTGGCCGCCCTTACCAGCGTATGAGTACCCCAACGTTGATCAAACCCTTGCCCCTGCTCGGCGCCTGCCTGCTGCTGAGCGCCTGCGCCACCCCTGCAACGCCGCCACAACACGGCGTGCATGCCCCGGCCCGCTGGCAGGCGGCCACGCCCGAGGCCCCACCACGCCACTTGACCGGCTGGTGGCAGTCGTTCGGCAGCCCGGCACTGAACCAACTGGTGGAGCAAGCCCGCACCGACAGTTTCGAAGTCGGCGCGGCCATGGCCCGGGTTCGCCAGGCACAGGCCGATGCAGTCATTGCCGGCGCCCCCTTGCTGCCCGAGGTCACCGGGGCCGCCAATGCCAACCGCGAGCGCCTGCAGCACGGCAACGGCTACAGCCAACTGAATTCCAGCCCGACCCAGCGCACCACTCATTACCTGGATGTGGCCCTGAAGGCCAGCTATGAGGTGGACTTCTGGGGCGGCAACGCGGCAGCGCGCAAGAGTGCCCTGCACGGCCTGCAAGCCAGTGAGTTCGACCGCGCGACCGTTGAACTGACCTTGCTCGGCAAGGTTGCCGACAGTTACATGCAGGCGCTGGCCTTCCAGCAACAGGGGCATATCGCTGACCTCAACCTGATCAACGCGGAGCATGTCCTGCAACTGGTACAAACCCGCTTCGATGCAGGCTCGGCCACGGCACTGGAACTGGCCCAGCAACAAAGCCTGGTCGCCTCCCAGCAACGGCAACGTCCTCTTTACCAGCAACAAGCCCGGGAGGCCCTGATTACCCTGGCAACCCTGATCGGGCAGCCGGTGCAGAACCTGCAACTGGGCAACACGCGCTTTGAACAGCTCAAGTGGCCCTCGATCAATGCGGGCCTGCCCAGCGAACTGATCAGCCGACGGCCGGACATCGCCAATGCCGAGGCCAAGCTGGCGGCGGCTCAGGCCAATGTGCGCGTAGCCCGTGCGGCGATGCTGCCCAAACTCAACCTGACGCTGATCGTCGGCAGCGGCAACGATCATTTCCCGGACGTCTTGCGCAACCCTTTCACCAGCCTCGCCGCAGGCCTGATCACGCCGGTGTTCGACAACGGCCGCCTGCGCGCTGAGCGCGACAAGGCGGTGGCAACCCAGGAGGAACTGCTGCAGAACTACCGCGGCGCCATCCTGGCCGGTTTCGGCGATGTGGAAAAGGCCCTCAATACCCTGGACGGTATCGACCGGCAACTGCATTGGCAGGCCATCGAACTGCAACAGGCGCGCAAAGCCTTCGACATCGCCGAAAGCCGCTACCAGGCGGGCGCCGAGGACCTGCTGACCGTCCTGCAAACCCAACGCACCCTGTACCAGGCTCAGGACGAGGATGTGCAACTGCGCCTCAAGCGGGTCATGGGCAGCATCGCCCTGTACAAGGCCCTGGGCGGCGGCTGGCAGGTCGCTGGCGCTGAACCGGGTGCCGCACCTGGCGCTTAAACATCGGCAGGTGCGGTTCGTCTTTATCCATGGACAGCACCCGACAAGTCGCACTCGCCCCCTCACAGGAAGCCCTATGAACGCACCCTCTTTCAACCTGAACCTGGCCGATGGCCGCAAAGCCAGTGCCCAGGATGAAACGCCAGAGAGCGGTAGCCTGCGCCTCGACAGCAGCGCCGCCATCCCCTACCGGGAGGTCGACAACCGCATCGTCTTCGAGCAACTTCCGCCAGCATTTCCGGCCAGCGCGATGCTGGCGGTACTGGCGACCCGTTTCTGCCACCGCAAACAATGCGACGAGATGCATGTGCAGGTCCCTGGCGACCGGGAATTTGCCGTGCGTGCCGTACGTGAAGGCATTTTCGATCACTGGCAGGTCGACGACCAAGGCAGGCTTACCCTGCGCTGCACCCGCCAGACCTTCTGGCAGCAACCCCTGCCATGGCTGCGTGAGCCGGCCAGCGTGCACACGGCACCGCGTTATTGCTTCAGCGGCGAGAAACGCCACCCGCAACGCCCGCCCAAACCGGCGGGCGAAGTCTATCGACGCCATCTGCCGAAGCTGAACGCCACCTTTTCACTGCGCACCATCGACCCGGTGAAGGACCTTGCAGCCTTCAACCGCTGGATGAACCTGGAGCAAGTCGCGTTCTTCTGGGAGCAGACCGGCACTCCGGAAGAACATGCGCAATACATTCGCGAAATGCTCGACGACCCGCGCGTACACCCGCTGATCGGCTGCTTCGATGACGAACCCTTCGCCTACTTCGAGGTGTACTGGTGCAAGGAAGACCGCATCGCCCCCTACTACGACGTCGCCGATTACGACCGTGGCTGGCATGTGGTGATCGGCGAGCCCAAGCACCAGGGCATCGGCAAACTGCGCGGCTGGTTCCGCTCGCTGATGCATTACATGTTCCTCGATGACCCACGCACCCAGCGGATTCTCGGCGAGCCGCGCATCGACCATACGCGCCAGATCGACTTCCTCAAGTCCCAGGGGTTCGGCCACCTGAAGGACATTCAACTGGCCCACAAGAAAGCCGCCCTGCTGCGTCTGGAGCGTGAAGCCTTCTTTGATGACCACGTCCTTTGATCCGCCTGGAGAAGACTTCCCCATGATTCGCAAACCGCTCAGCGCGCCCCGCGAGCTTGCCCAATTGCTCAAGCCGTTCTGGCCCATCGTGCTGGTGTCCATACTGTTGGGTATCCTCGGCGGCTTCAGCGTCACGACGCTGCTGGCCACCATCAACCGCGCCCTCAACAGCGAAGCAGGGCTGACCCATGCCGTGCTGTGGTTGTTTGCCGGCCTCTGCGTGCTGACCTTGCTCAGCAGCATCTTCTCCGACATGGGCACCAATTTCGTTGGCCAGAAGATCATTGCCAAACTGCGCAAGGAGCTGGGCGAAAAAGTGCTTTCGGCGCCCATCGAGCAGATCGAGCGCTATCGCAGCCACCGCCTGATCCCGGTGCTGACCCACGATATCGATACCATCAGCGATTTCTCGTTCGCCTTCGCCCCCCTGACCATTTCGCTGACGGTGACGCTGGGCTGCATGGGCTACCTGGCAACGTTGTCCGGCCCGCTGTTCCTGCTGATGCTGCTGGCATTGGGCGCCGGCATCACCGCCCAGGTCATCGCCCGCACGCGCGGCATCAAGGGGTTCAACACCGCCCGCGAGGCCGAGGACGATCTGCAGAAGCATTACAACGCAATTGCCCAGGGCGCCAAGGAGCTGCGCATACACCGGCCGCGCCGGTATCGCATGTTCACCCGACACATCCAGGGGATCAGCGAGCGGATCAGCGCCATCCAGATCAAGGCAGTCAACACCTACATCCTGGCCAAGACGTTCGGCTCGACGCTGTTCTTCATCGTCATCGGCCTGGCCCTGGCCTTGCAGAGCACCTGGACAAGCGTCGATCAGGCGGCAATGACCGGCTTCGTGCTGGTGCTGCTGTACATGAAAGGCCCACTGGACCATCTGGTCAGCGTACTGCCGCTGGTCAGCAAGGCACAGGTGGCATTCCAGCGCATTGCCGAGCTGTCAGAGCAGTTTTCCTCGCCCGAACCTGACCTGCTGCTCGACGGCAAAGGCGCTCCCCGCCAGGCCATCGACAGCCTGGAGCTGCGCAATGTGCAGTACGCATTTCCGGCAGTCGAGGGCAGCACGCCGTTTCGCCTGGGCCCGGTGAACCTCACGATCAACCAGGGCGACATCGTGTTCATCGTCGGCGAGAACGGTTGTGGCAAGACCACGCTGATCAAGCTGCTGCTTGGCCTGTATGCGCCGCACAGTGGTGACATCCTGCTGGATGGTCAGCCGGTCTCGGTGCTTGACCGGGATGACTACCGACAACTGTTCACCACCATTTTCGCCGACTACTACCTGTTCGACGACGTGGTCCAGGGCGACCAGCAGATTCCCGACGATGCTACCCAATACCTGCAACGCCTGGAGATCGCGCACAAGGTCAGCGTACGCGACGGCGCCTTCACCACCACCGACCTGTCCACCGGGCAACGCAAGCGCCTGGCACTGATCAGCGCCTGGCTGGAGCAGCGCCCGGTGCTGGTGTTCGACGAGTGGGCAGCCGATCAGGACCCAACCTTCCGCCGCATCTTCTACACAGAGCTGCTGCCGGACCTCAAGCGCCTGGGCAAGACCATCATTGTCATCTCCCACGATGACCGCTACTTCGATATTGCCGACCAGCTGGTACACATGGACAGCGGCAAGGTCCGCACCGCAGCCCAGCCGGCCTGACCGGCTGCATCCCTCGCCCCAGCCAGGCCGTCGGCCGCCCTGGCCGGGGCCTGCCCACCCGCCCCGCCCCTGCGCCTGCCGGTAAATTTGCCGTGCGGCGGCTCGTTTACTGGCCATACACCTCTCCAGAGGACAGCGGCCATTCCCCGGCGAGGCCGGCCCCCATGCTGCTGTCCTTCGACTCGACTGCCACAGGGACCGCCATGCACGAATCACTGGATGCCGACTCGCTCGCTGAAGACTTGCTGGACGACGCCTTGCTCGCCCTCCTCCAGGATGAGCCGTCCGAACCCGACCGGATAGCACCACGCGAGCGCGCCGGGCCAGCCCCCCTCTCATTCGCCCAGCAGCGCCTGTGGTACCTGCAGCAGTTCAACCCGCAGAGCGCGGCGTACAACCTGCCACGGGCACTGTCACTGAAGGGTGAACTGCATGGCCAGCACCTGGCCATGGCCTTGCAGGCGGTGGTCGACCGCCATGACATCCTGCGCAGCAGGTTCGCCGAGGTCGAGGGCATACCGCAGCAGTTCGTCGAAGCCGACGCACGCCTCGAAATGCCCTGCGAAGACCTGACCGCCATGCCCGACACGCAACGCCCTCATGCATTGCAGCGGCTCATCGAAGCGGATGCGCTGGCACCGTTCGACCTCGGCAAGGCGCCCCTGATCCGGGCCCGGCTGGTGAAAGTACAAGGTGACGAGCATGTGTTGCTGCTGAACATGCACCACATCGTTTCCGACGCCTGGTCCAATCCGATCCTGCTGCAGGACCTGCTGCGCGCCTATTCGCAGGCAGCCGCCCAGGGAGCCTGCAAGCTGCAACGGCCCGCCATCCAGTATGCCGATTACGCCATCTGGCAACGCCAGGCTTACCTGCAAAGCGATGCGTGCAAAGCCTCTGCCCACTACTGGCATAGCCGGCTGGGTGACGAACTGCAGCCGTTGATGTTGCCGGGTGACGTCGACCCGCGCTGCGCTGGTGTGCCACCTGAGGGCACCAGTGCCCGCTACCATGGCCTGCAGCTGGACGCCGAGGTGTTCCGGGCCCTGCAGCAGCTCAGCCGGCAGCAAGGCGTGCAACCCTTCGTCATCGCCCTGGCCGCCTGGCAGGTGCTGCTGGGCCGCTACAGCGGCCAGCGGCAATTCACCCTCGGCGTGCCGAGCGCCGGGCGCAACCGCAGCGAAACCCAGCAGCTGGTAGGGTTCTTCGTCAGCACCCAGATCTACCGCGCCGAACTCGACCCGCAGCAATCCGTGCAGACCCTGCTGCAAAACCTGCGCGAGCAGTCTATTGCGGCCCTGAGCCACAGCGACTACCCGATGGAGCTGTACCTGGAGACGCTGCAGCACAACGGCCAGGTGCTACCCACCCAGTTGTTCCAGGCCCTGTTCAACTGGCGCGTGGCCGGGACTGCCAGCGGCCCGCTGGCCCTGGGCCCATTGCAGCTGGACTTCCTCGACACCGCCAGCGCCCAGGCCAAATGCCTGGTCGGCATCGACCTTGAATACGCAGCCGATGGCCTTGGCTTCAGCCTGGAATACGACTGCAGCCAGTTCAGCCACGCCACCGTGCAACGCATGGCCCGGCACTGGCAGAACCTGCTGCTGGCCATGGCCCGGGGGCCCGAGCAACGGCTGGGCGAGCTCGACATGCTGGGCACCCTGGAGCAGCAAGCCACCTTCGCCCAGTGGAACCCGGCCCCCGCCGAGCACCCGGCCGACCAGGCCCTGCACAGCCGGATCGAGGCCCAGGTGCAGCGCACCCCCGATGCCATTGCTGTCACCTGCGAGGGCCAGGCCCTGAGCTATGCCCAGCTCAACCAGCGCGCCAACGCCCTGGCCCGGCGCCTGGTCGACGACGGGGTCGGGCCCGACGTGCTGGTCGGCCTGGCTGCCGAGCGCTCGCTGGACATGGTCGTCGGCATCTTCGCCATCCTCAAGGCCGGCGGTGCCTACGTGCCGCTGGACCCGGCCTACCCGGCCGACCGTTTGGCCTACATGATCGAAGACAGCGGCCTGCAGCGCCTGCTGGCCCAGCCCCAGGTGCTGGCCAGCCTGCCGGTGCCGGCAGGCGTGCGCGTGCTCAGCCTGGAAAGCAACGATGACAGCACCCAGGCCGACCCGCTGGCCTGCTCGCCGGTCACGGTCAGCCCGGACAACCTCGCCTACGTGATCTACACCTCCGGTTCCACCGGCAACCCCAAGGGCGTACTGCTGCCGCAGCGCAACGTGCTGCGCCTGTTCACGGCCACCGACGCCGACTTCCGCTTCGCCAGCGACGACGTGTGGAGCCTGTTCCACTCCTATGCCTTCGACTTCTCGGTGTGGGAAATCTTCGGGGCCCTGCTGCATGGCGGGCGCCTGGTGATCGTGCCGCAGCACACCAGCCGCTCGCCCGAGGCCTTCTACCAGTTGCTGGCCGATGAACAGGTCACGGTGCTGAACCAGACCCCGTCGGCGTTCAAGCAACTGATGGCGGTGGCCACCACGGCCGAGCCGCAGCGGCCGCTGGCACTGCGCAGCGTGGTGTTCGGGGGCGAGGCGCTGGACGTCAACAGCCTGGCACCGTGGTTCGAAC